>NZ_CP013437.1:600000-897684 GCF_001718795.1 Burkholderia latens | reverse complement strand
GGCTGCGATCGCAGCGATCGAGCGGAACGTCGGAATATCCGACGCGGGGCCGACGGCCGGCGCCGGCGCGGCACTACCGGTGGCGAAGGTGGTGTTCATCGTCGAGCGGCGCTCCCCTGTCGAGTTCGCGCAAGCATAACGCGGCGCGTCGAATCCTGCCCGTACGATGGAGTTCACCGGACATGACCACGTCTTCTTCCGATACGCCGGCTGCCTCGCAAGCGCCGCCCGCGACGCCCGCACGTTCGCGCCGGCCGCTGATTGCGGCAATCGCGATGCTCGCGCTGCTGCTCGTCGCGCTGCTCGTGTACGAGTTCGACGCACGCGATCGCGGCACCGACGATGCATACGTGACCGGGCACCTGCACGTGATCTCGCCGCGCGTGGCCGGCACCGTCGAGCGCGTGCTCGTCGACGACAACCAGTTCGTGCATGCCGGCGACGCGCTCGTGCAGATCGACCGGCGCGATTTCGACGTGCGCGTCGCCGCGCAGCGCGCGCGCGTCGCGCAGGCGCACGCCGATGCAAGTCGCGCGCGCGCGTTGATCGAGCAGGCCGACGCGACGCTCGTGTCCGCGCACGCCGATGCGGACAAGGCCGAACTCGACTATGCGCGCGCGAGAGAGCTGACCCGCGAGACGCCGCGCGGCCTGTCGAAGCAGGAGTTCGATGCGGCCGACGCCGCGCGCAAGTCCGCCCGCGCGCGCGTCGCCGCGGCCGACGCGCAACGGCGCAGCGCGCTCGCGGCCGCGCAGGCGGCGGACGCCACGTCGAACCAGAACGATGCGGAGCTGCACGACGCGGTGCTGCAGCTCGGCTACACGACGGTCGTTGCGCCATCGGACGGCTACGTCGGCAAGAAGACCGTCGAAACCGGCGAGCACGTCGCGCCCGGCCAGGCGCTGCTCACGCTGGTGGAGCCGCATCCATGGATCGTCGCGAATTTCCGCGAGACGCAACTTCGCCACGTGCGCGCGGGCGACACCGTGCAATTGCACTTCGATGCGTTGCCGCAGCAGGCATTCACCGGCCGCATCGACAGCCTGTCGCCGGCGACGGGCGCACAATTCGCGCTGCTGCCGCCCGACAACGCCACCGGCAATTTCACCAAAGTCACGCAGCGCGTGCCGGTGAAGATTCTGCTCGACGGGCCGGCCGCGTCGGAACCGCGTATCCGGGGCCCGGGCTGTCGGTCGTCGTCACGCTGCAACGCGGCGGCGATTCGCGATGAAGCGCGCCCTCGCGCTGCTCGCCGCCGCCACGCTGGCCGCGTGCTCGATCGCGCCGCAGCCGCTCGCGCCGATGCCGGTCGGCAACGACCGGTTCCGCCATGCCGCGCCGTCCACCGACGAACGTGCGCCGTCGCTGCACGCATGGCCCGCGTGGTTCGGCGACCCGCAGCTCGGCATCCTCGTCGACGCCGCGCTCGCGCGCAACTTCGATATCCGTGCGGCAGCCGCGCGCGTCGCGCAGGCGCAGGCGCTGCTCGGCATGCGCGACGCGGCGCTCGCGCCGGTCGTGCGCATCGATCCGTCGTTCAGCCGCTCGCGCGTGTCCGGCACGGTCGACAATGCGCTGCCGAAGCGCACGATGCACAACTGGTCGGTTCCCGTCACCGCGAGCTACGAAGTCGATCTATGGGGCCGCTTGCGCGGCGATGCGGACGTCGGCGCGCAGAACGTGCTGCAGGCCGCGGCCGATCGCGATGCGGTCCGTCTGCGGATCGCGAGCGAGGTCGCCGCCGATTACCTGACGCTGCGTTTCGTCGACGACGATCTGGCGACGCTCGCGCGCGCGATCGGGTTGCGGCGCACCGCGCTCGACGTGATCGCCGCCCGCGTGCGGGCCGGTGCGGCGAGCGACCTCGACGCGCTGCGCGCATCGGCGGATCTCGACACCGCGCATGCCGATCTCGCGGAGAGCCGGCGGCTGCGCGAGAACCTCGTCGATGCGATTGCGGTGTTGACCGGTGTATCGCCGACTGCGTTCGACCTCGGCACGCGAGCCGTGCCCGTACGCGTGCCGGACGTGCCGGCCGGACTGCCGTCAACGCTGCTCGCGCAACGTCCGGACGTGTTCGCGGCGGCTCGGCGCGCCGATGCGGCGTCGCTCGAACTCGGCATCGCGCGCACCGCCTGGTTGCCGAGCCTCACGCTGACGGCCGACGGCGGCTTCGCAACGCGCGACCTGCGCACGTTTCTCGACCGCAACAGCTCGCTGTGGAGTCTCGGCGCAAACGTGGCGCTGACCCTGTTCGACGGCGGCAAGCGCGATGCCGCCGTGGCCGCCGCACGGGCCGGGATGGACGTCGCCGATGCGAACTACCGCGCGACCGCGATCGCCGCGTTGCGCGACGTGCAGGATGCGCTCAACGACATCGCCGCGCAAAACGAACGGATCCTGCGCTACGACAGTGCAGCGCGCGCGACGGACGCGGCCGCGCGACTGTCGCTAAGCCGCTACGCACACGGTTACGTCAGCTACCTCGAAGTCATCGATGCCGATCGCGACGCGCTGAATGCGCGACGCCAGCTGATTCACAGCCGGCAGGCGCTCGCCGTCGCGACGGTGAGTCTCGTGCGTGCGTTGGGCGGCGGGTGGACGCCGCCGACGCAGGCGGGCCGCGACGGGCTGCGCGAGTCGACGCGGGCCGATGCCAGGTGAGCCGGCGAACCGGAGCGGTCTGGACGCGTTCGCGCGCGCGTCAGACTGTCGCGAGCCGGGGTGCATCCTCGCCGAGAAACCGGTGCACGAAGGTCACGGCCATCGCGCCTTCGCCGACCGCGGACGCGACGCGCTTGACCGAGCCCGACCTGACGTCGCCGGCCGCGAATGATCCCGGCACGCTCGTTTCGAGGTAGTACGGGCGTCGCTCGAGCGGCCATACGCGCTCGAACGCCGGGCAGTCGTACAGGTCGCTGCCGGTCACGAGGTAGCCGCCCGGATTGCGGATGATGTCGGTGTCCTTCGCCCAGTCGGTATTCGGCGCGCCGCCGATGCACACGAACAGGCGCGTGGCCGGAACGCGTTCGCGCGCGCCGTCTTCCGAGCGCAACTCGATCGCGTCGAGCCAGCCGTCGCCGAACAGGGCACTGACCGTGCACCGATAGCGCACCGTGATGTTCGGCGTGCGCTCGATCCGGTCGATCAGATAGCGCGACAACGTGTCCGCGAGCGATGCGCCGCGCACCAGCATCGTCACCTCGCGCGCGTGTCGCGAGAAATTCATCGCCGCCTGCCCGGCGGAATTGCCGCCGCCGACGATGAAAACCTGCTCGCCCGCGCACATCGGCGCTTCGCTCGATCCGGCGCCGTAAAACAGCCCGGCATTCAGAAATGCCGGCTCCTCCGGCAGGCCGAGGCTCCGGTATTCGATGCCGGTCGCGCAGATGTTCGAGCGCGCGACCAGAAGCGATCCGTCGGCGAGTTCGACGCGAATCTTGCCGTCGACGAATGTCGCATGCACGCCCTCGCGCATCGTCAGCAGTTCGACGCCGAACTTCATCGCCTGCTCGCGTGCACGCTCCGCGAGTTCCGCGCCCGGAATGCCGTCGGGAAACCCCATGTAGTTCTCGATCAGCGAGCTCGTGCCGGCCTGCCCGCCCACCGCGCCGCGCTCGATCACCACCGCCCGCAGCCCCTCGGACGCCGCATAGACGGCCGCCGACAATCCGGCCGGGCCGGCGCCGTAGATCGACACGTCGTATTCGACGAAGCGCGGCCTGGAGACCCAGCCAAGGCGCGCGGCGATCTCGGCAAGCGTCGGCTGGTACAGGCGCGAACCGTCCGGCAAGATCACGACCGGCAGCCGGATGTCGCGCAACGGCGCGATTCCGAGCTCGCGTGCGCAGTCGGCGTCCGACGTCAGCGCGCACCAGTCGTACGCGACCATGCGCCGCTGCAGGAAATCGCGGATCGCGTACGCGTCCTTGCTGTGCGGCAGGCCTACGATCCGGATGTGCTGCGACTCGGCCATGAGCGCCTCCCGAGGATGTCGATGTCGAATGCGGTCCTGCCGACGCCATGCGTCCGGACGCACTCGCGACTCTACGCCGCGCACATCCGCTGCACGCGCGAATTCACAACAATTAAGGTGCGGCTGCGCCACGACGCCGCACAATGCCGCTTATCCGTCCCGCTTGCGGCATCGCACCGGCCGCGCCGCAAGCATTGAGCCCCGCGCCGGCACCGGAGCCCACGATGGCCAATGCCTGTACGCATCTCGACGATGCACGCGTGCTGCACACCGACGAAGACACTTGCGAGGAATGCGTGAAATCCGGCAGCCGCTGGGTGCATTTGCGAATGTGCCTGATCTGCGGACACGTCGGCTGCTGCGATTCGTCGCCCAATCGCCACGCGAGCCGGCATTTCAGCGCAACCGGACACCGGCTCGTCCGGTCGATCGAACCCGGCGAGCGCTGGATCTGGTGCTATGAGGACGAAGTCGTCGCCGGCGAGATCCCGACGTGACGCGATCGGCGCCGGACGTTACGTGATTCGTCCCCCGTTCCGGACCAAGGGTTAACACGGCTCGATCCCGGCTTTACGCCGCGCGGTTCTTCCGCCTAGAATTTATCGAACGATAACTTATCCTTCGATAAACAAGAGGTCCGCCATGCCTGTCTCGCGACTCGCGCACTACTCGATCCGCACGCCCGATCTCGAAAGGTCGTGCCGCTTCTACGAACGTGTACTCGGTTTCAGGCGCGGCTACCGCCCGCCGTTCGATTTTCCGGGTGCGTGGCTGTACGCCGGCGACGACGAAGCCGACTACGGCACCGTCCACCTGATCGGCCTCGACCCGGCCGATCCGCACGGGCTGGCCGCCTATCTCGGCGACAAGACCGTGCCGCCGTCGGGCACCGGCGCCATCGACCACATCGCGTTCCTCGCGACCGGCGTCGAGGCGATGTGGCGCACGCTGCGCGCCGAGGGCATCGCATGGCGCGACCGCACCGTGCCGAGCCTCGGCCTGCATCAGGTTTTCATCGAGGATCCATCGGGCGTGACGATCGAACTGAACTACCCGGCCGCCGAGGTCGCCGGCCTCGAGATGCCGCGTACGGCCGCCACTGCCAATGGAGCGTGACATGAGCCCCCTTTCGAAGAATCGCAAGGCCGCCATCGTCGGCGGCTCGCTGGGCGGCCTGTTCGCCGCGAACCTGCTGCTGCGCAACGGCTGGGACGTGGACGTGTTCGAACGCGTGCCCGATGCGCTGTCCGGCCGCGGCGCCGGCATCGTCACGCACCCGGAGCTGTTCGACGTGCTGCGCGCGGCCGGCGTGCGCATCGACGCATCGATCGGCGTGAACGTCGAATCGCGCGTGACGCTCGCGCAGGACGGCTCGCTCGCGTCCGAGCGGCCATTGCCGCAGACGCTCACCGCATGGAGCAAGATGTATCACGTGCTGCGCGCCGCGCTGCCGGACCAGCACCATCACGCGGGGGCGGTCGTCGCCGACGTCGCGGACGGCCCCGAGCGCGCGACGCTCACGCTGGCCGACGGCTCCGTCGTGCACGCCGATCTGGTCGTCGCGGCAGACGGCTTCCGTTCGGCGATCCGCGAACGATTGCTGCCGGACGCACGCCTGCAGTACGCGGGCTATGTCGCGTGGCGCGGCCTCGTCGACGAGCGCGAGCTGTCCGATCGCACGCATGCGGCGCTGTTCGGCAAGTTCGCGTTCGGCCTGCCGCCGCACGAGCAGATCCTCGGTTACCCGGTCGCGGGCCAGCACAACAGCACGCAGCCCGGCGAGCGCCGCTACAACTTCGTCTGGTATCGCGCGACCCGCGAGGACACCGACCTGCCGAACCTGCTCACCGATGCGACCGGCAAGCTGTGGCCGGCCGGCATTCCGCCGACGCTGATCCGCCGCGACGTGCTCGACGACCTGGAGGACGCCGCGCATGCATTGCTCGCGCCGCAGTTCGCGGAAGTCGTGTCGCGCGCCGCGCAGCCGCTGTTCCAGCCGATCTACGACCTCGAGGTGCCGCGCATGGCGTTCGGCCGCGTCGCGCTGCTCGGCGACGCCGCCTTCGTCGCACGGCCGCATTGCGGGATGGGCGTCACGAAGGCGGCCGGCGACGCGATGGCGCTCGTCGGCGCGCTGGCCGCGCACGCCGATACGTTCGACGCGCTGCACGCATACAGCGACGCGCGCACCGCATTCGGCGCGGCGATCGTGCAGCACGCACGCCATCTCGGCGCATACATGCAGGCGCAACTGAAGGACGACACCGAACGCGCGATGGCCGAGCGCTACCGGACGCCGGAAGTCGTGATGCGTGAAACCGCCGTGCCACCCCGATTCTGAACGCTGGCGCGCCCTCGCACGACGTGCGGCGCCGCCGCATCGCGCCCTGCCCAATACCGACAAGGAGACACCGTGAACCGCTCGATTCCGGCCGCCCCCGGTCACGCGCCCGCCCCCGATGTGCCCGCCGCTGCCCCGCATCCGCTGCTGCGCGATCCGCGCCTGCGCGACCTCGTCAAACGCAGGAGGCGATTCGCGTGGTCGCTGACCGCCGTGATGCTCGCGCTCTATTTCGCGTTCATCCTGTCGCTGGCGTTCGCGCCGGCATGGCTCGGCCGGCCGATCGCGCCGGGCCGCGCGACCACGTGGGGGATTCCGGCCGGCTTCGGCATGTTCGTCGCGACGTTCGCGCTCGTCGCGCTGTACGTATGGCGCGCGAATTCGGTGCACGACGCGCGTGTCGCCTCGCTTCGCGACGGAGGCGGCCAATGAAGCGCATCGTCGCCGTCATCCTCGCTGCGGCTGCAGCCACGGCCGCCGCGGCGCCGGCGTGGGCGGCCGGCGCCGCGCCGCTCGCGCACGCGCACAATCCGGTCGCCATCGGCATGTTCATGCTGTTCGTCGCGTCGACGCTCGTCATCACGCGCTGGGCGGCCCGCCAGAACCACAGCGTCGCCGATCATTACGCGGCCGGCGGCCGCATCACCGCGTTCCAGAACGGCTGGGCGATCGCGGGCGACTACATGTCGGCCGCATCGCTGCTCGGCATCTCGGCGCTCGTGTTCACGAGCGGTTACGACGGGTTGATCTATTCGGTCGGCTTTCTCGCGAGCTGGCCGATCATCCTGTTCCTGATCGCGGAGCCGTTGCGCAATCTCGGCAAGTACACGTTCGCCGACGTCGTGTCTTACCGGCTGCAGCAACGGCCGATCCGCGCGTTCGCGGCGTCGAGCTCGATCGTGATCGTGCTGCTCTACCTGGTGTCGCAGATGGTCGGTGCAGGCAAGCTCGTGGAGCTGCTGTTCGGGCTGAACTACACGGTCGCGGTGGTCATCGTCGGCGTGCTGATGGTGATCTACGTGTTCTTCGGCGGCATGCTGGCGACCACGTGGATCCAGATCGTCAAGGCGGTGCTGCTGCTTGCCGGCGCGGCATTCATGGCGCTCATGGTGCTGAGCCGCTTCGGCTTCAGCCTCGACGCGCTGTTCGCGCAGGCACTGCTCGTCCATCCGAAGCACGCGGCGATCATGCGGCCGGGCGGCCTCGTGTCCGACCCGGTGTCCGCGGTGTCGCTCGGGCTCGCGCTGATCTTCGGCACGGCCGGCCTGCCGCATATCCTGATGCGCTTCTTCACGGTCCGCGACGTGGGCGCAGCGCGCAAGAGCATCCTTCACGCAACGGGGATCGTCGGCGCCGGCTATGCGCTGATCATCGTGATCGGCTTCGGCGCGATCGCACTCGTCGCGGCGGACCCGCGGTATCGCGATGCATCGGGGGCGGTCGCCGGCGGCGCGAACATGGTCGCGATCCACCTCGCGCACGCGGTGGGCGGCAACCTGTTTCTGGGGTTCATCTGCGCGGTCGCGTTCTCGACGATTCTCGCCGTGGTCGCCGGGCTCACGCTCGCCGGCTCGTCCGCGATCTCGCACGACCTCTACGCGAACGTGCTGCGCCGCGGCCGTGCGACCGACCGCGACGAAATGCGCGTCGCACGCGCGACGACGCTGGTGCTCGGCGTGCTCGCGATCGTACTCGGCATCGCGTTCGAGAAGCAGAACATCGCGTTCATCGTCAGCCTGACATTCTCGATCGCGGCCAGCTCGAACTTCCCGGTGCTGCTGCTCTCGATCTACTGGCGCGGCCTGACGACGCGTGGCGCGGTGATCGGCGGCACGGTCGGCCTCGTCACCGCGGTCGCGCTCACCGTGCTGAGCCCGACCGTATGGGTGCAGGTGCTCGGCCATGCGCAGGCGCCCTATCCGTACGAATATCCGGCGCTGTTCTCGATGGCTGCGGCATTCGTCGCGATCGTCGCGGTGTCGGTCACCGACGGCTCGGCCCGCGCGCGACGCGAGCGCGCGCTGTTCGACACGCAGCTCGTCGAATGCGAGCTCGGCATCCTGCCGCGCCACGGCGCGCGCCAACACGACAATCACGACCTGGAGACGATCCGATGACCTGTTTCTGCTGCATGTCAAACGGGCGGCGCCGTGTGCTCGGCGCATTCGCCGCACTCGCCGGCGCCGCCGTTGCGGGACGCCCGGCGGCGGCCGTGGAACGGGCCTCCGGCTCGTCCGCTTCGGCTGCGTCGGCCGCCCGCCCGCGCTCGATCGACATCCACGCGCACTATTACCCCGAAAGCTTCTGCAATCTCGTCGGTGGCGAAGGCAAGCGGTTCGGCGGCGCATTCGCGTGCGACGACACGACATTCACGTTCCGCACGCCGGCCGGCGGCCTCGGGCCGCTGCCGATGAAATTCATCGACGTCGATGCGCGGCTCGCCGACATGGATGCTTCCGGCGTCGACGTGCAGGCACTGTCGCTGAGCGTGCCGATGGCGTACTGGGGCGACCGGCCGTTCAACGCGAAACTGGCGCGCGCCTGGAATACCTCCGCGTCGCGCGTGCATCAGCGGCATCCGGCCCGCTTCGTCGTACTTGCGACGCTGCCGATGCTCGATGCGACCGACGCGATCGACGAGCTCGAGCACGCGGCGGCGCTGCCGGGCGTGCGCGGCGTGTACATGGGCACCAACATCGACAACCGCGACCTCGACGATCCGCGGTTCGCGCCGGTGTTCGCGCGCATCGAGCAGCTCGGGCTGCCGGTGTTCCTGCATCCGCAGCAAACCGTCGGCGGTGCGCGCCTCGGGGATTTCTATCTCAGCAACCTGCTCGGCAACCCGTTCGATACGGCGATCGCCGGTTCGCATCTGATCCTCGGCGGCGTGCTCGATCGTCACCCGGCGCTGCACTTCACGCTGCCGCATGCCGGCGGCGCGCTGCCGATCCTCGCCGGCCGCCTGGACGCAGGCTGGACCGTGCGGCCGGAAACGCGCCGGCTCGCGCAAAAGCCGAGCAGCTATCTGCGGCGCTTCAGCTACGACACGGTGTCCCACTCGGCGCCGGTGCTCAACTTCCTGATCGACAACGTGGGCATCGACCGCCTCGTGCTCGGCAGCGACTATTGCTTCGACATGGGCTACGAGCAACCGGTGCGCTTTCTCGACCGGCTGAACCTTCCGGCCGATCAGCGCGCAATGGTGCTCGGCGGCAACGCGGGCCGGCTGCTGCGGATCTAGTGCATGCGTGCCGCGTACGACCGGACCCCGGGCCGGACGCCGTTCAGAACGTTTCAGCCCCGTTTCAGGAAAGGATGCCGACGTCTGCGTAGACTGGTTGCATGAGCGAGCGTACAGGCCCCGTGCCTGTGCGCCATTTCGATTGTCGGAGTGACGACTTGACCCCTGTTGCCAATCCCCCCCGCGCTGCAACGCGTTCGCGGCCGGCCCGGCCCACGCACGATGGCCGATACGCGCATCGTGCAACGTGCGGTGCACCGTTTCGCGTGGAGCGCGCATGAAGCACGAACGACTCTGGTTCGGCGCGGCGGGCATCGCGCTCGCGGGCCTCGCAGTTGCGATCGCCATCGCGGTCCGTCCATCGATCGCGCCGATCGATCCGCCGGCCGCCGCATCGTTCGACCCGCAGCTGGTGCGTGCCGGCGCGCGCGTCGTCGCGCTCGGCGACTGCGTCGTGTGCCACACCGCGAAGGACGGCAAGCCGTTCGCGGGCGGCCTGCCGCTCGCGACGCCGTTCGGCACCATATATGCAACGAACATCACGCCGGATCCGGACACCGGCATCGGCCGCTGGTCGCGCGACGCATTCGCGCGTGCGCTGCGCACCGGCATCGGGCGCAATGGCCAGCCGCTCTACCCGGCGTTTCCGTACATTCACTTCACGCGAATGTCGGACGACGACATCGCCGCCGCCTATGCGTATCTGATGACGCGCACGCCGGTGCGCGCGACGACGCCCGCCAACGACCTGGTGTTTCCGCTGAACTTCCGGCCGCTGGTGGCGTTCTGGAACGTGCTGTTCCTCCGCGAAGGCGCATATCAGCCGGATCCCGCGCAGTCCGCGCAATGGAACCGCGGAAAAATGCTCGTCGACGGGCTCGGCCACTGCGCGTCGTGCCACTCGCCGCTGAATGCGATCGGCGGCGAGCAACGCGGCCGCGCATTCGACGGCGGGATCGTCGACGGCTGGGAAGCGCCGCCGCTCAATACGCTCGCGCAGGCTGCGCGGCCCTGGACGCAGGCGCAACTCGTCACGTATCTGCGCACCGGCCGCGCGAGCGAGCACGGCGCGGCGGCCGGGCCGATGCTGCCCGTCACGCGCGACCTGGCGACGGTGCCGGCCGAGGACGTCGAGGCGATCGCCGCGTACATCCTGTCGATCCAGAAGCCGGCGAACGCGCGTGCGGTCTTGCATCCGGTCGAACGCGCCGCGACGACGCCGGCCGCGCAACGCGGCGCGGTGCTGTTCCAGGCGTCGTGCGCGCAGTGCCACGGGCCGGCCGCGCCGATGCAGTCGATCGGCGAGCGGCCGACGCTCGCGTTCAGCACGGCGGTCAACGCGGATACGCCGCGCAACGCGATCCAGATGATGTTCAACGGCATCGGCTGGCACGGCGAGGACACGCTGAACTACATGCCGTCGTTCATCGATCAGTACGACGACGCGCAGATCGCCGATCTCGCCGCGTACGTTCGCGAGACCTACACCGATCGTCCCGCATGGCCGGGCGCCGAAGCGCTGGCCGCGAAGCTCAGAAAAGAGGACTCAGCACGATGATCACCCTCACCGTCAATGGCGTGCGGCACGCGCTGGACATCGATCCGTCCACGCCGCTGCTGTACGCGCTGCGCAACGACCTGCATCTGCATGGCGCGAAGTTCGGCTGCGGCCTCGGACAATGCGGCGCCTGCACCGTGATCGTCGACGGCAAGCCGGCGTTCTCGTGCCTGATGCCGGTAGCCGCGGTCGGTTCGCGCAGCGTGCGCACTATCGAGAGCCTCGGAACCGCCGAGCATCCCGGCCCGCTGCAGCGTGCGTTCATCGAGCACCAGGCCGCACAGTGCGGTTACTGCATCGCCGGGATGATCATGCGCGCGCAGGCATTGCTCGAACGCAATCCGAAACCGACCGAGCAGGAGTTGCGCACGCACATGGAACCCAACCTGTGCCGTTGCGGCACGCACATGCGGATACTCGCGGCCGTGCGCTCGGTCGCCGGGCTGCCCGCGCCGGAACCCGCTTCCGCTCCCGTCACGATCAGCAAGGCACTGTGATGAATGATCACGACGACATCGACGAAAGCCGCCGGCACTTCATCGTCTCCGGCGCGCTGTTCGTCGCGTTCACGCTCGCGCCCGCCGCGCGCGCGGCCGCGCAGCTCGTGATCGCCGACGAAGGGGCCGCCGTCCACGTCGCGAAAGCCACGCAGGCGCTCGCCGGCAGCCTGAAGACGAATCCGCTGCTCGACGCGTGGATCAAGATCGCGCCCGACGGCAAGGTCACCGTGTTTACCGGCAAGGTCGAGCTCGGCACCGGCGTGCGCACCGCGCTGCTTCAGGTGGCCGCCGAGGAGCTCGACATGAAGCCGTCGCTGATCACGTTCCTGACGGCCGACACCGGCGCATCGCCCGACGAAGGCCTGACCGCCGGCAGCCACACGATGGCCGACAGCGGCTCCGCGCTGCTGAACGCGGCCGCGCAGGTGCGTGCGTTGCTCGTGGAAGGCGCGGCGAAACGCTTCGGCGTCGATCCGGGCAAGCTGACGACCGCGGACGCGGTGATCAAGGCGCCCGACGGCCGCACGATGACCTACGGCGACGCGATCCGCACCGTCGATCTGCACCGCAATGCGACGCCGACGTCGCCGCTGAAGAACCCGGCGACGTTCGCCGTGATCGGCACGTCGCTGCCGCGCGTCGACATCCCGAACAAGGTGACGGGCGGCGTCAGCTACGTACAGGACATGCAGCTGCCCGGCATGTTGCACGCGCGCGTCGTGATGCCGCCGGTGTACGAAGCGAAGCTGCTGTCGTTCGACGAGGCCGCGATCCTGAAGCTGCCGGGCGTCGTGCGGATCGTGCGCAATGGCAGCATGCTCGCGGTAGTCGCACAGGGCGAATGGCAGGCGGTGGTCGCGCAGCGCGCGCTCGCCGCCGGCTGCCGCTGGTCGCCGGGCCGCAAGCTGCCCGATCGCGGCACCGTGCATGCGGACCTGAAGCGGATCGCGACGCAGCGCATCGAGATCGCGAACACGCACGCGGCCACCGCGCCGGCCGCGAAGACGCTGAACGCGACGTTCCTGAAGAACTATCTGCTGCACGGGTCGATCGGACCGTCGTGTGCGGTCGCGCATCTCGAGAACGGGACGATGACCGTATGGACGCACTCGCAGGGCGTCTACCCGCTGCGCGACGCGCTTGCCGAGATGCTGTCGATGCCGAAGGCGAGCATCCGCTGCATTCATACCGAAGGATCCGGCTGCTATGGACACAACGGCGCCGACGATGCGGCCGCGCATGCGGCGCTGATCGCCGCCGCGATGCCGGGCAAGCCGATTCGCGTGCAGTGGATGCGCGAACAGGAGCACACGTGGGATCACTTCACGCCCGCGATGGTGACCGAGATCAGCGCGTCGCTCGATGCAAGCGGCCGCATCGTCGACTGGAACTATGCGCTGTGGAGCAGCTCGCACAACGAGCGGATCGTCAACGCCGGCCGGCTGCTGCCCGCGCGGATGCTCGAGCCGCCGTTCGTGCCGGCGCCGTCGACGCCGATGCTGCAACCGGAAGGCGGCGCCGACCGCAACGCGATCCCGCTGTATGCGCTGCCGAACCAGCACATCGTCAACAACTTCTCGCCGACGATGCCGCTGCAGACGTCGGCGATGCGCTCGCTCGGCGCACACACCAACATCTGGGCGATCGAGAGCTTCATGGACGAACTCGCGCACGCGGCCGGCGTCGATCCGGTGGAGTTCCGGCTGCGTCACATGGACGACCATCGTGCGCGTCAGGTGATCCGGCTCGCGGCGACGCACTTCGGCTGGCCGCGACCGCCGCGTGCGCGCAATCGCGGTGTCGGCTTCGCATTCGGCAAGTACAAGAACCTGATGGCGTACGTCGCGATCGCCGTCGAGGTCTCGGTCGTGCCGGAAACCGGCCAGGTGACGCTCGAGCGCGCGGAAGCCGCCGTCGACGCCGGCCAGGTCGTGTCGCCGGACGGCATCCGCAACCAGATCGAAGGCGGCATCGTGCAGGCAGCGAGCTGGACGCTGTACGAGGCGCTGAAGTACGACACCGAGCGAATCCGCAGCTTCGACTGGAGCAGCTATCCGATCCTGCGCTTCTCGGCCGCGCCGCAAAGCGTGAAAGTCCACCTGGTCAATCGCCCCGGCGCGCCGTTTCTCGGCGCGGCCGAGGCGTCGATGGGGCCGACCGCGGGTGCGCTGGCCAACGCGATTTTCGATGCGACCGGCCAGCGCATGCGGGAAATGCCGTTCGCCGGCGACGCGCTGAGAAAGCGGATCGACGCATAGCGGTTCGGTCGAACCCGTTGCTCGACACCCGAATTTCGATCGTCGATACTCGCCATCAGACCAGAGCGCGCCGGCACGCACCGGCGCCGCAACCCGACAGGCTGGAGCTTCCCCGACAATGGATACCTTGCTCTCGATGCGCGTGTTCACGCGCATCGTCGAAACCGGCAGCTTTACGCGCGCGTCCGACACCACCGGCCTCACGACGCCGCGCGTGTCCGCGCTGCTGAGCGCGCTCGAACAGCACCTCGGCTGCCGGCTGCTGAACCGCACGACGCGCCGCATCTCGCTGACCGAGGACGGCCAGGCGTACTACGAACGCTCCGTCGCGGTGCTGCGCGAGATCGACGACATGGAGGCATCGGTGTCGCAGGCCCGCAACGTGCCGCGCGGGCGGCTGAAGGTGAACCTGCCGCCGGCGATGGCGAAGCAGGTCGTCGTGCCGGCGCTGCCTGCGTTTCTCGACGCCCATCCGGGAATCATGATCGAACTCGGTGTAACCGACCGGCAGATCGATCTCGTCGGCGAAGGCGTCGATTGCGTGGTGCGCATCGGCGCGCTCGACGACTCCGGAATGATCGCGAAGCGGATCGGCAGCCTGACCACGTGCACGTGCGGGTCGCCCGCGTATTTCGCGCGGTTCGGCGAGCCGCAGACGGTCGACGATCTCGCGCAGCACGTCGGCGTCAGCCACATCTCGGCCGATACCGGGCGCCCGCGCGTGTGGGATTACGTCGTCGACGGCGAGCCGCGCATCGTGCAGATGTGCGGCACGGTCGCCGTCAACGATGCGGACAACTACATCGAGTGCGGCGTCGCCGGGATCGGCATGATCAAGACGTCGCTGTACCTGGTCGAACCCTACTTGAAATCGGGCCGGCTGCGCGAAGTGCTGACCGACTTCAACGCGCCCCCGCGGCCGATCTCCGTGCTCTATCCGCCGAACCGGCACGTACCCGTCAAGCTGAAGGTGTTCGTCGACTGGCTCTCGGGCCTGTTCGAGCAGATCCCGACGTTGCAGGGCAAGCGTGGCTGAACGCGCGCGCGGCACCTTTGCGTGCCGCGCAATGCTCGATTGCGCGGCGGCTCGCTTCCGGCTTTATCGATTGATCAATAGTATTGACGGCAACGCGGTGCACCGTATCGCGGCCGGACGGACCCGATGCCGGCGCGGCGACACGGTGCGCGCCCCCCTCTTCTCCAGGAGCCGACCATGTCAGCAGATGCCACGCCGCTCGCGCCGCCCGCGCACGGCACCCAACTCACGCAGGGGCTGATCCTGCTGTTTGCCTTCAGCTGCGGCGCGATCGTCGCGAACCTGTACTACGCGCAGCCGATCACCGAACTCATCGCGCCCGGCCTGCACATGTCCGGCGGCACGGCAAGCCTGATCGTGTCGTTGACGCAGATCGGCTACGCGTTCGGCCTGTTCTTCATCGTGCCGCTCGGCGATCTGCTCGAAAACCGCAAGCTGATGATCGTCACGGCCGTCGTGTCGATCGCAAGCCTCGCGGCTGCGGCGCTCGTGCGCACGCCCGGGCTCTTTCTCGCGATTTCGCTGCTGATCGGCTTCAGTTCGGTGGCCGTTCAGATCCTCGTGCCGCTCGCCGCGCACCTCGCCCCCGATCATTCGCGCGGCCGCGTCGTCGGCACGATCATGAGCGGGCTGCTGCTTGGCATCCTGCTTGCGCGCCCGCTGTCGAGCGTCGTGGCCGACGCGTTCGGCTGGCGCTTCGTGTTCGCGGCCGCCGCGGTGCTGATGACGATCGTGACGGCTTTGCTCGCGCTGACGATTCCGTCGCGCCAACCCGACCATCGCGCGACCTATCCCGAACTGATCGGCTCGCTGCTGCACCTCGTGCGCACGATGCCGGTATTGCGCCACCGCGCGCTCTACCAGGGCCTGATGTTCGCGTCGTTCAGCCTGTTCTGGACCGCCGTGCCGGTCGAGCTCACGCGTCACTACGGGTTGTCGCAGTCGGCGATCGGCCTGTTCGCGCTGGTCGGTGCGATCGGCGCGACCTCGGCGCCGGTGGCCGGACGGCTCGCCGACGCCGGCCATACGGTGCGCGCGACGCTGATCGCGCTCGTCGCCGGCGCGTTGTCGTATGCGGTGGGGTTCGTGCACGGCGCCGGGCTGTACGGGCTCGTCGTCACCGGGATCGTGCTCGACTTCGCGGTGCAGATGAACATGGTGCTCGGCCAGCGGGAAATCTACGCGCTGCATGCGGCGAGCCGCAACCGGCTCAACGCGCTGTACATGACCAGCATCTTCGTCGGCGGCGCCGTCGGCTCCGCGCTCGCGAGCCCGCTGTACGAGCATGGCGGCTGGCCGCTCGTCGCGGCAGTGGCCGGTGCGTTCCCGGTCGTCGCGCTCGCCCATTACCTGCTGATCGGGCGGCCGCACGCACGCCGTCACGCGCTCGGCTGACCGATGCGTCCGTCGAACCGATTCGTTTGCGGCGCGCATCGCCGCCCCGCTCCACGCCAATGAAAGGAGTTCACCATGTCTTCCCTGCTCAGTGCATACGATCTGCGCGGCCTCGCGCTACCGAACCGCGTCGTGATGGGGCCGATGACGCGCTCGCGCGCACCGTCGCGCGGGCTGCCCACCGAACTGATGGCCGAGTACTACGCGCAGCGCGCGTCGGCCGGCCTGATCGTCACCGAGGCGACCAACGTCAGCCCGGCGTCCGCCGCATTCGAGCTGACGCCCGGGCTCGTCGACGACGCGCAGGCCGCCGGCTGGAAGCGCATCACCGACGCCGTCCACGCGAACGGCGGACGCATCTTCGCGCAGCTTTGGCATGGCGGCCGCGTCAGCTCGCTGACGCTGCTCGGCGGCGCGGCACCGCTGTCGCCGTCCGGCGTGAACGACGATCTCGAACAGTTGCAGGTGTGGGCGCAACTGCAGAACGGCTATTACACGAAGATTCACGCGACGCCGTCGCGTGCGATGACGACCGATGAAGTCGCCGCGACCGTCGACGAATTCCGCCGCGCGGCCGAGCGCGCGATGGCCGCGGGTTTCGACGGCGTCGAGATCCATGCGGCCAACGGCTACCTGCCGCATCAGTTCCTGTCGTCGACGCTGAACCGCCGCGACGATCGCTACGGCGGCTCGGTCGCGAACCGCGCGCGCTTTCTCGAAGAAATCGTCGATGCGGTCGGCGGCGTGATGCCGCTCGCGCGAGTCGGCGTGCGGATTTCGCCGTACGCGAAGTACAACAACGTGCGCGATGCCGATCCGGATGCAACGTATGCGTACGTCGGGCGGATGCTCGACGAAGCAGGCGTCGCGTATCTGCACGCGGCCGACACCAACGGCTGGAGCGGCGAACCCGATCTGCCGTGCATCGTCGAGCACGCGCGCCGGTCGTTTCACGGCACGCTGATCGTCAATGGCGGCATCTCGCCGGATGCGGCGAACGCGCTGATCGATGCAGGCGACGCCGATCTCGTCGCGTTCGCGCGTGCGTACATCGCGAACCCGGACCTCGTGGAGCGCATCGCGATCCGCGCGCCGCTGGCGGAGCCGAAGTCCGTCGGCTGGTATGGCGGCGATCGCGCGGGCTACGTCGACTATGCGCGGCACGACGCGGCGCAAGCGCACGCGTGAGCGGCGCCCGCACCGCACCACGCGCGGCATGTGCGGCGCCGCGGCGCGACGCCGCGGGCCGTGCCGGTGGCCGCGCCGGCGGTCCCACGGCCGCGTGCCGAGCGCATGTGCGGCGCAATCATGCGTCCGTCCACCGCGCGCCGAGCACGCGCCCGCAGAAATTCGGCCGATGAAAATCCGGATCCGCGCGTTCGAGCACGTCGGCGCTCCACGTGCCGAACGTCGACAACGGCCGATGTTCGACGCCGCGCGCAACCGTCGCGAGGAACGTCTCGCGAAAGCCGCTGCCGCGCGGGTAAGCGGCCAGCAGCGCGGCGCGTTCGTCGGCCGTATACGCGTCGAAATCGGTCGCCATCAAATCGGTCGATACCGCGCAAGCGAGTGCGCGAGCGAGCGGCGACGCGCGTGCGGCCACCGCCGGCGTCGTATGCAGCGCGATCGCATGCCATACGTCGTCGCGCATGCGACGCGACCGGCGATGCCGCACGAGCAGCGCGTGCGCGGCATCCGCGCCGTCGAGTTCGTAGCGTTCGGTGGAGCGGCAGTACGCGTGACTGAGCCCCATGTTCGCGTACATCGCGGCAACGTACAGCGCGTCGGCATCGCACGCGTCGCCCGCACGCCGCGCGGCGAGCGATGCGAACACGAACACGCGGCCCGCATGATCGGCGAGCGCGGCCGGCAACGACGCGCGGGCGGCGTCGGCCGCTTCGACCGCAACGGCCGTGCGCGGAATGCGAACGCCGGCCACTTCATCGCGGCTGGCCGGAGCGCGCGGGTGCGCAGCATTCATCGTGTCTCCTTCATGCCCCGCGAACGGGGCGGAAAATCGTTCAATTCGGTGCGCAGCCGCTACTGCGCAGCATCTGGCGCCGCCGCACACCGGCTAGTACGCGATGCAACGGCGACCGAATGCAACGCAACCGTCTGTCGCCGCACTCGCCGTCGGGTAGCGCAGCCGCGCGAAGCGGCGCTCGCGGCCGCGCGCGCGGCATGCATCGTTGCCGGCGTCCGCGCATGCGGCAGCGGCTCCGGCTGCGCGCGAACCGTCGCGCGCGTCGGCGCCGGTCGCACGCACGCCGCCGGTTTCGGCAACCGGCGACCACGCGGGGCTGACGGGCGGCAACGGCGGCGGCGCGAGCGGCGAGAACTCCTGCTCCGCATGCACGACCTTGCCGTCGACGACCGTCAGCACCGACGACAACTGCGGGATCAGCCGCGCGTCGATCGTGAAGTAGTCGTCGCTCAGCACCGCGAAGTCCGCATACCGGCCGGGCACGAGCGCGCCCTTGCGGTGTTCGTCCGCTGAAAACCACGCACTGCCGACCGTGTAGCGGCGCAGCGCCTCCATCCGGCCGAGCCGGTTGCGCGCCGGATACAGCGCGGTGCCGCCGACGCTGCGGCCCGACACCATCCAGTACAGCGCGACGAACGGGTTGTAGCTGCCCGCGCCCATCGCGCCGGAGCCCACGCCGACCGGCAGCCCGGCCGCGAGCATCGCGCGGATCGGCGGCGCGCGAGTAGCCGCAGCGGCGCCGTGGCGCGCGATGAACGCCTCGCCCTGGAACGCCATGCGCGGCTGAACGGTCACGCCGCCGCCGAGCGCCGCGACGCGCGCGATGTTCGCATCCGAAATGGTCTCGCACCGGTCGAAGCACCAGCGCAGTCCGCCGAACGGCAGCTCGCGGTTCACGGCTTCGAACACGTTCAGGAAGCGGCCGATCGATTCGTCGTACGTCGCATGCATCCGGAACGGCCAGCGATGACGCACCAGCAGGCGCACGACGGCCGCCAATCCTGCTTCTAGCGCTGCGCTCAGTTCGGCGCGCGGCTCCAGGAAATTGCCGAGATCGACCGCCGAGAACAGCAGCCGCTCGCCAGCGCCGTTCGCGCGCAGGAACGCGTCGCCGTCGCCGGGCGCCGTCAGCGCGATCCACTGCGCGAAGTCGTCGAGTTCGCGGCCGGCGTGCCGAGCGCCGAGGTTGTATGCGATGCGCAGCGTCAGCTCGCCGCGCTGCGCAAGCGCCATGACGGCCGCGTAGTCGTCCGGATACGCGAGGCCGTCGCAGCCGGCGTCGATCGCGCTCGTCACGCCGACGCGGTTCAGTGCATGCATGAAATGCCGCGTCGAGTTGAGCCGGTCGGCAGCGTCGAGCGTCGGCGCGCGCGCCAGCGCCGCTGAGAACACCGCCGGATCCGTACGCGCAAGGAGCAGGCCGGTTGGCCGCCCATGACGGTCGCGCCGCAGTTCGCCGCCCGGCGGGTCCGGCGTGTCGCGGCCGTAGCCGAGCGCGCGCAACGCGGCCGCATTCAGCCACGCGGTGTCGGACAGATGCTGGACGAACACCGGCGTATCGGGCGCGATCGCGTTCAGCTCGGCGGCCGTCGGGCCGCGCTTTTCCGCGAACTGCAACGCGGTCCAGCCGCCCGCCACGCGCGCCCACTGCGGCGCGGGCGTACGCCGCACCTGCCGGCCCAGCAGGTCGAGTGCTTCGGCGAGCGACGGCACGCCGTCCCAGCGCAGCTCGAGGTTGAAGTCCATGGCGCCGCGTATCGCCTGCAGGTGCGCGTCTATCAGCCCCGGAATCGCGGTGCGGCCGTTCAGGTCGATGCACAGCGTCGCGTCGTGCGCATGGCGCAGCATGTCGCGATCGTCGCCGGTCGCGACGATGCGCCCGTCTTTCACGGCAAGCGCGCTGACGAACGAGCGCTGGTCGTCCTGAGTTGCGATCTTGCCGTTGAAGACGACGAGGTCCGCCGAGCGCGCGGGTTGCGTCGCGCTAAGCACCGCCGGTCCTCCCGTGCATGGATGCGCGCGGCGTCGCGCGGCCCGTGCGCCGCATCGGCACACGTGCGAACGTGGGCGTCAGGTCCGCATCCAAGCGCATGCCGCGATTGCGCAGCCGCGCTGCCGCACCGTATTCGCGCATCGTTATGCCGCCTGCTGCGCCGCGTCGGCGGTGTCGTGGCGCGCGAGCGTCCGGTGCGGCGCGGCGGGCGCGTCCGGACGGACGAAATTCTGCACGCGCAGCAGGCGGCGCACATCGTGCGCGCGCGAATCCGGATCGAAGTATCGCGCGACGCCGGCCACCAGCGTCGAGGCGTGCGCGGTGCGCCCGCGCTCGATCAGATGATCGGCAAGGTCCAGCGCGCTGCGGAGCGCCCACATCGCCGCACCCTGCGCGTTTGCGGTCTGGATCGCCATCTGCAGATGACGATGGCCGTCGGCCTCGTACGCGACCGCGAAATCGGCGGTGGCGGTACGCGCCTGTTCGAGCATCGCGATCCCTCTTACGCGCAACAGCTCGGGGACGAACAGATGCTCGCCGTGCGCACGGCAGCGTGCGAGCGTCCCGTCGAGCCGCGCGCGCGCCTCAGCCGCGCGGCCGGTGCGCACGAGCCCTTCCGCGTACGCGACGTTCAGCGGCGCGAGCAGCCGCCGGAATCCGCTCGCCTCGACCCGCCGCAACGCGGGCTCGAGCCGCGCGAGGCCCGCGCCGGGATGACCGGCCTGGATGTCGAACTGGCCGGTCAGGCATTCGGCGTGACTGCGCCAGATGTCGAAACCGTGCGCGTCGGCGGTCTCGCGCAGCGTCGCGAGGTAGTCGGACGTGATGTCGTGGTCGCCGTAGCGCAGTGCGATCGGCACGGCGGCCGCGCCGAGCACGACGCACAGCGCGAGCGCCGACGGGCCGCGGCGCGCGCTGTCGACTGCGTGCGCGGCGATGCGCATCGCTTCGTCCGGGTCGCCCTGCATCCAGACGAGCCGCGTGAGCATCGTGCGCGCGAGCGTCGTCATGTCGACGCCGAGCGCGGCCTGCGCGCACGGCGGCTCGCCTGCATCCGCGAGTTCGGCCGTCGCCGCCTCCAGCCGCTCGCGCGCCTGCGCATGTTCGCCGAAGTAATGCAGCGACGTCGCGACCATCGCGTTCGCGAGCAGTCGCTGCGATCGGTCGCCGCGCCGCTCGGCCGCACGCTCGAAGCGGGTCGCGTAGCGCAGCGATTCGTGGATGTCGGACAACGTCAGCATCGTGTTCCACAACCCGACCAGCGCACGCGCGTCGAATGCTTCGTCGCCGATGTGCGCGGCAAGGCCGCGCGTGCGGTCCCACATCGCGGCGGCGGCGAGCGCGTCGCCGTCGGTATGCAGCAGCGCCGATGCACAGGCCGCCCGCAGCCGCATCTCGCGCGCGGCTTCGACCGGATCGGCCGTGCCCGTGTCGAGCCGGTCGAGCAGCTGGCGCGCCCGCGTCGTGCATTCGCGCATCCGCGCCGGCTCCAGCAGCGCGCGCTCGAGCAGGTCGGAGTCGGGCACGCCGGCGGGCGCGGCGGCGGCCGCGGGTTCGGTTGCAGTTTGGGCGGGTGATTCGAGCGGCTGAAGAACGTCGGGGCAAGCCTCGGTCGGTTGAGCATCTGCCGGTCGTACGTCTGCCGGTTGCATATCTAGGGGTTGCGCATCTACCGGTTCCGCATCTACCGGTTGTGCAGCTACCGGTTGCGCATCTACCGGTTGCGCATCTACCGGTTGCGCATCGGCCACGTGTGCATCTGCCGCTTGAGCATCGACCAGCCGCATATCGTCTGCCGGCATATCGACCCGCTCCACATCTGCCGCCTCAGCCGCGTTCGACACCGCAACCGCAGCGCCGCGTGCCTGCGCCTGTTCGCGCTCGTACTGCGCGTGGCGCGCGGCGATGTGCTCGAATTCCCCCTCGTTGTGCAGCTTTTCCAGCGCGTAAGCACGCGTCGATTCGGTCAGCCGGTAACGCGCATACGCGCCGTGGAATTCGACGGTCACCAGCGACTTTGCGACCAGTTCGCCGAGCACGGCGATCATGTCGGCCGGCGACGTGTCGGGCTCGGTCGCGACCGCGCGGGCCGCATCGAACGTGAACGGGCCGATGAAGCACCCCATCCGCCGGAACAGCGCGCGGGCGGCCGGATCGAGCAGCACGTAGCTCCAGTCGAACGTCGCGCGTAGCGTCTGGTGGCGCGGCAGCGCCGAGCGCAGGCCGCCCGTCAGCAGGTTGAGCCGGTCGTCGAGGCGCGACGCGACGATCGCGAGCCCGAGCGTCGCCACGCGCGCGGCCGCGAGCTCGATCGCGAGCGGCAGCCCGTCCAGGCGCCGGCAGATGTCCGCGACGAGCCGCACGCCGTCGTCGTCGACCAGACAAGCCGGTGCGGCCGCGCGCACGCGTTCCAGGAACAGCTCGACGGCGGAACAGCGGACGATTTCATCGGCGGACGCATCGCCGTCCGGCACCGCGAGCGGACTCATGCGCAGCACCGCTTCGACCGAAATGTGCAGCGGCTCGCGGCTCGTCACCAGCACGCGCAGCGGCGCGGCGCACGACGTGAGCGCTTCGACCAGGGTCGCGACGAGATCGACGATGTGCTCGGCGTTGTCGAGCACGAGCAGGCAGCGCGACGTCGCGAATGCCGCGCCGATGTGCTCGATGTCGGGCACGCACTGCGTGTCGAGACCGAGTTCGGCGGCAATCGCCGCCAGCACGTCGTCGCGTGTCGATGCGCGGGCCAGTTCGACGAACAGCACGCGTTCGCACGACCGGCGGCGCACGTCGTGGGCGACGTGCACGGCGAGGCTCGTCTTGCCGATACCGCCGGCGCCGACCAGCGTCACGACCGGCGTGCGTGCCAGCATGTCGACGATCTGGGCGATTTCGGCGTTGCGGCCGACGAGCGGCGCCGGCGCCGGCGCGGGCGGCACCCCGGTCTCGTCCGACACCTGCGCGGCGGCCGTGGTTTCGGCCACGGGCGCAGGCACGGGCATCGACGACGCGCTCGCAACCAGCAGATAGCCGCGGCCCGGCACCGTCTTGATCAGATCGCGGCTCGCGCCGAGCGCCTTGCGCAGCGTCGCGACGTGCACCTGCAGGCGGTTTTCCTCGACGATCAGGCCAGGCCAGACTGCGTCCATGATGTCGTCTTTCGACACGACCGAACCGCTCGCGCGGTGCAGGACTTCGAGAATATCGAGCGCGCGTGCGCCGATGCGCAACGACGCGCCATGACGACGAATGTCGCGCTGTTCGAAATCCACCGACAAAGTTCCGATCTGGATCATGGCCGCCTCCGGGTACCTCGGGATGGGCGCCCGCCGGACGCGGCAGTTCGGCAGGCGGGAAAGTTCAAGCCCGGCGCGCTGCGGCGCCGAACGGAATAATGTCCAAATTTGGCTCGAGTGTAGACGCGCGCTCCGCGAAAATCTTGGAGGAAAATGCACTGCACCGCGCTTGGCCCCGTGCACGGGATCGTTCCGTTCACCCGCGCGCAAGAATAGGGGCGCTATACTTCGCCGTGCGGCCCGCGTACAGGCTGCGCAAGCCTGCGGGGCGGTATGCACGCCCCCTTGCGCGCCGGCATTGAAAGCATTTCGTCAGGAAAGAAAGCTGACGTTTATGCAAATTGATTTTGAACGTACGCGCACCGATTTAAACTGGACTCGTCCTGTCGCGCTCCGAGTCCCTCGCCGGGAAATTTCCATGTCAGACTCCATCATCGCAGCGACTGCGAAACCGCCCGCGCCGTTGCCGAAAGACACGCTCGGCTGCGTGTCGAGCCTCCTGTCGAAGGATGTCGAGACGGCGTCCGGCGGCCTGAAACTCCACCGCAAGTGCATGCGCGACGCGCATGTCGAGCATATCGACATGCCCGCGTGCGACCGCGGCTTCCTCGTCGGCGTGTCGCTGAACGGCGGTCACCGCCGCACGCTGTATGGGCGCTCAGGCGCGAGCGAGCGCCGCTTCCAGCCTCACTCGATCTACATTCGCGATTTTTCGCGTCAGTTCCGCGCCGACCTCTACGGCAGCTTCGACTTCGTGCTGGTCGAGCTGCCGCACGCGTATCTGGAACGCGTGGGCCCCGAGCACGGCGGCAATTCGGTCGGCGGCCTCACGTGCCGGCCCGACACGCGCGATCCGGTGCTCGGCCATCTCGCGCACGCGGTCGCGAACAGCCTCGACACACCGGGGCCGCTGAACGCGCTGTTCATCGAGCAGGTCGGGCTCGCGATCGGCACGCACCTCGTGCGCCGCTACGGCAACGCGCGCACGACCGAGCTCGACCGCAAGGGCGTGCTGTCGCCGGCGAAAATGGCGCGCGCGAAGGAACTGCTGATGGAAAAGGCGGACCTCGGCGTGTCGATCGAGGAAGTGGCGAACGAATGCGAGCTGTCGCGCGGCTACTTCATCCGCGCGTTCTCGCGCACTACCGGCAGCACGCCGCACCAGTGGCTGCTCGAGCAGCGCGTGATGCGCGCACGCGAGCTGATCGAGACCTCCGACATGACGCTCGCCGACATCGCGGTCGCATGCGGTTTCGCCGACCAAAGCCATCTGAACCGCGTGTTCGCGCGGATCGTCGGCCATCCTCCCGGCGCGTGGCGGCGCGCACGCTCGCGCTGACCCTCGGCACGGCGCGCGCCGCCGTGCCGTCATCCCCATTGCGTCGCGCGGCACGACGGCCGGCGTCGCATGACACGCGGTCGCAATCTGAACCGTTCGTCTGAATCGTGCTGAAGACGCGGCGTGCAAGCGTCGCGAACGCGCCGCCCGCCGCTAGAATGCGAGCGGAATGCAACGCGACGTTGCGACACGCACAAGGGCGACTCGATGGACAAATTCTCCGCGCTGCGCGCATTCGTCGAAGTGGCGGAAGCCGGCGGCTTTTCCAGCGCCGGGCGGCGTCTGGATCTCGCTGCGTCGTCGGTGGTGCGCGCGGTGGATTCGCTCGAGGCATCGCTCGGCACCGTGCTGCTGAACCGCACGACGCGACAGGTGACGCTGTCCGATGCCGGCGCCGTCTACTATGCGCGTGCGAAACGCGTGCTCGAGGAACTGGCCGACGCCGACGCGCTCGTCGCCGATCGGGGCGACGAGCCGTCCGGACCGCTGCGCGTGTCGGTGCCGGTCGCGTACGGCCTGCGCCGCATCGCGCCGCACATCGCCGCGTTCGTCGCACGCCATCCGAAGCTCGACGTCGACCTGCAGCTGACCGACGAGCGCGTCGATCTCGTGACCGCGCGGATCGACGTTGCAATCCGGCTCGGCGACGCCGCGCCGACGGCCGACGTCATCGCACGGCCGCTCGGCACCTTCCGCCGCTACGTGGTCGCGAGCCGCGCCTACCTCGACACGCACGGCACGCCCGCGACGCCGGGCGAGCTGATCGATCACGCGTGCCTGCGCTTTCACTTCGGGATCGAGCAGCAGGCGTGGACGTTCGCCGACACGCAACGCTCGATGCAGGTGATCGTCGCCGGGCGCCTGAAATCGAATCACAGCGAGGTGCTGCGTGCGGCCGCGCTCGATGGCGCCGGCATCGCGCTGCTGCCCGACTGGCTGGTCGGCGCGGACATCGAAGCCGGCCGCCTGCAGCGGCTGTTCGAGCAGTACGACGTGACGCCCGGCTCCGCGCGCGCGGTGATCACCGCGCTGTATCTGCCGAACCAGCGCGGCTCGAAGCGCGTGACCGCGTTCGTCGACTTCGTCGAATCGCTCGCGCGCGCGCAGCCGTGACGGGCGGTGCGCCCGCCGCCCGTCACCAGCCGAACTTCGCTTCCATCCCGACGTAGTCGGCATTGCGCGCGCCGAGCGCACGGATCGACGAGCCGAGCTGGAAGTGCACGGCTTCGATCGCGAGCGCGACGTTCGCGTCCACGAGCCAGTCCACGCGCGCCTGCGCGTACATGCCGGTCCACGCGCTACCCTTGCCGGCCGTGCCGGGCACCGCCGACATCCCCTGCCCGTAGATCGCGTCGGCCGTCGTCTGACGCCACTGGAAGCCGACCGCAGTGAGCACCGTCACCGAGCTGGCCGGCTTGAACGTCAGCGACGGCTTCACGTGGATCAGGTTGCTGTAGCCGGTATAACCGGCGAGCGTGAAGTAATAGCCGTTCGGAAACATCGGATTGAACGTGCCGACGCGCCGGTCGCCCGGATGCGCGTCGCCCGACGCGCCGTCGACCTGAATGCCGATGCGCGGCGTGCCGGGCGTTTTCGCGAACGTATAGCCGCCGAGCGCGCCGAACGCCCATGCGCCGATCGTGTCCTGACCGACGCGGCCCGTCTGCACCATCGCCTCGACGTCCCAGTCGAGCCCGTCGGCCTTGCCCGCGTAACGCATGTCGAACACGTCGCGCCGCTCGGCGCCCGATGCATCCGGATAGCGCGCGTTGTCGCGCGTGTAGCGCGACCAGTACGCGGACAGATCGCCGGGTCCCGTGCCGTTGCGCTCCACGCGCACGCCATCGAAGCGCAGATGCCGGTTCGACGCGTCGTCGAACGCGGCGGCGTCGCGATACTGCACCGGGCGCGTCACGTAGCCGATCAAGCGCCATTTGCCGATTTCGTAATCGGCCCACAGCGCGTCGAAGGCCTGCCGCACGTTCGGACCGTCGCGCACCGACACGAAACGCTGCAAGTCGAACGCCATTTCCTGGCGGCCGATCCGCGTCTTGAAGGTGCCGGGCCCCAGCTGATCGACATACGCGACGAACGCCTGCTCGAGGTCGAGCTGATCCTTGTCGACCGCACCGACCGTATCCTTGCCGAACGGCCTCGCATCGACGAACTGCACGAACGCCTGAAGACGGCCGCGATAGCGCAGGTCCGCATGCACGTTCGCGCGCTGGATCACGTAGTTGTCGTCATGCGCGGCGCCAAGGCCGAACAGCGGCGCGTTGTTCAGCTCGAAGCGCTCGCGCAGGTTCGCGCCGAGCGACAGGTAGGTCGACGGATCGTCGCCGAGCGGCACGTACTTGAGCGAGTCGAACGGCTTGCGCGGCAAGCATGGATTCGCGAGCGCCGACCAGTCCTCCTGCCAGCGGTTGAACAGCACGGTCGGACGTTTCGCGGTGCACGCCGCCGCGGCGGCAGCCGGGGCGGGCGCCTCGCCGGCCGGCACCGCCCCCGCGTCGGCGGCGGAGGCCGTGCCCGTGTGCGACGCCGCACCGCCCGCGAGCACCACGCACGACAGCGCGCGGCGCAACGATCGCTTCATCGGCCGGCGCACCGTCATTTCGACCGTGCGTGAATCTCGGCGACGTAGCCGCCGGGGAACTGCACGAGTGCCGCGTCGCGGCCGTCCGACGTGAACGGCGGCACGAGCACGGTTACGCCGGCCGCTTCGGCCTGCTTCAGCGTCGCGCCGAGGTCGGCCACTTCGTAGCCGGTCATCTCGCGGCCGAACGGGTACGGCAGGTGCCCGTCCGTCGCGAGCACGGTCATCTTGCCGAAGGCCGATTCGATCCGGATCCGGCGATACGTGTCGTTCGGCCGGCCGATCTCGATACCCGGCGCATGACGCACGTCGGACACGATCTTGCCGTGCGAGAACGCGGCGAAGTTGCGCGCGAGCTTGCCCGCGGTTTCCGGCGACACGTACACGCGGTTCTCCGGCACCGTCTGCAGCGGGTCGTAGTTCGGCGCCTGCGTGTGCCAGTACAGCTGCATGTTCACGCCGCCCGGCCAGCGGACGATCGCGTCGCGGCCGATCGGATCGGGAAACGTCGCGACGACCACGTCGGCGCCGTGCGCGCGCGCCGACTTCACCGCGACGTCCATGTCGGTGACGAGATAGCCGGTGCGCTCCGCGCAGAACGGATACGGAATCGGCGTCTTGAAGCCGAACACCGAGATCGTGCCGACCGGCGTCAGCACGAGTTGCGACATCGTCTGGCTCGGCGTCGGCGTGACCTGGAACACGCCCTGCTTCGACTTCTTGCCGCCGAACGTCGCGACGAAGCTGTCGGTGAAGCGATCGAAGTCTTCCGGCGCGACGCACACGTGGGTGGTGTCGTACTGCGGGCCGACCGCGACCGCGGGAAAACGCGCCGCGGCAGCCGGCGCCGCGATGTCGTCGAGGTGGGTTTCGTCGGCGAGCACCGGCGCGCCGGCCAGCAGTGCGGCGAGCACGGCTGACGACGCGGCGGTCATGCGCAGCAGGTGGCGCAGGTTCAGTGAACTCATTGATTTTCTCCTTGATGGTGACGCGCGCGGCTCGGCGCCGCGCGCGGATTCGGATTCAGCGGGATGCAGGCCACGGGGTCGGGCGGCCTGTACAGCAGGCGAGAAGCGCGAGCACCGCAAGCGCGTGCGTGGCTTCCCGCTCGGCAGGTGCGGCTGCATATCGCATTCGGGTTACGCCGGCCGGATCAGTTTGCCGACTGGCATCCGGCCATGGCGTCGTTCCGGAGCGCGCATGCCTGCGACAGCAGCGCACGAATCCACGCCGGGTTGCCGTAGGCGGTACGCGCCGTCATGTCAGACGGCCCAGCACGAACAGCCGAACGCGCCCCAGAAGCCCTTCGCGTCCGACGTCGGCAGCGCGCTTGCCCAAGCGCTCGCGTGCGCATGCTGGTGAACGTTGCATGCATTGGCGCAGCCGCACATCGCGGCGGCCGCCGCGCGTTGCAGCGGTGCACCGTTACGCTGCGTCGCGCCCCAGCCGCCATAGCCGCCGTATGCGCGCACCGGCGACCAGTCCGGCATCGCGGGCGGAATCGGCGCGTCGTGCGGCTCGAACGGCCCCGCACCCCACACGATCTTCCCGCCGACCACCGTCAGCAACGCCGTCGTGCCGGCGATATCGTCCTCCGCACATGTGAAGAAGTCGCGATCCGGGACCATCAGGTCGGCAAGCTGCCCGACCGCGATCCGTCCTTTCTTGCCTTCCTCGTTCGAAAACCACGTGACGTACTCGGTCCACATCCGCAGCGCGGTTTCGCGATCCAGCAGGTTGCGCTGCGGATACATGCGCATCCCGCCGACCGTCTTCCCCGTCACCAGCCATGCAAGCGACACCCACGGGTTGTACGACGCGACGCGCGTCGCGTCGGTGCCGGCCGATACCTTCAGCCCCTTGCCGAGCATCTTCGCGACCGGCGGCGTCGCCTCCGCGGCCTGCGCGCCGTAGCGCTCGACGAAGTACTCGCCCTGGTAGGCCATCCGGTGCTGCACCGCGACGCCGCCGCCGAGCGCGGCGATCCGGTCCATCGACTTCTCGGTGATCGTTTCCGCGTGATCGAAGAACCAGTTCAGCCCTTCAAGCGGGATGTCCTCGTTGACCTTCTCGAACACGTCGAGCGCGCGGCTGATGGTTTCGTCATACGTCGCGTGCATGCGCCACGGCCAGCGGTTTTCCGCGAGCACGCGCACGACGCCTTCCAGATCGTCCTCCATCTGCTCGGGCAGATCCGGACGCGCGACGCGGAAGTCTTCGAAGTCGGCCGCCGAAAACGCCAGCATCTCGCCCGCGCCGTTATTGCGGAAGTAATCGGTGCCGTCGTGATACTTGACGCTCTTCGTCCAGTTCACGAAGTCTTCCTTCTCCGCGTTCGGCTTCTGCGTGAACAGGTTGTATGCGATCCGGATCGTCATCTCGCCCGCATCGTGCAGCTTGCGGATCACTTCGTAATCGTCGGGGTAATTCTGCGAGCCGCCGCCCGCGTCGATCACGCCGGTCACGCCGAGCCGGTTCAGCTCGCGCATGAAGTGGCGCGTCGAGTTGTACTGATACTCGAACGGCAGCTTCGGCCCCTTCGCGAGCGTCGCGTAAAGGATCGTCGCGTTCGGATTCGCGAGCAGCAGGCCGGTCGGGTTGCCTGCGGCATCGCGAAGGATTGTCCCGCCCGGCGGCTCGGGCGTGTCCTTCGTATAGCCGACCACGCGCAGCGCGGCCGCATTCAGCAGCGCGCGATCGTACAGGTGCAGGATGAACACCGGCGTGTCGGGTGCAACCGCATTGAGCTCGCCGATCGTCGGCAGCCGTTTCTCCACGAACTGATGCTCGGTGAAGCCGCCGACCACGCGCACCCACTGCGGCGCCGGCGTGATCGCGACCTGCTGCTTCAGCATCTCCATCGCGACGGCGAGCGAGGGCACGCCGTCCCAGCGCAGCTCCATGTTGTAGTTCAGGCCGCCGCGAATCACGTGGCAGTGGTTGTCGATCAGACCGGGCAGCACGCCGCGGCCGCCGAGATCGACGACCTTCGTCGTGCGGCCCGCGAGCGGCATCACCTCCGCTTCGCTGCCGACGGCGACGAAGCGCCCGGCGGCAATCGCGACCGCGGTTGCGACGGGGTTCGCGCGGTCGAGCGTCGTGAATCGTCCGTTATGCAGGATCAGATCCGGTTGGGTCACGGTTGCGGTCATATGCATTACCTGTTATCGATCAGAAGCCAAAGAGTTGTTTGACGGTTGGCAAGGCTTGCACGCCAATCAGCATGCCGAGCAACCCGACCAGCGCAATCAACGGTGGTGCGGGAGAGCGAACCTTGATGGCGCTGTAAATCACACCGATCAGCACGCCCGCACCAAGGGAAACCAGATACGGTTCCATGCAATAAATCTCCCGGACAATTTCAAATGCTCAGGGCAGTGTTCCGGTCGGCGCGCCGCGGGCGGCATTCGCGTCTCGGTCAAGTCCGCCGCCCGCGGCAATGGCGCCAAACGCGGCGGGTCCGTATCGAACCCGCCGCACCGGCATCGACGGTTGCTGGCCGTCTGCGCTTACTTCGCCGGAACCGGCGGAATCGACTCGTGCGGCGTCGCCGTGCGCGGCGCCGCCTTGTGGACCATCGTGTATGCGTAGTCGACGCCCATCCCGTACGCGCCCGAATGCTCCTTGGCGATCGCCATCACGGCGTCGTACGTCTCGCGGCGAGCCCAGTCGCGCTGCCATTCGAGCAGAACCTGCTGCCACGTAACCGGCACCACGCCGGCCTGCACCATGCGCTGCATCGCGATGTCATGCGCGGCCTGCGACGTGCCGCCCGACGCGTCGGCGACCATGTAGATTTCGTAGTCGCCTTCGAGCATCGCGCACAGCGCGAACGTCGTATTGCAGACTTCGGTCCACAGGCCCGACACGACGACCTTCTTGCGGCCGTTCGCGGCCAGCGCGTCGCGCACCTTCTGGTCGTCCCACGAGTTCATCGACGTGCGTTCGAGCGTCTTCTGGTTCGGGAACACGTCGAGCAGTTCCGGATAGGTATGGCCCGAGAAGCTGTCGCTTTCGACCGTCGTGATCGTGGTCGGGATGTTGAAGACCTTCGCGGCCTTGGCGAGCCCGACGACGTTGTTCTTCAGCGTCTGACGATCGATCGACTGCACGCCGAACGCCATTTGCGGCTGCTGGTCGATGAAGATCAGCTGGCTGTTCTGCGGGGTAAGTACTTCAAGCTTCGGATTGCTCATGGTGGTGATGTCCTTTGACGCGGAGAAAAATGAGGCTCGCCTGACCGACGCATCCCCCCGGCGCTTGATGCGCTGTGTCGGAAGAGTCGGCAGCCGGCCCGCATCATTCAATACGCTAATTCGCGACCACACCAATTAATTGTTCTGATTTTCAACGCCGTCGAAATTCAAGCTGAAAAGATCTGAATTCCATTGAATAAGCTAACGCCGGACGCGCAGACCTGCTAGGCTGGTCCGAGACTTTCATATCCACGCCAGACCGGTATTTATTCATATTTTTAACGGTCGTCATTCCATTTAAAACCCATGAAACCGTACACTGCTTCGCTTTTCGCCGGCATCCTCGCCGGCGTCGTATATGCGCTGATCGGCGTGCAATCGCCGGCGCCGCCGGCCGTCGCCCTGGTCGGCCTGCTCGGCATTCTGGCCGGCGAACAGATTCTTCCGGTGGTGCGGCGGATGTTCGACGGAATCCGGCTGGGCACCGCATGGCGCGACGCGAAATGCAGCCAGCACATGTTCGGCGCGCTGCCCGGTGCGCACGCCGACGCTTCCGCGAAGCGCGGCGAATCGACGCCGACGTGACAGGCACGCGTCGAGCGAATGCGGCGGCGACCGTCGGCGCGCATGCGTGCGCGTCGCGGCGCGTCGGACGCTGAACCGCTGTGAACGGGATTCGGCGGCGCTCAACGGTCCGACGCTGCGGGATGCTCTTGCCGTAGCAGAGCAAAGCTCGCGCGCGCGGACAGCGTCATCGCCGAGAACGATCGCCGTCTTCTTCAGGCTGGCGAACAGCTTGACGGAAGGCACAGCGCGCGCAGGCGCGCAGCGAGATCGGGAAACCGGGGTCCGCGTCTGCATCGCGGAGATACTGCCGTTCGACATGATGTAGCCATACGTCCGCGCGCTGTACGATCTTGAAATGGCCGCGCTACCACGACTCTCCACCGAAGTGCGCGGCGGCAGCTGGAATGCGCGCTGAACGATGCGTGCGTGTTCGGGGCGCGCGGCGTCGATTGCCGATTTAGTTATCGGCCCACAGGGCATCGCATGCCAGCCGCACGCTCGGGCCGTCGCGCGCGGACACGAAGCGCCGCGCGCCGACCGCCATCTCCATCGGCAAGGAAGCCCTCATCGGGTTGAAGAAGCAGCGGGCAATCCCGCATGCCGACCCAAATCAAGCCATGCGTGAAGCCGGCGTTGAACGAATGAAGGAACGGGGCGGCCTCGCCGCACCCGTGTGTGGCGCACGCAGCCGACGCCGCGTGCGTTATCGGCGTTCAGCGCGACGTGGGCGCCTCGCCGGTGCGTCCCGAGCGCCAGGTAAGGAAAGCGAGCATCGCGACCGGCAGCGCGAGCGCCCAGAACGCGGCGTACAAATACGCGCTCGCCCCGGCGCCCGCGCCGAGCGCGAAGCCGGCAATCGGCGGCAGCATGCGACGCAGCCGCGCGCGGGCGGCCTCCCGCTCGGCCGGCGCGGCGATCGGCACGAGCCAGTCGAACGCATCGATGACCGCCTGCGTGACGTTGCCGGTCATCACGGTGTTCGCGACGACGGCGCGCGCGGTCAGCCGGCCGTGCGCGTTCTGCACGCCCATTGCCGCCGCCCCGAGCAGCCCGCAGACGATCGTCGCGGGCGCATCGGCGCTGCCGATCGGCGACGCCGCGATGCCCGCGAGCATGAATCCGGCGAGCAGGATCGTCTGCAGCGCGTACAGCGAGCGAGCGCGCGGGCCATGTCCGCGCACGCGCATCCTGTGATCGAGGATCCGGGCGGCGACGATTCCCGCGATGAATGCCGGAAACGCGAGCCACTTGATCATGAGACCCTGACCGACGCCCGCGAGGCCGGAGCCGATCAGGATGAAGTTGCCGGTGACATGTGCGGTGAAGAGCCCGAACAGCGCGACGAAGCCGAGCGTGTCGACATAGCCGGCGATCGATGCGAGGAACACATCCTCGCCGCGCAGGTGATCGGGGGCCGCGGCGCCCGCTGCCGTTACTTGCGCGGGCTGCATGTCATTGCCTCCACGGTTTTGTCGACTGCGTCCGCATCGCGGACCTGCGCGGCGAGCCGGCTCAGCTGCGCCCGTGCGAGCGGGATCGCACGCCCGCCGACGACGATGCCGAGCAGGCGCGCGAGCGCGGTCAGCGACGGCGCGGGCGATGGCACGCGCACGAGTGGAGGCAGGAGACCGACTGCGGTGTCGGCTCGCGGCGAAATCAGGTAAGGCATGGTTCGTTCCGGTTGCACCGCGGGCCGGGCCGGCCGAAGGGCTTCGGCCTCATGCGGCGGTTTGGGGCAAGACTAGGGAATGCCGGCCTGAAAGTCATGGCGGCGAGCTGAATTTTTCTGAACGCGGATGCGGCGCGGCACGCGCCGGCGCGTCCGGCCCCGCGCTGATGCACGTTGCTATTTTTCGATCGATAAGTGCAGAATGGACGGCATTCAGGAGCCGATGCATGACCGAAACCAAGCGCAAAACGCCCCGCACGCGCGGGACGACCGCCGGCGAGCCGGCCGGTACGCCGGGCCGCCGCCTTACGCCGGAAGCGCGCGAGCGCCAGATTGTCGAAAAGGCGGTCGAGCACTTCGCGACCCACGGATTTTCCGGGAGCACGCGCGAGCTCGCGCGGCAGATCGGCGTCACTCAGCCGCTGCTCTATCGGTATTTTCCAAGCAAGGAGGCGCTGATCGACCGCGTATACGACGAGGTCTACACGTGGAATCCCGACTGGGAAAAACTGATTGCCGACCGCTCGGTGCCGCTGCAGCAGCGGCTCGTCGCGTTCTACCGGTCGTATGCGCAGACGATCCTGCGGCGAGAATGGATCCGCACGTTCATCTTCGCGGGCCTGAGCCGCGAAGGCTTCAACACGCGCTATCTGTCACGGCTGCGCGAACGCGTATTCCTGCCGGTGCTGCGTGAACTCCGGCACGAATACGACATCGCGACGCCCTCGTCTGAAACGCAGCGCAACGCGGAAATCGAACTCGTGTGGAGCCTGCACGCGAGCATCTTCTATCTCGGCGTGCGCAAGTGGGTGTACGGGCTGCCGGTGCCCGACGATCTCGACGCCGAAATCGAACGGCAGATCGATGCGTTCCTGAACGGCACGCCGGCCGCGCTGCAGCGCGTCGCGGCCGACGCCCCCGCGAAGCGCCGCCGCGGGTGACCCGCGGCGCGGGAGCGCTCATGCTGCTTCAGAACGATTCAACCGCGGCGTGCGTTGCTTGCCCTATGCTGGGCGAATCATCGGGCTGTCGCGTCACGGCGCACCGTCCGCACCGAACCGGGATTCGCTCATGACGACCGACACGCGCGCCCTCAACCACCACACCGTTACGGCGAACGGCATCTGCCGGCACGTCCGCGATGCCGGCGAACGTGCCGGCGTCGTGCTGACGCACGGCCGTCGCGAGACCGGTTTCGCGCGGCGCCGCCGGATTCCGCCTCAGCGGGGGAACAACTGATGGAACGCGAATCGGGCCGCCAGGCCGTCATCGTCGGCGGCTCGGTCGGCGGGCTGTTCGCGGCGACCGCGCTGCGCGCGGCCGGCTGGCGCGTCAGCGTATTCGAGCAATCGCCGCACGAACTCGACAGCCGCGGCGGCGGCATCGTGCTGCAGCCTCCGATCGAGCGCGCGTTCGCGTTCGGCGGCGTACCGCTGCCGCGCGAAGCCGGCGTGGATTCGGTCGACCGCATCTACGTCGATGCGCAGGATCGGATCGTGCAACGCATCGCGATGCCGCAAACGCAGACAGGATGGAACGTGGTCTACACAGCGCTCAAGCGCGCGCTGCCTGCCGGAATCGTACACGCGGGCGACGCATTCGAGCGGCTCGAACAGGACGGCGAGCACGTCGTCGCGCACTTCGCGAGCGGCCGGACCGAGACGGCCGACCTGTTGATCGGCGCGGACGGCGGACGTTCAACCGTGCGCGCGCAATTGCTGCCGGACGCGCGGCCGACGTATGCGGGCTATGTCGCATGGCGCGGGCTCGTCGACGAACAGGCGCTGCCCGAACAGGTGCTGTATCTGCTGCGCGACCGGTTCACGTTCCAGCAAGGCGATCGTCATCTGTTTCTGACCTATCTGGTGCCCGGCGTAAACGGTACGGTCGAACCGGGCAAGCGGCGCGTGAACTGGGTGTGGTATCGGCGGCTCGCTGCCGACCGGCTACCGTCGCTGTTCGTTGCGCGCGACGGCACGCAGCGCGAAGGCTCGCTGCCGCCCGGCGCGATGCGCGACGACAACCGTGCGGAACTCGTGGATGCCGGCGACCGAATGCTCGCGCCGACGCTCGCCGCGCTCGTCGACGCGACAACCGCACCGTTCGCGCAGGCGATCCTCGACCTGGCGGCCGCACGCATGGCGTTCGGCCGCGCAGTGCTGCTCGGCGACGCCGCGTGCATCGTGCGTCCGCACACTGCGGCGGGCGTCGCGAAGGCGGCCGACAACGCGGTCGGCCTCGCCGAGGCATTGCGCGACGTCGCACGCGGCACTGCATTCGACGCTGCGCTGGCGAGCTGGGAAGCCCGTCAGCGGGCGGCCGGCGCGCTGTTGTCCGCGCGCGGGATCGCGCTCGGCGCGCGGCTGATGGGCACCGCATGAGCGAGCGTCGGTCGGGCGGCGACCACGGGGCGATCCGCGTCGAAGCCGGGATCGAGCGCGCGCAGCACGCTGGCTCGCCCGCCGTCGTCATCGGGCAGCAGCGGCTGGCCGCGCGCAAAAGCGGGGGCCGGAGCCGCGACTGCCGCCAGCCACGCGACGATCGCCAGCGCCGTCACGCGTGTCGATACACGGACCGCGTTCATTGCGCGCTCGCAGTCGACACGGCAGCCGACGTCGCTGCCATCGCCGTATCCCGCTCGCCATGTGCGATCGCGTACAGCGCACGATTGCGAGCGACCGTCTGCGCGCTCGGCGGATAATCCCAGTTCGACGTCGGCACGGTGCCGTCGCGCTGCGCCTGAACCAGATCGGCGATCACGTCGGCGCGCGTGAGCGCATGGTCGGCGGTTTGCGCAAATGCGACGATCGGCGCGCTCAGCGCACAGGACAGCAATGCTGCACGAATCAGCTTGTTCATGACGTTCACCTCTCAAGATGGCATGTTCGCGTCCGCAGATCAGGCCGGACATCCGCTCCGCATCGATGCGATGAAGAGTTGCGTCCATTCTGCGATTCGCACGCTTTCCCGAAGGTGAGGCTCCGATTACGGTCTTGTCATCTGATCGTGCGCGCATCGCGCCCCGTTGCGCCGAACGCGGCGCCGCGCGCAGGCCCGGCGCCAGGATCGCTCAGCGCGCCACGGCTTCCGTATTGCGTATGCTGCCCAGAAACCGCGTCAGCTCGACCGTCTGCGGCCGCTCGAAGATCTCGTCGGCCGTTCCGCTCTCCCACACGCGCCCCTGATGCATGAACACGATCCGGTCGCTCACCGCACGCGCGAAGTTCATCTCGTGGGTGACCATGATCAGCGTCATGTCCTCGCGCGCAAGTTGCTCGACGACGCCCAGCACCTCGCCGACGAGCTCGGGATCGAGCGCGGACGTGATTTCATCGCACAGCAGCACGCTCGGTTTCATCGCGAGTGCGCGCGCGATTGCGACGCGCTGCTGCTGACCGCCCGACAGCTGTTCCGGCAGCGCGTCGAACTTGTCGCCGAGGCCGACGCGCTCGAGCATCAGCTCCGCGATCGCGCGCGCCTGCTGACGGTGTGCCTTCTTCACCACCGACTGCGCGAGCATTACGTTCTGTCCGGCGCTCAGATGCGGAAACAGGTTGTATTGCTGGAACACCATGCCGACCTTCAGCCGCAGCGCACGCAAGTCCGCGTGCCGCGCATCGACGCGTTCGCCGTCGATCGAGATCGTGCCCGCGTCGATGCTCTCGAGCCCGTTGAGCGTACGCAGCAGCGTGCTCTTGCCCGATCCGCTGCGGCCGATGATCGACACGACCTGCCCGCGCTCGACGGAGAAATCGATGCCCTTGAGCACGTGATGGGTGCCGAAGTTCTTTTCGAGACCACGGGTTTCAACGAGCGGCATGCCATCTCCTTTGCAACGTGCGCGCATAACGGGTAAGCGGATAACAGAGCGCGAAATAGATCAGCGCGACAAGGCCGTACACGACGAACGGCCGGAACGTCGCGTTCGAGATCGCGATGCCGGCCTTCGTCAGCTCGGTGAAACCGATGATCGACACCAGCGCCGTATCCTTCACGGCCTGCACGCCGAAGCCGACGGTCGGCGCGATCGCGATGCGCGCGGCCTGCGGCAGGATCACGTGCCGCAGCTGCTCGACATAACTCATCGCGAGGCTCGCCGACGCTTCCCATTGCCCTTTCGGCACCGCGTCGACGCAGCCGCGCCAGATCTCGGCAAGATACGCGCTGGTGAAGAACGTGAGCCCGGCAGTGGCCGCGACCCACGGCGAAACGTCGAGCCCGACGAGCGGCAGGCCGAAGAACACGATGAACAGCTGCATCAGCAAAGGCGTGCCCTGGAACACTTCGATATAGAGCTTCGCGGCGCCGCGCAGCACCTTCGAGCTCGATACGCGCATCACGAGCAGCCCGAGCCCGACAAGGCCGCCCGTCACGAACGACACGAGCGACAGCACGATCGTCCAGCGCGCGGCCAGCAGCAGGTTCGACAGAATCTGAGCGAACGTGAAATCGGTCATCGCGCACCTCGCACACGGCGGGAAAACAGGCGGCGCCCCATCGCGCCGAGCGTGGCGCGCAGCAGCAGCGCCATCGCCAGATACGCGAGCGTGATCACGAAATACGTTTCGAACGCGCGGAAGTTGCGCGACTGGATGTAGCCGGCCGCATAGGTCAGGTCGGCCACCGAGATCTGCGACACGACCGCCGAACCGAGCATCGTGATCACGATCTGGCTCGACAGCGCGGGAAACACCTTCGCGAGCGCCTGCGGCAGCACGACGTGACGCAGCATCTGCGCGCGGGACATCGCCAGCGCGGACGCCGCTTCCAGATGCCCCTTCGGCACGGCGGCCACGCCCGCGCGCACGATCTCGACCGAGTACGCGCCGAGATTGAGCGTCATCGCGAGGATCGCGGCCGTGTATTCGCCGATGTGCACGCCGAGCGCCGGCAAGCCGAAGAAGATGAAAAACAGCTGGACGACGAACGGCGTGTTGCGAATCGCCTCGACGTATGCGCCGATCAGCGGGCGCACGCGCACGGCCGCGCGCGCGTCGGCGCTGTACGCGGCCGCACCGAGCACGCCGAGCGCCACGCCGAGCACGGTCGCGACCGCGGTCAGCGCGAGCGTGATCGCCGCGCCGCTCGCGAACACGCCGGCGTAATCGGCAAGTTCGCCGAATTGAAGCTGGTAGCTCATGGGAAGCGGATAAATTCAGAGTCGGACAACGACACGCGCCGCGCCCGGCATGCGGGCCGCGGCGACGTGTCAGGCAGCGCCGCGATACGTCACAGCCCGGCCGGCAACGGCTGGCCGAGCCACTTTCGCGACATTTCGCCGAGCGTGCCGTCCTGCTTCGCATGGGCGATCGCATCGTCGATCTTCGCGAGCAGGCGCGGTTCGTTCTTGTTGACGCCGACGAAGCACGGCGAATTCTTGATCACGAACTTGACCTCGGGGCGGCGCGGCGGATTCTTCGCAAGAATCGCCGCCGCAACGATGTTGCCGGCCGCGATCAATTGCACTTGTCCCGACAGGAACGCCTGGATCGTCGCGTTGTTGTCCTCGAAGCGCTTGATCGTCGCATTCGGCGCGAGTTGCGACAGCGCGATCTCCTCGAGCGCGCCGCGCGTCGCGCCGACCGTCTTGCCGGTCAGATCGGCGGGCGTGCTCACCTTCACGTCGGACGGCCCGAACACGCCCTGGAAATACGGTGCGTACGCGGTCGAGAAATCGATGACTTTCTCGCGCTCCGGCGTCTTGCCGAGCGACGAGATCACCATGTCGACCTTGTTGGTCGTCAGGTACGGAATCCGGTTCGCGCTGTTCACGGGCACCAGCTTCAGCTTGACGCCGAGCGCCTTGGCGAGCACTCCGGCCATGTCGATGTCGTAGCCTTGCGGCTGCATGTCCGTGCCGACCGAGCCGAAAGGCGGATAGTCCTCGGGCACCGCGACGCGCAGCGTGCCGCTTTTCGCGATGGTGTCGAGCGCGTCGGCATGGGCCGGCGCGGCGGCAAGCAGCGCCATCACGGGTGCAGCGAGCAACGCAGCCAGCCAGCTGCGTCGGAGGAACGGTCGGGTCGTCGGGCTCACGGTGAATCTTCCTTGTCTGGGTGTCGTCTTCGGGCAGCGCGCAACGATTGCGCGGCCGGGATCACTCCAGCAAGAACCGGGCCATTGCGGTGAAACGCGTGCGGCACGGCGCCCGGACGAAAACTCCCGGGAACCGCATTCCCCATTTCGGTGCGTGCGCCGGGGCCGGCGTTAGCGGTTGCCCTCGCAGCGCGCGCCGGCGCACCAAATTAACTGGCTGGTTCATCCGGCGCCGCCCCTTCCGATGCGCGGATGCGAACGGGGACCGGTTCAAATTCGCATTCCGGTCGTGAGTTCGACGCGGATCAAGGCTGACTGGCTGCGGCATGTACGCCGTTGGGCGAGCCGCCGTCCGGCCGCGGGCGGCGGTCGCGAACCGCGCTCAGTGATGCTCGTACAGCTGCTGCGTGTCGAGCGACGCGAGCGATGCAAACGACGGCGTGGCGGCGTTGGCTGCGATGCCGGGCCGTGCGGCGGCCGATTGCGATTGCTGCGCGGCGACCTTCGCTTCCGCGGCCTGGATGTCGTCGGGATAGTACGGATCGCTGCCGGCCGGACGATAGCCCGCCTTCTCGACCCGGACGAGATCGGCGCGCACATCGGCACGCGTAACCGCATGGTCGGCGGTTTGCGCAAATGCGGCGATCGGTGCGCTCAGCGCACATGACAGCAGGACTGCACGAATCAGGTTGTTCATGATGTTCACCTCACAAGATGGCATGTTTGCGTCCGCAGATCAGGCCGGACATCCGCTCCGCATCGATGCGATGAGGAGTTGAGTCCATTCTGCGATTCGCGCGCTTTCCTGAAGGTGAGGCTTCGATTACGGTTTTGTTATCCGGCCGGCTCGCCGGATACACCGCCATGCCGGTCGATCGTCGCGTTCATTCGGACGCGTCGAGCGGCCTCGCTTCCGGAATCATCGCGGCCTGGCCGTGCACGGTTCCGTCTGCGTCCGTGAGCTGCCACACGGTCGCGCGCTCGATGCGGAAGCGCTTGCCGGACTTTGTCACCCGCACGCCGCGGTATTCGGATACGAAACCGTCCCGCATCACCTTGTCGAGAAACACCTGGCGCTCGTGCCGCTCCATTGGCTGCGCCGACAGCCGGGACGGCAATGCCGTCAATTCATTCCAGTCGTATCCGAAAATCGCCTGCGCGCGCTTGTTGCCGTACACGAATACCGGATCGGCCGACGTATCGTGCGCAAGGACGCCGAACGGCGCACTTTCGTACAGCCACGCCGCGCCTTCGGATGGGCTCATGCCGTCGGGAACGAGCGGGCGGTTCACAAGCCGGCGGTAGGAATCGGCAAGAAGGCGGAAGAAGTTTGCATCGGTGGACAACGACATCGGCCCAGCTCCTGAAATCGGCGAGATACGCGACGGTGCACGGAATTTCCGCCGGACATTATATGGACGAAGCGGCGCACCGTGCACCGCGGCGACGGGAGCGACGGACCGCATCGCGATGCGCCGCCCGGGGCACGGCCGACACCGCCCGGCCCTCGCAGATAACGACTTCGTAATCCTCGGGTCAGGATCGGGTCAACGCCACGCCGGCAGACTGCATGCTCGCCGCATCGCACGCGGCATCCATGCCCTGCTTCGAGGAGCACCATCATGTGGATCGTCCGGCTGGCATTACGCAGGCCCTACACGTTCGTCGTACTCGCGCTGCTGATCTTCATCGCGGGACCGCTCGCGCTGCTGCGCACGCCGACCGACATCTTCCCGAACATCAACATTCCGGTCGTCAGCATCGTGTGGTCGTACAACGGCTTCTCCGCGGAAGACATGGCCAAGCGGATCACGTCGAACTACGAGCGCGCGCTTACGTCCGACGTCGACGATATCGAGCATATCGAATCGCAGTCGCTGAACGGCGTGTCGGTCGTGAAGATCTTCTTCCATCCGGGCGCCGACATCAATCGCGCGATCGCCGAAGCCGCGAGCAACGCCGCGTCGATCCTGCGCATCCTGCCGCCCGGCACGCTGCCGCCGAACATCATCACGTACAACGCGTCGACGGTGCCGATCCTGCAGCTCGGGCTGTCGAGCGACACGCTCCCCGAGCAGCAGCTGTACGACCTCGGCAACAGCTTCATCCGCACGCAGCTCGCGACCGTCCAGGGCGCGGCGGTGCCGTTGCCGTTCGGCGGCAAGATCCGCCAGATCGTCGTCGATCTCGATACGCGCGCGCTGCAGGCAAAGGGGCTCGCACCGATCGACGTCGTGAATGCGATCAACGCGCAGAACCTGATCCTGCCGGGCGGCACCGCGAAGATCGGTACGCACGAATACAACGTGCAGATGAACGGCAGCACGCAAACGGTCGCCGCGCTGAACGACCTGCCGGTGAAGACGATCGGCGGCAACGTCGTATACGTGCGCGACGTCGCGCACGTTCGCGACGGCTACGCGCCGCAGACCAACATCGTGCGCGCGGACGGCAAGCGCGCGGCGCTGCTGACGGTCGAGAAGACCGGCAGCGCGTCGACGCTGACGATCATCGACCAGGTGAAGGCGATGCTGCCGAAAATCGCGGCCGGGCTGCCGAAGGCGCTGCACATTACGCCGCTCGACGATCAGTCGGTGTTCGTGAAGTCGGCGGTCCAGGGGGTCGTGCGCGAAGCGCTGATCGCCGCGTGCCTGACCGCGCTGATGATCCTGCTGTTTCTCGGCAGCTGGCGCGCGACGCTGATCATTGCGATCACGATCCCGCTCGCGGTGCTCACGTCGCTGCTCGCGCTGTCCGCGCTCGGCCAGACCATCAACATCATGACGCTCGGCGGGCTCGCGCTCGCGGTCGGGATCCTCGTTGACGACGCGACCGTCGCGATCGAGAACATCACTCATCATCTCGAGCTGGGTGCGCCGCTGGAGGACGCGATCCTCACCGGCTCCGGAGAAATCGCGGTGCCGACGTTCGTGTCGACGCTGTCGATCTGCATCGTGTTCGTGCCGATGTTCCTGCTCACCGGCGTCGCGCGCTATCTGTTCGTACCGCTCGCAGAGGCGGTGATCTTCGCGATGATCGCGTCGTACTTCTTCTCGCGCACGCTCGTGCCGACGCTCGCGATGGCGCTGATGCGCGCGAAAGGGCAAAGCCGGCCGGCGCGCGGCGTATTGGCGCCGCTCGTGCACCTGGCACGCTTCCAGGCCGCGTTCGAGCATCGCTTCGAGGCCGTGCGGCTGCGCTATCGTGCGCTGCTGTCGGCGGCGATCGCGCGCCGCCGGCGCTTCGCGGCCGCGTTCCTGCTCGCGTGCATCGCATCGACCGGCCTCTACGCGTTCGCCGGCCAGGACTTCTTCCCGTCGGTCGACACCGGCGAGATCCGCCTGCACCTGCGCGCGCCGACCGGCACGCGGATCGAGCAAACCGCGCGGCTGACCGACGAAGTCGAGGCGAAGATCCGCACCGTGATTCCGGCGAACGAACTCGCCGGCGTGCTGGACAACATCGGCGTGCCGGTGAGCGGCATCAACCTCACGTACGACTCGTCAGACCCGATCGGCACCGAGGACGCCGACGTGCTCGTCACGCTGAAGGCGGGCCACGCGTCAACGGCCGCGTACGTCGCGAAACTGCGCAACGTGCTCGCACAATCGTTCCCCGGCGTGACGTTCGCATTCCTGCCGGCCGACATCGTCAGCCAGATCCTCAACTTCGGGTTGCCCGCGCCGATCGACATCCAGATCGTCGGCAACAAGCTCGACCAGAACCGCGCGGTCGCGAACGCGCTGCTCGCGAAACTGCGCGGCGTGCGCGGGCTCGTCGACGCGCGCATCCAGCAGCCCGGCGACGAACCGGCGATCAACGTGAACGTGGACCGCACGAAAGCGATCCAGGCCGGGCTCGAGCAACGCGACGTCGCGCAGAACCTGCTGATCGCGCTGTCCGGCAGTTCGCAGACGACGCCGAACTTCTGGCTCGATCCGCGCAATGGCGTCAGCTATCCGGTGCTCGTGCAGACGCCGCAATACACGGTGAATTCGCTGCAGTCGCTCGCGAACGTGCCGCTGCCCGACGGCACCGCGCACTGGCCGCAGACGCCGGCCGGCGGCCCGGCCGCGGGCGCGCCCGCGCAGAACCTGCTCGGCTCGCTCGGCACGTTCTCGCGCTCGACGCAGCAGGCGGTGGTATCGCACTACAACGTGCAGCCGGTGCTCGACATCTTCGCGTCGGTGCAGGGGCGCGACCTGGGCGGCGTCACCGCCGACGTGACGAAGCTCGTCGACGCCGCGCGCGCGCAACTGCCGCCCGGTTCGTCGATCGTGCTGCGCGGCCAGGTGCAGGCGATGCACGAGTCGTTCGCCGGGCTGCTCGGCGGCCTCGTGCTCGCGATCGCGCTCGTCTACCTGCTGATGGTCGTCAATTTCCAGTCGTGGCTCGATCCGCTCGTGATCGTCGGCGGGCTGCCGGCATCGCTCGCCGGTATCGCATGGATGCTGTTCGTCACGCGCACCACGCTGTCGGTGCCCGCGCTGACCGGCACGATCCTGTGCATCGGCATCGCGACCGCGAACAGCATCCTCGTCGTGAACGCGGCGCGCGAACTGCTTGCCGGCGGCGCGCCGCCGTGGCAGGCCGCGCTCGACGCAGGCTTCAGCCGCTTCCGGCCGGTCGTGATGACCGCGCTCGCGATGCTGATCGGCATGCTGCCGATGGCGCTCGGCCTCGGCGACGGCGGCGAGCAGAACGCGCCGCTCGGCCGCGCGGTGATCGGCGGGCTTGCGTTCGGCACGTGCTCGACGCTGCTGTTCGTCCCGGTGCTGTTCGGTTTCGTCCACGCATGGCTCGCGCGGCGCCGCGACGCTGCGGCCGCGCAGCGCCCGCAGCACGCGCCCGACACGCCTGCGCTGGGTTGAGCGCGGACAGCCGCCCCTTTCCATCCTTCGAATCGCCCGACCCCGGACCCATCATGAACGACTCGATCGAACCCGTTGCCCCGCCGCCCGCCGAAGCGGCCACTGCGGTCACGCCGACCGTCACCGCGGCCGTGCCGCCCACGGCGCACGATGCGGCCCGCGACGCCGCACGCGACGCGCCGCCCGGACGCCGCCCTCGCAAGCTCGCGGCGCCGCTCGCAGCCGTCGCGCTCGCGGCCGCGCTGCTCGCGCTCGGCATCGTGCCGCGTATCGATGCGCGGGCCGCACAGCGTGCCCAGGTGGCCGTGCAGCAGGCGCTGCCGGTGTCGGTCATCGCGCCCGGCGTGGCACCGGCCGACCAGACGCTGACGCTGCCCGGCTCGGTCGCGCCGTATGCGGATGCTTCGATCTACGCACGCACGAGTGGCTACATTGCGCACTGGAGCGCCGATCTCGGCACGCACGTGAAAGCCGGCCAGACGCTCGCGCAGATTTCGGCGCCCGATCTCGATGCGCAGTTGCGCCAGGCGCGGGCGGACGAAGCCAGCGCGCAGGCGAATTACGACTATGCGAAATCCACCGCACAGCGCTGGCAGGACATGCTGCAGACGCAATCGGTGTCGCAGCAGGACACCGACACGAAAGTCGCGGACATGAACGCAAAGCGCGCGATGCTCGCGTCAGCGCAGGCGAACGTCGCGCACCTTGCCGAACTGGTGTCGTACGAGTCCGTCACGGCACCGTTCGACGGCGTGATCACCGCGCGCAACGTCGACGTCGGCACGCTCGTCACGGCAGGCGGCACGCCCGGCAGCCCCGGGCTGTCCGGCGAACTGTTCCATCTGGAGCAGACGGACACGCTGCGCGTGTTCGTCGACGTGCCGCAGGACAGCGCGGCCGGCGTGTCGACCGGCACGCAGGTGTACCTGACGACCCCGCAATATCCGGGACGGCGCTTTGCCGCGCGCGTTGCGCGCAGCGCGGGCGCGATCGACCCGGTCACGCGCACGCTGCGTGTCGAGATCGACGTCGACAACCGCGACGGCGCGTTGATGCCCGGTGCGTATGCGCAGGCGCATCTCGTCGTGCCGAGCGCGGCGCCGGCGCTCGAACTGCCGGTCAGCGCGCTGCTGTTCCGCCCGAACGGCGTGACGGTCGCGACCGTCGGCGCGAACGGCAGAACCGTGCTGAAAACCGTTCAGATCGGGCGCGATTTCGGCACGCGCGTGGAGATCGTCGCCGGGCTCGCGGCCAACGATCGCGTGATAGACAACCCGGGCGATGCGATCACGGCCGGCGAGGCCGTGAAGATCGTGGCGACCGCGCGCGAGGCGACACCGGTTGGCACTTCGCCGGTTCCGGCGACTTCGTCCGCTTCGTCTGCTTCGTCCGCTTCGTCTGCTTCGTCTGCGTCATCCGCTTCATCCGCGCGGATCACGCAGGCCGCGCAGACCACAACGGCTGCGCAGCCGGCATCCGCGACCGCTGCCCACGACACGCCGCCACTGCGCGCGGCCGGCACCGCGCCAGCTGCGGCGACGCCCGCTCCCACGCCCGCCCGCGGCTAACCATCGACGACCCACGAGATTCCCGCCATGCGCCTCCCTCATCCGCTCCCGTTCGCCCGCCGCGCCGTCGCGCTCGGCGCCGCCGCGGCGTTGGCCGCATTGACCGCGTGCTCGACGCTGCCCCCATATTCGCCGCCTGCCGTCACGGTGCCCGCACACTATGCGGGCGCACCGGCCGCCCAGGCCGGCTGGCACGTCGCGATGCCGGCCGACGCGGCGGCGCGAGGCGCGTGGTGGACCGTATTCGGCGACGCCGACCTGAACGCGCTCGAAGCGCGCGTCGACGTATCGAACCAGACGGTCAAGAAAGCCGTCGCCGATCTCGAGCAGGCACGCGCGACGGTCGATTATCAGCACGCCGGGTTCCTGCCGACGATTACCGCGGGCGCCGCGCAGAGCCGTGCACGCGTGTCGCAGAACCGGCTCGGTTCGTCGCTCGCCGGCAAGACGACGCCCGACTATCTGGCCGGCGTGGCCGCGAGCTGGGAACCCGACGTATTCGGCCGCGTGCGTGACGCGGTCGCGGGCGCGCAGGCGAGCGCCGCGGCGAGCGAAGCCGACCTGCAGGCCGTGAAGCTGTCCGTCACGGCCGAGCTTGCGACCGACTATTTCGCGCTGCGCTCGCTCGACACGCAGAAGCAGTTGCTCGACGACACGGTGCGCGCGTACACAAACGCGCTGACGCTGCTCGAACAGCAGCTCGCGGCTGGCGCGATCGACGCGTCGGCAGTCGCGCAAGCCCGGACGCAACTCGAATCGACGCGCACGCAGGACACCGACATCGACGCGTCGCGTGCGCAGTTGCAGCACGCGATCGCGACGCTCGTCGGCGAAAGCGCGTCGACGTTCGCGATTCCGCCGCGCGTGCAGTCGTTCCGCGTGCCGGCCATCCCGGCCGGCGTGCCATCGGAGCTACTCGAACGGCGGCCCGACATCGCGGCGGCCGAGCGCCGCGTCGCGGCAGCGAATGCACAGATCGGCGAAGCGCGCGCCGCGTTCTTCCCCGATCTCGTGCTGTCCGCGAGTGCTGGGCTCGAAAGCTCGTTCTTCGCACCGTGGCTCACCGCGCCGAGCCTGTTCTGGTCGCTCGGCCCGCAGCTGGCCGGCACGCTGTTCGACGGCGGCCGCCGCAGCGCGACGCTGCGCGGCGCACATGCGCAATACGACGGCGCGGTCGCCGATTACCGGCAGACCGTGCTCGTCGCGTTCCAGCAGGTAGAGGATCAGCTGTCGGCGCTCGATGCGCTCGCGTCGGAGGCGGCGAGCCAGCAGCGTGCGACCGATGCGGCCGACCTGTCGCTGCGGCTGACGACGAATCGCTTCAACGCGGGTGCCGTCAGCTATCTGGATGTGGTGACCGCTCAGACGATCGCGCTGACGAACCGCCGCACCGCCGACCAGATCGACGCGCGTCGCATGGAGGCCGCGGTCGGGTTGCTGAAGGCGTTGGGCGGCGGCTGGCAGGCAGCCGCGGGCACGCACGAATCCGCGGCCGCCGCGGCGCCCGAAGCCGCGGTCACGCGGCCGTCGGCCGGTTGAACGTGAGCACGAAACGCGTGCCGCGCGCATCGCTTTCGACCTGCGCGGTGCCGCCGTGCAGCTCCATCACCGAGCGCACGATCGCGAGGCCGAGCCCGGCGGTGCCGCCCGGCGCACCGCCGCTGCGGGCCGGGTCGCCGCGCACGAACCGGTCGAAAATCCGCGGCAGCAGCGCGGGATCGATCGGCTCGCCCGGATTCGCGACGACGACGCGCACCGCGTCCGGCGTTTCGTCGACGGCGAGCGTGATGACACCGCCGGCCGGCGTGTAACGCAGCGCGTTCGCAAGCAGGTTGCCCACCGCGCGGCGAAACAGCTCGACGTCGGCGCTGAGCTGTCCTTGACCGTCGACGCGCAGCGTCGAGCCCGCTTCGTCGGCGAGCCCCTCGAAATACCCGGCGATGCGCTCGAGCTCGTCGCGCACGTCGAACGTGCGCTGCCGCGTGACGAAGTTCGGATGCTCTGCGCGCGCGAGAAACAGTACGTTGTCGATCATTCGTGCGAGACGATCGTATTCCTCGAGATTCGATTCGAGCAGCGCCTGATACTCGTCCGTCGAACGCGCGCGCGACAGCGCGACTTCGGTCGCGCCGCGCATGTTGTTCAGCGGCGTGCGCAAGTCGTGCGCGAGATCGGCGCTGAACTGCGACAGATGCGCGAATGCCTGCTGCAGGCGGCCGAACATCGCGTTCTGCGCGTCGACCAGCGCGCGCAGCTCGCTCGGCGCGCGCGACGCGTCGAGCCGCGTATCGAGCTTGTCGACGGTGATCCGGCCGGTGTCGGCGACGATCTCGCGCAGCGGCGCGAGCGCGGTGCGGATCAGCCAGTAGCCGAGCAGCAGCGCGAACAGCGCGCCGAGCGCACCGGCGATTTCGAGCCGGTCGCGGTAGCCGTCAAGCAGGTCGGCGCGGTCCCGCATGTTGCGCGCGATCGCGATGCGGATCGGCGTGCGATCGCCGAGCGCGGCCTCGATCACGACGCCGCGCATCGGCGTGCCGCCGTCGGCCGTCCACGTGACGAGCCGGTCGGCCGTGATCCGGTCGTTTGCCGGAACCGGCGCCGCCCGCGGCGCAAACAGCTGCGCGTCGGCCAACGGAACCGACGCGCCGGCGGGTGCATCGTCGAATGCGGCGAGCCGCACGTTGTGGCGCGCGAGCACGTCGCCGCGCGCATCGACGGCGGCCATCGACAGCGCCTCGTTGCCGAGCACCTGGCTGGTGAGCAGCTCCGCATGCGTGCGGACCGCATCGACCGACTCGAGCTCGCCCGCGAGCCGGCGCGTGTGGCGCGCGGCGAGCACGATGTCGAGATCGTCCTGTGTGTTGACCTGTCGTTCGAGCCCCGCGTAAACGTATGCGCCGACGAGCGCAAACGCGGCGAGCGTGGTCGCGGCGAACGCGAGCGCGAGGGTCGCGGCGAGCGAGCGCGGCCGCGTCATGCGCCGTCCTTCGGTTCGAGCACGTAGCCGACGCCGCGCACCGTATGGATCAGCTTGACCGGAAACGCGTCGTCGATCTTCGCGCGCAGGCGGCGGATCGCGACTTCGACGACGTTGGTGTCGCTGTCGAAGTTCATGTCCCACACGTACGACGCGATCTGCGTGCGGCTCAGCACCTCGCCCTGCCGGCGCGCGAGCAATTGCAGCAGCGAGAATTCGCGCGGCGTCAGATCGATTCGTGTGGAGCCGCGCTTCACGCGGCGGCGCACCACGTCGATCTCCAGATCGCCGACCGCCAGATGCTCGGTTTCGCGCGGCGGCCCGCGGCGCGCGAGCGTGCGGATGCGGGCGAGCAGTTCGACGAACGCGAACGGCTTCACGAGGTAATCGTCCGCGCCGAGCTCGAGACCGTGCACGCGATCCTGCACGTCGTCGCGCGCGGTCAGGAACAGCACCGGCGTCGTGTGCGTATCGCGCAGCCGCTTGAGCACGCCCCAGCCGTCGAGCACCGGCAGCATCACGTCGAGCACGATCACGTCGTAGCGCTCCTCCTGCGCGAGCATCAGCCCCTCGGCGCCGTCCTTCGCGAGATCGACGCTGAAGCCCGATTCCTCGAGACCTTTCTTCAGGTACGCGCCCGTCTTCGGTTCGTCTTCGACTATCAGGATGCGCATCGCCGGCTCCGTCGCATTTCGTGGGACATGCGGCGATGTTACCGGGAAACGGAAACGAAGAACCGCTCCGTGCGTCCGCGCGCGCGGTCGATTACAAAACGGTAATCAGCCCGTCAGCCTCGTGTGCGGCGGCGCGGCCAGAATGCGGACGCACGGCTTTGCCGCGCGCGTCCACGCGCCCACCGGCGAGCCGCACGCAAGCGCTTCGGCGCGACCGTCTGCCCGTGCCGGCGCGCCGACGCCCGGCGACGTTGACGCGCGACACGCGTTGCCGCCGCTTACGTCATCGCCTGACTGACGAGCCCGTAGAGCCCGTATTCCGGATCGGGCGCACCGTCGAATGCCGCGGCCGGTGCGTTGCGGACCATCTTCGCGCAGGTGTCCACGCGTTTCAGACCCTGCGCGTCGAGCCAGTCCGGCAAGTTCGTGCCGGACGGCACGTCGATGCGGACGAATTCGTTCTCGCGCCCGCTCAGCCATTGCGCGATCAAAGCCTTCGCATGCAGGTCGCCGTGCGCGCGGGGGGCGACGACGGGGCCGATCACCCAGCCGCGGCCAAAGCGACGCAGCACGGCAAACCCGATCGCCTGGCCGCCGCGTTCGAGCACGACGCTTTCGCCGCGCTCGAGCAATGCCGACAGCAGCGCGTCGCGCTCGAGGCCGGACGCGCGTGCGTCCAGTTCGACGAGGCGAGCCAGATCGGCCCGTGTGCCGGCGCGCAGTCGCTCGCCGTCGGGCAACTCGATCGCCACGGGCCGGCTCACGATGCCCTGGAACTGATCCAGCGCTCCGCACACCGCGAAGCCGAGTTTCTCGTACAGCGGCCGGCCAGCCGGCGTCGCATGCAGGAACGTGATGCGCGGCCCCAGTTCGCCGATCAGCATCTCCATCAGCGCGCGGCCGATCCCGCGGCCCTGGTGCTCGGACGAAACGATCACGTGCCCGATCGCGGCACGGTCGGCGCCGTACTTCCAGCACATCGCCGTACCGATGACCACGCCGTTTTCCTCGACCGCGAACGCGGTCGACGTATCCGCCGAAAACTGCCAGTCTTCCGCCCTGAACGGCCAGCTCAGCGCCATTGACAGTGCGTGGGCGGCGGGCACGTCCGCCGCGGTGAATCTTCGATAGTGAAGCGCCGTCACGGCGCCGGACGCGTTCGTCGCGTGTTCGAATTTCATTCGATGATCCTGGGTAATTGCGTCGTTCGACGGGCCGTCATCGGCACTCCGCATTCGCGGCCCGTCCATGGCGTCGAAGATAACCGCCGTCGCGCGATGCGTGGCTAACGGCCGATACATCGTCCATCAATCCGCGTTTGACGGCATCCGCGCGAAATACCGCTGTGCCAACGCAACCCAATACCGGACGCCGGCCGGAATGATGTCGTCGTTGAAGTCGTATTTCGGATGATGCAGCGCGGGCGCGGGTCCAGCCGCGCCGTCCGGCGCGTTGCCGATCAGCACGTACGTACCCGGCCGCTCCTCCAGCATGAAGCCGAAGTCCTCGGACGTCATGTTCGGCGGCACGTCGCCGGACAGTCGTGCAGCGCCGAACGTGTCGCGAATCACCGTTTCGCAGAACGCGGTTTCGGCCGGTGTGTTCACCGTCGCCGGGTAGTACTGAAAAAATTCCACGTCGACCTGCGCGCCGTAAGCCGCGGCCAGTCCTTCGCACATCAGCCGGATATCGCGCTGCAACTGCTGCTGCAACGCGGACGACAGCGTGCGGATCGTGCCGCGCAGTTCGGCGGTGTCGGGAATCACGTTGTCCGTCGCGCCCGCATGGAACATGCAGACGGAAATGACCGCCGGGTCGACCGGATCCTTGTGCCGGGCGGCAATCGTCTGGCACTGCAGCACGATCGAGCATGCGAGGGGCACGGGATCGATCCCAAGATGCGGCTGCGCCGCATGCGCACCCTTGCCGGTGACCGTGATCCTGAACCGCGAACCCGCAGCCATGATCGGGCCGGTGCGCAACCCGAAATGTCCGGCCGGCAACCCGGGCCAGTTGTGCATGCCGAACACCGCTTCGGTCGGATACTGATCGAACAGCCCGTCGTCGATCATCCTGCGCGCGCCCGCGCCGCCCTCTTCGCCCGGCTGAAACACGAAATGGACGGTGCCGGGCAACTGCGGCAGCTCCTTCAGCACGCGCGCGGCGCCGAGCAGCATCACGGTATGCCCGTCGTGCCCGCACGCGTGCATGATCCCGTGCGTGCACGATGCGTGCGCGAAATCGTTCGCTTCGTGGATCGGCAATGCGTCGAGATCGGCGCGCAGCACGATGCCGCGGTGCGGATCCGCGCCGGGCAGGCTCGCGACGACGCCCGTACCGCCGAGGCCGCGCGATACCGCGTAGCCCAGCGCTTCGAGTTCGCGGGCGACGACGTCGGCCGTGCGGTGTTCCTCGAACCGCAGTTCGGGATGCGCATGCAGGTCGCGGCGCAGCTTCGACCAGTGCGCGTGATGCGCGTTCAGCGACAGGTCGGGGATGACGGGATCGTCCAATTTCGGCACCTTCGGAGTGGTGAGGGCTTCCGGCCGTACTGCCGGCGCGAATCGCGCGCGACGGCCGCTCAATCATAAAAGCCGAGGATCGACTTGACCTCCATATATTCCTCCATCCCCTCGATCCCGTATTCGCGGCCGTTGCCCGACTGCTTGTATCCGCCGAACGGCGCCTGCGGATCCCATGCCGGGTAGTTCAGGTGCACCTGGCCCGAGCGGATGCGGGCGGCCACCGCCCGTACACGCTCCATGTCGGCGCCCTGCACGTGCGCGCCGAGCCCGTAGACCGTGTCGTTCGCGATCGCGATCGCTTCGTCGACGGTGTCGTATGGCAGGATCGCGAGGACTGGGCCAAAGATCTCCTGCTGCGCGATCGTCATGTCGGTGCGCACGTCGGAGAAAATCGTCGGTCGCGCATAGAAGCCCTTGTCGAAACCCGACGGCCGGCCGGGACCGCCGGCGATCAACCTGGCGCGCTCGTCGATCCCCGCGTCGATCATCTGCGCGACCCGGCCGAACTGCGCGCGATTCGCGAGCGGACCGTGCGTCGTCGCGTCGTCGAACGGGTCGCCGACGATCAACCGCTGCGCCGCCGCGACGGCCAGTTCCTCGACCGCGCCGAGCACGTCGCGCGGCACGATCATGCGAGTCGGCGCGCTGCACGACTGGCCCATGTTCCGGAACGCGGCCGCGACACCCGGCGCGATCGCGCGCTGCAGGTCTGCATCGGGCAATACGACGTTCGGCGACTTGCCGCCCAGCTCCTGCGCGACGCGCTTGACGGTCGGCGCGGCCGCCTGCGCCACCAGCACGCCGGCCCGCGTCGAGCCGGTGATCGACACCATGTCGACTTCAGGATGCGACGACAGCGCGGCGCCGACCGTTTCGCCGCTGCCGCTCACGAGATTGAACACGCCGGCGGGCACGCCCGCATCGGCGACCACTTCCGCGAACAGCAGCGCGCTGAGCGGCGACAGTTCGCTGGGTTTGAGTACCACCGTGCAGCCTGCCGCAAGCGCGGGCCCGACCTTCGCGGTGATCTGGTAGATCGGCCAGTTCCACGGCGTGATCAGCGCGCACACGCCGATCGGCTCGCGCACGACCGCGGTCGTCCCGCGCCGCTCGACGAACGGGTAACGCGCGAGGTTATCGCGCGCGACGCGGATATGTTCCGCCGCGAGCGGCACGTGCGCGCTGCGCGCGTAGCCGATCGGCGCACCCATCTCCAGCGCGAGCGCCGTGGCGAACAGTTCCGCGCGCTCGAGCATCAATGCATGGATGCGGTCGAGCAGCGCGGCGCGCGCGTGCGGCGGCGTGACGGACCACGATTCGAACGCGCGGCGCGCGGCGCTCACGGCGCGCTCGGCGTCGCGTGCGCTGCCGAGCGGGATCTCGCACAGCGTGTCCTCGGTGGACGGGCAAACGACCGCGAACCGGTCGCCGCCATAGGGCAGCACCCAGTCGCCGTCGATGAACAAGCGATCGAGCCTGCCGGCTCGCATCAGGTGAACAACAGGAGAATTCATTGCAGGGTGTCCTTGAGTCGGTACCAGGCGCCGACGAACGGCAGGAACCACGGTTTGCCGAAGTGGCCGGGAATCGCGGGCCAGTCGAAGCCTTGCCACGGGTTGAGCGCCGCACGCCCGTCCATGATCTCCGCCATCAGCGTGCCCATCAGCGTCGCCATGTGCGTGCCGTGGCCGCTGTAGCCCATCGAGTAATAAACGCCGTCGCGCTCGCCCGCGCGCGGCAGGCGGTTGGCCGTCATGTCGACCAGCCCGCCCCAGCAGTAGTCGATGCGCGCGCCGGCCAGTTCCGGAAACACGGCAGCCATCTGCTGCGCCAGGATTCGGCCGCTCTTTTCGTCCGAACGCGGATTCGACGTCGCGAAACGGGCGCGCCCGCCGAACAGCATCCGGTTGTCCGGCGTGACGCGAAAGAAATTCACGAAGTTCTTGGTGTCGGTAACCATCCGGCGAGTCGGCAGCAACCGGTCGAGCAGCGCCTGCGGCAACGGCTCCGTGACGATGATGAACGCGCCGACCGGCACGATCCTGCGCCGGATCCAGCCGAACGGGCCAACCTGCGAGATGCCGCTCGCGAGCAGCACCTGGCGCGCGCGGATCTCGCCGAGCGGTGTCCGCACCGCATACGCGCCGCTCGCCGCCCGCTTCAATCCGAGCACCGGCGCATGCTCGACAATGTGCGCGCCGCGCGCTTGCGCGGCCGTCGCCAGGCCACGTACATATCGGCCGACGTGCATCCCCGCACTCTTGCCGAACAGCAGCCCGCCGTGATAACGGTCCGAGCCAATCTCATCGCGCAACGCCGCTTTCGTAACGATGCGCGTGTCGGGATCGACGTTTGCGGCGAGCAGTGCCTGGCTACGCACGAGCTTGTCGTAGTGTTCGGGCTTCGCCGCGAGCTTGAGCTTGCCGCGCCGCACGAAATCGCAATCGATCGACTCCTCCGTGACCAGCCGCTCGACCGTGTCGACGCCCGCATCGAACGCGCGATAGAGCCGGTTGGCGAGTTCGGTGCCGATGCGCTGCGACAGCGACGCGTAGTCCTGCGCGAAGCCGTTGTTGCACATCCCGCCGTTGCGCCCGGACGCCGCCTGCCCGACGGTTCCCGCCTCGCAGACGACCACGCGCGCACCCTTTTTTGCGAGCGCCAGGGCGGCAGCCGAGCCGGTGATTCCGCCACCGACGACGACCACGTCGCACGTTCCGCCCGGCAGGTCCGGCGAGCTGCTGACGAACGGCTGAGATGTATCGAGCCAATACGAAACGAAACGCATCACACACTCCAATCCCGTCGGCGCCGGGCCACCATACGTGCCAGGCGCCCGCATCGATCCGGCCGCTCGCGCGCAACGCGCATCGCCGCACATCGCCGATAGTGCGCCACCGCTTTCGCGTGGCGGCGCGAGCCTAGAAATCCGCGACCTTGCCCCATGCCGAATCGCTGAACCGCGCCGGCTGATACGGCACCGGATCGACCAGCGGCTGCGCGCCCGTCGCGAGATCCGCGATCAGGTGCCCGGCGCCGGGGCCGATTCCGAAGCCGTGCCCCGAGAAACCCGCCGCGAGTATCAAGCCGGGTACGCCCGGCACTTCGCCGATACCGGGCACGCCGTCCGGCGTACTGTCGACATACCCGGCCCACGCGTGCGTGATCGTCGCGTCGCGCAGTTCGGGCAGCAGCTCGACCGCGCGGCGGTAGGTTTCGTTGACCGTCGGCATGTCAGGCTTCGGGTCGAGAATGCGGACGGCTTCCATCGGCGTCGGCGCGTCGAGGCGCCAGCGCTTCAGCGTTTCATGGCCGCCGCGCATCCCTTCGAGGCCGCCCGGCAGCAGATTCCGCCAGCGCTTCGCGAACATCGGCACGAACTGCGGCGCGAAGCGCAGGAACTGCGGTGTCACGTCCACGCGCGCGCGGCCGCTGATCGCCAGTGCGTAGCGTCCGTCGCTGCGGCGCGTCACGGACACGCCGGACGTGTAAAGCGCATCCGGCAGCGCCTGCTCGATCGGCGACACGCTGAGGATCGACTGCCGGATCGACGCTTGCGGAAAGCGGATGCCGAGCTGGCGGCAGAACGACGACGCCCACGCACCGCCGGCCATGACGACCGTCTTCGTCCGGATCACGCCGGCCTCGGTGACGACCGCGCTGACGCGGCCGCCCTCGAGTTCGATGCCGCGCGCCGCGCAATGCTGGTGCACGCTGCCGCCGAGCCTGATCAGCGCGGCGGCAACGGCCGGCGCGGCCTTGGCCGGGTCGGCCGTGCCGTCGGTCGGCGAGAACACGCCGCCCTTCCATTGCCGGCCCGTCACGCGCCCGCGCTCGCTCGCCTGCTTGCTGTCGAGCATGTATGTGGTGACGCCGGCCGTTTTCGCGAACGCGCCCCAGCTTTCCCAGCGGGACAGCTCGTCGTCGTCGTTGCTCAGGTACAGCAGCCCGCAGCGGTGAAAGCCGGTGTCTTCGCCGGTTTCCTCGCTGAATCGTTCCCACAGGTCGATGCTCTTGCTCGCCATCGGCAACTCGCGCTCATCGCGGTTCTGCTGCCGGCACCAGCCCCAGTTGCGGCTCGACTGCTCGGCGCCGATTCGGCCTTTCTCGACCAGCGCGACCGACACCCCGCGCCGCGCAAGGTAGTACGCGGTGAAGACGCCGATGATGCCGCCGCCGATCACGACGACGTCGGCCGAAGCGGGCGGCGTGGGCCGCGTTTCGATATGGCGCAGCGGAGGGGACATGGTCAGTCTCGTTCGGTGGATGCTTGGACGTTTTGCACGACGTAGAACTTCGCCACGCGCTCGCTGCTTTCCCAGCCGATCGACGCGCCGCGCGGCACGAACAGCGCATCGCCGGCGCCGAGCGACAGCACGCTGCCGTCCGGCGCGGCAAACCGCACGCCGCCGGCCAGCAGGAACATGAACTCGTTCACGCGATGCGGGCGCACGATCCGGTGATACGGCGTCGAATCCCACGCGCCCGCGCAGTATTCGGCACCGTCGTCGATGAACACGTTGTCGCTGCGGCATTGCGGCGCGGGGCCGAGCAGCACCTCCGCGGGCAACGTCGACGACGGCTTGAAGTCGGCGTCGGCGCGCAGCCGGAACAGTCCGCGTTTCGTCGGCTGCGCGCACGCGGCTGCGCAGAACATCGCGAGCACCGGCGCTGCCGCGCTCGCGCGAAGCGCCGTGCCGCCGCCGATGACGGCCCCTTCCCCCGCACCCAGCACCAGCGGCGCGGCGCCGGCCGTCTCGAGCGTCAGCTCGCCCGACACGACGACGAGCGTTTCGATATGCGGATAACTCGCGACGTCGAGCTCGCCGACGAAGCCGATACGCCCGGCGGCCATCGCGTCGGGCCCTTCCCACGCGATCTCGCGGTGTTCCGCGAAAGGATCGTCCGCGCCGAACGCCTGCTTGCGCAACACGGTCGGATTGGCCGCCCCGTCGGCACGATGCAATACGAAAACTGCGGTCATTTCTGCTCCTGCATGGTCGCGACGGTGCCGTTCGGCGCCCGTCGCGCGGTATGTGAAATCGTCGTTCGAAGGCTCGCCGTTCGCTCGCCCTCGGGACATCGAACTGTCGCGAATCGGGCGCTGCCGGCGAACGCGCTCGGTCTCGCGGCCGGCGCGCGTTGCGCTCGATGTGCGCGGGCCGTGTGCTTCGGCATCGATCGCGCGCATGCCACGCGCTGAATGACGTTCGCGCCCATCCACTGCCCTACACGACATGACACGCCGCGTCGCGGTGCTCGGCACGCGCGCGCATCGGCAACGCTCGCGCCGTTGCGCCGGCCGGCCGCGCGGCGACATAATCGCGCGGCGTGATCCCGAGCACGCGCCGGAAATGCCGGCCGAGGTGGCTCTGATCGAAGAAGCCGACCTCGGTCGCCACGAGCGAAGGCGCGAGGCCGGCGCGCAACAGATCCTGCGCGCGGCGCACCCGCACCGCGCACAAATAGCGATGCGGCGACAAGCCCACTTCGCTGCGAAAGCGTGCGGTGAAGCGCGACACGCTCAGGCCCGCGACGGCCGCCAGCGTGTCGAGATTCAGCGGTTGCGCGAACGACGCGTCGATCGTGCGCAGCACGTCGGCGATTGCCGGCGACACGGGCCGCGCGACACGCGGCGCGCGCGGCATCGTGCCTTCTACCGCGTCCTGGAACAGGGTGGCCATGCTGGCGGTCCTCATGCTGTCGCCCGCGCGCCGAGCGGGCAAATGATTCGTGCTGTCATATCCGGTCCTCGACGCATGCGCATCAGTGCAGGAAATCCTGCATCCGGTAATACGCGCCGACGATCGGCAGGAACCACGCGTGCCCGAAATGCCCCGGCATCGCCGGCCAGTCGAGCTCGCGCCACGGGTTCGACGCGGCCGCGCCGTACAGCACGTCGGCCATCACGCGGCCCATGTGCACCGACATCTGCACGCCGTGGCCGCTGTAGCCCATCGAGTAATAGAGCCCGTCGTGCTGGCCCGCGCGCGGCAGCCGGTCGGCGGTGATGTCCACCAGCCCGCCCCAGCAGTAGTCGAGCCGCACGTTGGCGAGTTCCGGGAAATACCCGGCCATGCCGGCACGCAGGACGTCGCCGCTCTTCGAGTCGGAGCGCGGGCTCGACATCGCGAAGCGCGCGCGTCCGCCGAACAGCAGCCGGTTGTCGGGCGTCACGCGGAAGTAGTTGCCGATCTGGCGCGACGTCACGTACGCGCGGCGCTGCGGAAGGAGCCGGTTCAGCTGTGCCTCCGGCAGCGGTTCGGTCACGACGATGAAGCTGCCGACCGGCGCGATGCGCCGCCGGAACCACGCGAACGGCCCATGCTGCGACGCGCCGGTCGCCACCAGCACGCGCTCGGCGACGATCGCGCCGCGCGTGCATGTGATCGTGTGACGCTCGCCGTCGAGACGCTCGAGCTGCGTGACGGCTGCGTGCTCGTAGATGCGCGCGCCGGCCCGCACGGCCGCGTGTGCGAGGCCCACGCCGAACTTGCCCATGTGCATCTGCGCGCCGTTGCGCTGCAGGAGCCCGCCGTAGAAACCGTCGGACGCGACTTCATCGCGGATTCGCGACGGCTCGATCAGTTCGATGTCCGGATCGACATCGCGGCGCAACGCGTCGAAGGTCTTTTCGAGGCCCGCGAAATGCTGCGGTTTCGCGGCGAGCTTCAGCTTTCCCGCGCGTCGGAAGTCGCAGTCGATCGCGTGTTCGGCAACGATCGTCTCGACGCTTTTCACCGCGCTTTCGTACGCGCGATAAAACTGCTTCGCGGGCTCGATGCCGATCCGCGCCGCGAGCGACGCGAAGTCCTGCGCGACGCCGGTATTGCACTGGCCGCCGTTGCGGCCCGACGCTTCACTCGCGACCTGCGCGGCTTCGAGCACGACCACCGACACGCCGCGCTGCGCGAGCGCGAGCGCCGCGGACAATCCGGTGAAGCCGCCGCCGATGACGACCACGTCGGCGCGCCCTTCGACGGGGCCGTCACGGCCCCCGCGAAACCCGGGGCGGGTATCCAGCCAGTACGATTCCAGTTTCATCGAATGTCTCTCGAGCATTCCGGTGACGACGATCGGCGACCGTTCAGTGACACTCATTTAATCACCGTCAAAAAGCGCAGTTGCCGCGTATTCGCGCGCAGCACACGTGCAATTCGCTGTTTTGTTCGACTGCCGCAGCACACTATGCGCAATGCCGATCGCCGGTACACGCGAGCACGCCGTGAACGAACGATCGCCTGCATTACAGCCGCACCGGCTGCACCGGCGCCGTGCTCGCCTGCACCGGGCCGGCCTGGAAACGTGCGAGGTCTTCCTCGCTGCGGTGGCACAGCACCTGCGCACCGTTGCCGAGCGTGCGCAGCGCCGGGGCCGTCCGGTTGCACACGCCGTCCATGCGCATCGCGCAGCGCGACAGGAACGGACACAGCTGCGCGTCGTCGGCGCGTTCGCCGATCGGCGCCAGCGGCCGCCGGCAACGCTCGGCCGCATCGTCGAGCCAGCCCGCGCGGAGTTCAGGGGCCGACGACACCAGCAGATGCGAATACGGGTGATAAGGCGGCGCGCACAGCGCATCGCGGCTACCGGTTTCGACACGCCGGCCCGCGTACAGCACGACGATGTCGTCGCTGATCGCGCGGACCTTCGCGATGTCGTGCGTGATAAACACGTATGACACGCCGAGTTTCGCCTGCAGATCGCGCAGCAGATCCATGATCGCGGCGCCGACCACGGTGTCGAGTGCGGACGTGACCTCGTCGCACAGGATCAGGTCGGGCTCGGCGGCAAGCGCGCGCGCGAGGTTCACGCGCTGCTTCTGCCCGCCGGACAACTCTCCGGTGCGCCGCGCGGCGACCGCCTGCGGCAGCCGCACGAGGTCGAGCAGTTCGGCGACGCGCCGACGCGCACGCGCGCCCTTGATCCCGTGATAGAACGCGAGCGGCCGCGCGAGCGTGCGCTCGACGGTATGCACCGGATTGAGCGCGGTGTCCGCGTTCTGGAACACGATCTGCACGCGACGGTGCTGCTCCTTCGTGCGCTTGGCCGCATCGAGCGCGAGCGGCTCGCCGTCGAGCAGGATCTGCCCGGCCGTCGCCGGCACGAGACCGGCGATCACTTTCGCGAGCGTCGTCTTGCCGGAGCCCGACTCGCCAATCACGCCGACCGTCTGGCCGCGCCCGATCCGCAAGTCGACTTCGTGCAGGATCAGCTTCGCGGGCCAGCCCTTCGCCGTCCGGCCGCCGTAGCCGGCGACCGCGCCGCGCACGTCGAGCAGCGGCGCCGGTTCGGCCGGCGCCGGTTTTTCGTCGCGCTGCGCACCGTTCGGCGTGACCGCCGCGATCAGGCTTTGCGTGTACGGATGCGCGGGTGCGTGCAGGATCTGTTCGGTGCCGCCGGTCTCGCGGATCACGCCTTCGCTCAGCACGACGATCCGGTCGGCCATCTGCGCGACCACGGCCAGATCATGCGACACGTATACCGCGCTCATCCCGCAGCGCCGGATCACGCTCTTGAACGCCTGCAGCACGTCGATCTGCGTGGTCACGTCGAGCGCGGTGGTCGGCTCGTCGAGAATCACGAGTTCAGGATCGGTGATCAGCGCCATCGCGGCCATCAGCCGCTGCAGCTGGCCGCCCGACACCTGGTGCGGATAGCGCGCGCCGATCGTCTCGGGCTCCGGCAGCGCGAGCGCGCGGAACAGCTCGACCGCCTTCGCCTGCGCGTCGCGCTTCGACATCGTCTTGTGGATCAGCGCGCTCTCGATCACCTGGTCGAGAATCGTGCGCGACGGGTTGAACGCGGCGGCTGCGCTCTGCGCGATATACGCGACCTTGCGGCCGCGCAGTGCGGTCAGGCCCTGCGCGGACAGCGTACAGACGTCCGTGCCGCCGATCTTCACCGAGCCGGCGGCGATCCGGCAACCGGTGCGCGCATGGCCCATCAGCGACAGCGCGATCGTCGTCTTGCCGGAGCCCGATTCGCCGATCAGCGCGAGCACCTCGCCGCGCGCGATGTCGAAGTCGACGTCATGAACGATCGTCGTTTCCGCGCCGCCCGGGCGGCCGCCGACGACGCGCAGCCCGCGCACCTCGACGAGCGGAGTCGATTGATCTCGCATCAGTGTTCTCCCGCGGCCGGGGCCGCGCCCTTGCGGCGGCCGCGATGCGGCAGGCCGTCGATCAACAGGTTGACGCCCACCGTCAGGATCGCGATCGCGACCGCAGGCATGATCGCGACGGCCGAGCCGTCGCCGAGGCTCGCGATGTTCTCGCGTACGAGCGAGCCGAGGTCCGCGTACGGCGGCTGCACGCCGAGCCCGAGAAAGCTCAGGCCGCTCAGCAGCAGCACGACGAACGTGAAGCGCAATCCGGTATCGGCGAGCATCGGATGAATCATGTTCGGCAGCATCTCGACGCACGCGATGTACAGCGCGCTCTCGCCGCGCGCTTTCGCCACCTGCACGAATTCGAGCGTGCTGATGTTGATCGCGAGCGCGCGTGCGATCCGGTACGAGCCGGGCATGTAGCTGACCGCCGCGGTGAGGACCAGCAACGGCAGCGACGAGCCGAACGCGGCGACGAACATCAGCGCGAACATCTTCGACGGAATCGATGTGAGCGCATCGAGCAGCCGGCTCATCGTTTCGTCGACCGCCCGGCCCGACACGGTCGCGAGCAGACCGAGCGTCGTGCCGGTCAGCGCGGCGAGCAGCACTGCCGCGAGCGCGAGCAGCACGGTCAGCCGCGTGCCGTACAGGATCCGGCTCAGCATGTCGCGGCCAAGGAAGTCCGAGCCGAACGGGAGCTTCGCGCTGAACGGCGCGAACACGTCAGGCGTGACGATCGCGCCGACGTCGTGCGGCGCGAGCAGCGGCGCGAACGCGGCGACGAACAGCATCAGGCCGACCATCGACAGGCCGGCGCGGCCGCCGGCCGTCAGTGCGATGCGCGGGCCGCGGCGCTTGCGCGGCTGGTCGGGGGCAGGCGCGGCAGGCGGCACGCTGCCCCGCCCGACGGGCGGGTCGCCGGATGGCGGCAGCGCGCTGCTGCGTTGTACGGGTTCGATCGGTTGCATGGGCGGCATCTCGGAAGAAAGACCAAACACTCAGGTGCGCAGTCGCGGGTTCGACACGATCGAGCACAGGTCGGCGAACAGCACGAGCGTCAGGTAAGCGACGCAGAAGATCAGCGTGCACGCCTGGACCAGCGGGAAATCGCGATTGCTGACGGCGTCGACCATCAGGCTCGCGAGCCCCGGATAGTTGAAGATCGTCTCGACGACGATCACGCCGCCGAGCAGATACGACAGGCTCAACGCGATCGCGTTGGCGATCGGGCCGATCGCGTTCGGCAACGCATGGCGCAGCACGACGCGCGCGGGGCTCGCGCCCTTGAGCACGGCCATCTCGACATACGACGCGCTCAACTGCTCGATCACCGCGGCGCGCGTCATGCGTGCCATCTGCGCGATCACGACGGCGCACAGCGTCAGCACCGGCATCGCGTACGCGCGCAGGAAATCGTGCACGCTTTCGATCGGGCCGCTGTAGGACAACGCGGACAGCCAGTGCAGCTTCACCGCCAGCACGAGCACGGCGACCGTCGCGATCAGGAACTCCGGCGTCGCGACCAGCGACAGCGTGCCGAGGCTGATCACGCGGTCGATCGCCGACTCGCGCTTGACTGCCGCGAGGATCCCGAGCAACAGCGCGATCGGCACCGACACGGCGGTCGTGATCGCCGCGAGCGTGAGCGATTTCGGCAGGCGCCCGCCGATCATTTCCGACACCGGCATGTCGCCGGACAGCGACCGGCCGAAATCGCCGTGCAACAGGCCGGCGAGCCAGTGCAGATAGCGTACGTGAGCCGGCATGTCGAGGCCGAACTGCTGGCGCAGCGCGGCGATCGTCTCAGGCGTCGCCGACTGCCCGAGCGCCGCCTGGGCGGCGTCGCCCGGCAGCAGGTTCGTGATCGTGAAGATGATCGCGGACACGATCAGCAACGTGAGCGCGGTGATCGCGACGCGCCGGCCGATCAGGCCAATGAGAACTCGGTTCATGGAGCGGCACTCCCGAAAAAACCGCGCGTGGCCGGTGCGGTGGCCCGCACCGGCCGCGCGGCGGCCAACGACAACGTCATGCGTTCCACCACACGTTCTCGGCGAACATGAAGCCCATCATCCCGCCGGTCGGGATCGAACCGAGACCGGCCAGCCGCTTGTCGTAGCCGTCGAGGAAGCTGATGAAGGCCGGAATGCCGACGCGGCCCTGCTGCGCCACGATCACCTGCATGTCGCCGTACATCTGCTTGCGCTTCGCGTCGTCGGTTTCCGAACGTGCGGCGAGCAGCAGCTGATCGAACTTCGCATTCTTCCAGCCCGACTCGTTCCACGGCGCATCCGACTTGAAGAACTGCGTGAACAGCACGTCGGCGCTCGAGCGCGGGTTGATGTTGCCGAAGGTGAGCGGGTGCTTCATCCAGTGGTTCGACCAGTAGCCGTCGGGCGACGCGCGGTTGACCTGCACGTTCAGCCCGATCTTCTGGCCGGCCTGCTGCAGCAGCACGGCCATTTCGATCGACCCGTTCGCGTCGGACGTCGCGTAAATCGGCGGCAGCGCGGCACCCAGCGCCCCGGCCTTCTGGAACAGGAATTTCGCCTTGTCCGGATCGTGCGGCCGCTGCGGCACCGACGCATTGAAGTAGCGATGCCCCGGCGGAATCGGCTGGTCGTTGCCGATCACCGAGTAGCCGCGAAACACCGCCGAGCGGATCTGCTCGCGATCGAACAGGTACTTCATCCCTTCGACGAAATCGGGATTCGACACGATCGGGTTGTCGCTGCGCATGATCAGGTCGGTATAGAGGCCCGATTTGGTTTCCTTCAGCGCATAGCCGGCCGTCGACGCGACCCGCTGCGTCGAGCGCGGATCGATCGCGTTGATCAGGTGCACGTCGCCCGACAGCAGCGCGTTCAGGCGCGCGGCGCTGTCGCTGATGCCGATCAGCTCGATCTCGTCGAGATACGGCTTGCCCGGCTTGAAGTAGCTGTCGTTGCGCACGCCGACGGTCGATACGCCCGGCTTGAACGACTTCAGCTTGTACGGGCCGCAGCCGATGCCGCTGCTGAAATCGGTCGTGCCGTCCTTGACGATCACGAGCTGCGGCGTCGCGAGAATCACCGGCAGGTCCGCGTTCGCGCTCGCAAGCGTCAACGTGACTTCGTCGGGGCCGCTTGCCTTCGCGTCGACGAACTGGTCGGCGAGCGGCTTGACCTTCGATGCGGTGGCCGCGTTCTTGTGGCGCATCAGCGAATACACGACGTCGGCCGGGCCGACCGGCTTGCCGTCGTGGAACGTGACACCCTTGCGCAGCTTGATGATCCACGTCTTCGCGTCGGAGGTCTGCAGCGACTCGGCGAGATTCATCTGCGGCGTGAGGCTCGCGTCGAGCTGCGTGAGGCCGCTGTAGAACATGAAGAATCGGATGTAGTCGGCGCCCGTCGAGCCCTTCGCCGGATCCAGCGTGTCGGCCGTCGAACTCGATTCGTTCGCAACCCGGATCTTGCCGCCGCGTTTCGGCGCGGGCGCGGCGAAGGCCGTGCCGGGGTTCATCAGCAGTCCGCCGGCGCCGGCGGCCATCATGCCGCTTGCCGCCATGACCCGCATCATGTCGCGGCGCGTGAAGCCGCCGTTGCCGCCGCCGTTGTCGATATCGTCGTTCATCCGAACTGCTCCTGACTGTGGAAAGTGGGTCCTTGGGTCCAGCATCGTTGTCGAATCCCGCCGCGCCCGCGTGCTGGTGGCGGCCGCAACGTCGTCATGCAATTCATTTAAGCATCGCCAAAATGCGGTTTGTCGCGATTCGGGCGGCCCGCACGATACGAATCGACCGTTTTGGGCCGCCCGCGCAGCATGAATTGCTGCGCCCGCGCACGTGCCGCCATTGGCGCGCCGCATGGGCGCGGCGGCTGCACATGCGATGCCGATGCAGGAAATCGTAAAGCCGCGGCCGCCGCAGATTGCGCCGACAAAATTGCCCGTTCGGCATCCGGCGCGCGTTTGACTCGCGCAAACCGCACGTTTGCGTCGAACGGGCGTGCGGGTGCCGGCTCAGGTCGAAATGCGCGGCGGGGCGCGGGTCGCGGTCGCGCGTGGATGGGCTGGCGGGCCTCGGTCGCGGTGGCGCCACGCGCGCAAAGCGCGGAGGATTGCCGCGCGATCGCGCAGGCTTCGTATGAGGACCGGGAGAGATGGCCGGGACAGGGGCGAGGCGGATGGGAGTCGGTCAGGGAATCGCCCGGGAAACGGTTGGGAACGGGCGGGAAGCGGCTCGGGAATTGGCTCGGGAATTGGCTCGGGAATTGGCTCGGGAATCGGCTCGGGGAACGGCTCTGGAAAACGGCTCTGGAAAACGGCTCCGGAAAACGTCTCGCAAATCGCTCGGGACTAGCCAGGAGTCGCTCGGGAATCGCGCCCGGGATCGACTCGGGATGCGACCGAAATGGGCCCGGAATCGGTTGGCGAACCGGTCAGCGAGTCAGACCGGGAACCGGCAGCGTGCAGGCCATACCGCCCGCCGATAGTGCGCCGCGTGTGACAACCGCCAGGCGCCTCGATTCGGTGCGACGCCTCGGCCGTCGCCGTCGCCGTCGCACCGTCGCACCGTCGCACCGACGCGCCGACGCGTCACTCGGCCCCCCCGCCCGCGCAGGAAAGAACGCGCCGGCCGCGAGCGGCCGGCACGCGCCCGTCACGCGGCCAGCCGGAACACCGACACGGCGGCCCGCAGACGCGCGGCCTGCTCGTCCAGCGACGACGCAGCCGCCGCGGCCTGCTCGACGAGCGCGGCGTTCTGCTGCGTGACTTCGTCCATCTGCGCAACCGCACGCCCGATCTGTTCGATGCCGGTGCTCTGCTCGGCCGACGCCGCGGAAATCTCGCCCATGATGTCGGCCACGCGATCGATCGACCGGACGATCTCCGTCATGCGCGCGCCGGCCGTCTCGACGAGCCGGCTGCCGCTGCCGACTTGCTCGACTGACGCCTCGATCAGCCCCTTGATGTCCTTCGCCGCGGCAGCGCTGCGCTGCGCGAGCGAACGCACCTCCGACGCGACGACGGCGAACCCGCGCCCTTCCTCGCCGGCTCGCGCGGCTTCGACTGCGGCGTTCAGCGCGAGAATGTTGGTCTGGAACGCGATGCTCTCGATGACGACGGTAATGTCGGCGATCCGCACCGATCCGTCGGCAATCTGCCGCATCGTTTCGACGACCTCCTGCACCGCCGCGCCGCCGAGTTCGGTCGCCTCTTTCGCGTGCGTCACGAGCGCATTCGCCTGGCGCGCGTTGTCCGCGTTCTGTTTGACCGTCGACGTGATCTGTTCCATGCTCGCGGCCGTTTCCTGCAACGATGCGGCCTGCTGCTCCGTGCGCTGCGACAAATCGAGGTTGCCTTGCGCGATCTCGCCGGTGCCGGTGGCGATCGAGTGGGTGGTGGTCTGGATGTCGGCGATGGTGTCGGTCAGTCGCGCCTTCATGTCTCCGAGCGCAACGAGCAGGCTGCCGGGCGCGGCGTGCGCCGTATCGAACTGCACGTCCAGCTCGCCGGCGGCAATGCGGGCCGCGATCTGCGCCGCCTGCGCGGGTTCGCCGCCCAGCGTGCGCCTCACACTGCGCAGCACGCCCCATGCGATGGCCGCGAGCGCCACCGCGATGACGAGCGTGATCGCGCCCAGCACCATCGCGAGCCGCGTAAACGCAGCGTTGATGTCGTCGTAGAAGAATCCCGTGCCGATCCACCAGTCCCAGTCCGGAATCGCGACCACGCCCTGGAGCTTCGGCTCCAGGTCCGCGTCGGGGCTGCGCTTGATCAGCACGTCGACCAGCGCGAAATGCGATTGCGCCATTCCCGCGCGGTACGCTTCGCTGTCGGTCAGGCCGCTGGTCGTGCGGTTGCCCTTTGCACGCGTGCCGATGAACTTCGCGTTCGGATGCACGAGGTTGACGCCGTCGGACGTCGTGACCCAGAAGTAGCTCTTCGAATTTGCGTTAAGCGCCGACAACGCGGCCTTCGCCTGCTGCCGCGCCTGCTCGCGCGTCAGCGTGCCGCTCGCCTGCAGCGCGCGATACGAATCGACCAGATGCTCGGCCTTGGTCAACAGAATGACGATCTCTTCGCGGCGGCTGTCGATCAGCGCGTCGCGCAGCGTGTGCAGCGACAACGCCGCGAGCAGGACGACGCCGAGCAGCGCCGCGGCGACAAGCATCAGCAGTTTCGTGGACAACTTCATGCGAGGGCCTCTCGATATTAACCGTTCGGTACATATATCGGCCCGCGCCGCCGGGCCTTGAACCGCTCAATATCGGTAATTACCCTCGTTTCGTGCGCTGATCGAACGCGTGACGGCGCGTGCGATGCGTCGCGGCGGGCGCCGGCGGCATCGCGGCCGCGCCCGGTCGCGACGATCGGCGCACGCGCCCCCGCCGGCTTACAGCCCCAGTTGCGTCGCGAGCTGGCCGATGTCCGACACTTCGTAATAGTTGTAGAACGGCGTGCCCGGCTCGTGGCCGCGATTGACGAACGCCTTGTGCCTGATCCCGAGATCCTCGGCCGTCATCAGGTCGTAGCGCAGGCTCGATGACACGTGCAGCACGTCCTCGGGCTTGCAGCCGAGCTTGTCGAACATGTACTCGAAGCCCTGCATCCGCGGCTTGTACGACTGCGCCTGCTGCGCGGTAAACACGGCGTGGAACGGCGCGCCGAGCTTGTCGACGTTGCTCATGATCTGGTCGTCCATTGCGTTCGACAGGATCACCAGCTTGTACTTCTTCGCGAGCCGCGACAGGCCGGCCGGCACGTCCGGGTGCGGGCCCCACGTCGGCACCGCGTGATAGAAGCGTTCGGCCTCGGCCTCGTCGAACGTCACGCCGATGCGCGCGCAGGTGCGGCGGACCGCGTTGACGACGACGTCGCGGTACGGCTTCCATGCGCCTAGCACCTCGTCGAGCCGATACGCAGCGAACGCACGGACGAATGCCTCCATCGCCGCCGGCGACAGCCGGTCGGCATAGATTTCGCGCGCCGTCTCGGCCATCCGGAAATGGGTCAGCGTGCCGTAGCAGTCGAAGGTGATGAACTTCGGTTCAAACTGGATCATGGTGACGTCCTGTCGGTGTGAAGCCCCGGCAGGGCCGGGGACGGGCTGGGTTCAACGAAATTGAATCAGGGCAAAAAACCGTGCGCGCATCGTTCGGCGCCGCTCAAAACGCACGATCGCCGCAAGTTGCCCGGCGTGTGCAGCACGATGTGCGGCGCGACCCCGCCGGCGCGGCCGGGCCGCCACGCATCGCCGAGCTGCACGGCGCCAGGGCCGCCCGCCGGCAAGCGACGGCGATGCCGTGACTTCATCGTAGTGACATTCGCACAGCAGGCGCTGTCGGATTGACGGGCCGTGACGGCACGAACCGCGCGTTCGTGCGCGCCCAACCAGCGGGTTTGCGTCGAACGCGCGCGGGTGGCGGCCGCGGCCTGAAAACAGGCGAATCGTCCTATCCGCGCCGCCACTGCGCTGGCAGAGTGAGTGCATCGTTCCTACCCATCCGGAGTCCGGCGTGTCCGACCTCAACTCTTCCAGCACGCTTACCTATCGCCCGTTCGCCGAAACCGATCTGGCCGCCGCACATGGCCTGTCGCAAGCGGTCAAGTGGCCGCACCGGCTCGACGACTGGCGCTTCGCATTCCAGCTCGGCAGCGGCTTCGTCGCCGAAGACGAATCGGGAATCGTCGGCACCGCGCTCGGCTGGCGCTTCGACGATGCACACGCGTCGCTCGGCATGGTCATCGTGTCGCCCGAGCGCCAGGGCCGCGGCATCGGCCGCGAGCTGCTCGCGCGCGTCGTCGACAGCCTCGGTGCGCGCACGATTTTCCTGCACGCGACGCCATCCGGCGAGCCGCTGTATGTCAAATTCGGGTTCGACGCGATCGGCACGATCGACCAGCACCAGGGCGCGGCCTTCCAGCCGCCGCTGATCTCGCTGGCCCCGGGCGAGCGGCTGCGCCCGCTCGGCACCAACGACGGGCCGCGCCTCGCCGCGCTCGCCTCGCGCGCGGCCGGCTACGGGCGCGGAGCCGTGATCGACGCGCTCCTCGACGTCGCGAACGGGATCGCGCTCGATCGCGACGGCGAACTGCTCGGCTTCGCGCTGTTCCGCCGCTTCGGCCGCGGCCACGTGATCGGCCCGGTCGTCGCACCGGACGCGCTGCGCGCGCAGGCGCTGATCAGCCACTGGCTCGCGCTGCACGAGGGAATGTTCGTGCGCCTCGACGTGCCGGGCGACAGCGGGCTGTCGGACTGGCTGCAGGGGCTCGGGCTGCCGCGCGTCGACACCGTCGTCGCGATGGCGCGCGGCACGGCGCCCGCCGGCGACCCGGCGCTGCGCACGTTCGCGATCGTCAACCAGGCACTCGGTTGAGCGGCGCGCACGATGAGCTTTCTCTACAAGGCCGACCCGGTGCGCGGCGCGCAATGGGCGCAGCGCTTCGCGTTGCAGGCGCCCGACCTGCCGTTCCGGATCTGGCCGGACGTCGGCGATCCTGAAGCGGTCCGCTACCTCGCAGCATGGCAGCCGCCCGACGATCCGGCCACGCTGCTGCCCAACCTCGAGGTCGTGTTCTCGGTCGGCGCCGGCATCGACCAGTTCGACCTGTCGCGCGTGCCCCCGCACATCCCGGTCGTGCGGATGATCGAGCCCGGCATCGTCGAGGGCATGGTCGAATACGTGACGCAGGCCGTGCTGACGATCCATCGCGACCTGTTCGACTACGCGGGGCAGCAACGCGCGCAACGCTGGCGCGAGCACCCGGTACGCGCGGCTGCGTCGCGGCGCGTGGGCGTGCTCGGTCTCGGCACGCTCGGCCAGGCCGTGCTCGACATGCTGCGGCGCTTCGGCTTCCCGTGCGCCGGCTGGAGCCGCACGCCGCGCACGCTCGACGGCGTCGACTGCTACGCGGGCGACGCGGCCCTCGACGCGTTTCTCGCCCGCACCGACATCCTGATCTGCCTGCTGCCGCTCACCGACAGCACGCGCGGGCTGCTCGGCGCGCGCGTGTTCGATGCGCTGCCGGCCGGCGCGTCGCTGGTCCAGGTCGGACGCGGCCCGCAGCTCGACGAAGGCGCGTTGCTCGCGGCGCTCGCGAGCGGCCGGCTCGACAGTGCGATCCTCGACGTGACGGACCCCGAACCGTTGCCCGCCGGTCATCCGTTCTGGACGCATCCGCGCATCCGGATCACGCCGCACATCGCGAGCGCGACGCGACCCGACACCGCGGTCGACGCCGTGCTCGCGAACCTCGCACGCCATCGCGCGGGGCAGCCGATGGTGGGCGTCGTCGACCGCACGCGCGGCTACTGACGTGCGCGCGCGGCCCGGCCGGGCGCGCAGCAGAAAATGCCGCAACGTCCCGTCGAAACGCCACGTCCGTACGTTTCCGGCAGCAAATTGAAAACGCATGCACAGCGGCCGCCCGGTAGCATGAACTCACCGCTGACACCCGACGAGAGTCCCCCTGCCATGAACCGAGCCGAGCTGATCGAAGCCGATCGTCAACATCTGATCCACCCCGTCGTCAATTACCGTGCGCACGAGGCGCGCGGCGTCACCGTGCTCGAATCCGCACACGGCGTATTCCTGCGCGACGCCGCCGGTCACACGCTGCTCGATGCGTTCTCCGGCCTGTGGTGCGTGAACGTCGGCTACGGCCGCGACAGCATCGTCAAGGCCGCGGCCGACCAGATGGCGAAGCTGCCGTACGCGACCGGCTATTTTCATTTCGGCTCGCAGCCCGCGATCGAACTGGCCGAGCGGCTCGCGGCGCTTGCGCCGCCGTCGCTGAATCGCGTGTACTTCACGCTGGGCGGTTCCGACGCGATCGACTCCGCGGTGCGCTTCATCACGCACTATTTCAATGCGACCGGCCGCCCGTCGAAAAAGCAGATGATCGCGCTCGAACGCGGGTATCACGGTTCGTCGTCGATCGGCGCGGGCCTCACTGCGCTGCCCGCATTTCACCGCCATTTCGACCTGCCGCGCGCCGACCAGCACCATATCCCGTCGCCGTACCCGTACCGCCATCCGCTCGGCGACGACCCGCAGGCGCTGATCGCCGCGTCGGTCGCCGCGCTCGACGCAAAGGTCGCCGAGCTCGGCGCGGACAATGTCGCCGCGTTCTTCTGCGAACCCGTGCAGGGTTCCGGCGGCGTGATCGTGCCGCCGGCCGGCTGGCTGAAGGCGATGCGCGACGCGTGCCGGCGGCTCGGGATCCTGTTCGTGGCCGACGAGGTGATCACCGGCTTCGGCCGCACGGGCCCGCTGTTCGCGTGCGAGCGCGAGCAGGTCGATCCGGACCTGATGACCGTCGCGAAGGGGCTGACCGCCGGCTATGCGCCGATGGGCGCCGTGCTGATGTCCGATGAAATCTACGAGGGGATCGCCGGCGACCGCGCCGATTCGCCGGTGATCGGCCACGGCCATACCTATTCCGCGCATCCGGTCAGCGCGGCGATCGGCCTCGAAGTGCTGAAGCTCTATCACGACGGCGGGCTGCTCGCGAACGGCCAGGCGCTGGCGCCGCGCTTCTCCGCGGGGCTCGATGCGCTGCGCGCGCATCCGCTTGTCGGCGACGCGCGTTCGGTCGGCCTGCTCGGCGCACTCGAACTGGTCGCCGACAAGGCGCACAAGACGCGCTTCGACCCGGCGCTGAACGTGCCCGACAAGATCGCGGCGGCCGCGTACGCGAACGGCGTGGTGTTCCGCGCATTCGGCGACGGCGTGCTCGGTTTCGCGCCGGCGCTGAGCTTCACCGCCGGCGAGTTCGATCTGATGTTCGAACGCGTGCGCAAGACGCTCGACGACGTGCTCGCCGATGCGGGCGTACAGCGCGCGCTCGACGCCGCGCACGCGCAGGCAGCCTGACGGGCCAAGGGAAAGCCGGGCTTGTGGCGGCCATCGTTCGACTCTAAAGTAACCGGACATTCCATTTTTTCCGACTCACGTGAACATGACGGACAGCAAGCTGGATCGCATCGACCTGCGCATCCTCTCCCAGTTGCAAAAGCGCGGCCGCATGACCAACGTCGAACTGGCCGATGCGGTCGGGCTGTCGCCCAGCCCGTGCCTGATCCGCGTGAAGCGGCTCGAGAAAGCCGGCTACATCGGCGGCTACGGCGCGCACATCCAGCTGGAGAAGCTCGGCGACGTGCAGGTCGTGTTCACCGAAGTCACGCTGGCCGACCATCGTCGCGAGGACTTCGACCGTTTCGTCGCGGCGATCCGCAACGTCGACGAGATCGTCGAATGCCACCTCGCGAGCGGCGGCTACGACTATCTGCTGAAGTTCATCACGCGCAGCGTGAGCCACTACCAGACGATCGTCGAAGGGCTGCTCGAGCAGAACATCGGCATCGAGAAGTATTTCAGTTACGTGATCATCAAGTCGCCGTTCGTCAAACGGCACTATCCGCTCGAATCGCTGTTCGGCGAACGTCACTGACGCACCTGCGCGGCACCCTGCAACGCGGCAGCCCGCTGTCCGCGCGGGGCGCTCGCGCGCCCGCGCCGCCGTTGCCGCCGAATCGCTCATCCAAGGAACTGCCATGCCGCTTACGCTGACCCGCACCGAACTCCTGCGCCGCGCCAACCTGATCGACGGCGCGTGGCGCGACGCACTCGACGGCCGCCGCTTCGCCGTTACCGATCCCGCGACGCTCGACATCGTTGCGCATGCACCGGACAGCGACGCCGCCGATGCGCGCGCGGCAACCGATGCGGCCGTGCGCGCGCTGCCCGCGTGGCGCGCGACGCCCGCGCGCGATCGAGCCGCGATCCTGCGCGCATGGCATGCGTCGATCGTCGCGCACACGGACGATCTCGCGAAGCTGATGTCGCGCGAACAAGGCAAGCCGCTTGCCGAAGCGCGCGGCGAAGTCGCATACGGCGCGTCGTACGTGCAGTGGTTCGCGGAGGAAGCGACGCGCACGTACGGCGACCTGATTCCGCAGCAGCAGCGCGGCAAGCGGCTCAGCGCGGTGAAAGAGCCGATCGGCGTCGTCGCCGCGATCACGCCGTGGAATTTCCCGCTCGCGATGATCGCGCGCAAGATCGCGCCCGCCCTCGCGGCCGGTTGCACGGTCGTCGCGAAGCCTGCGGAAGACACGCCGCTGACCGCGCTCGCACTCGCGTTTCTCGCGCAGGAAGCGGGCGTGCCGGCCGGTGTGCTGAACGTGGTTACCGCGTCGCGCGAACGCGGGATCGACGCCGCGGCCGACTGGCTCGCCGACGCCCGCGTTCGCAAGATCACGTTCACCGGCTCGACGGCCGTCGGCAAGCTGCTCGCGCGCGAGTCGGCAACGACACTGAAGAAGCTGTCGCTCGAACTCGGCGGCAATGCGCCGTTCATCGTGTTCGACGATGCGGAGCTCGATGCGGCCGTCGACGGACTGATGGCCGCGAAGTTCCGCAACGGCGGGCAGACGTGCGTATCGCCGAATCGCGTGTACGTGCAGGCCGGCGTCTACGAACCGTTCGCCGCGAAGCTCGCTGCGCGCGTCGCCGCGCTGAAGGTCGCGCCGGCAACCGACCCGGCCGCGCAGATCGGCCCGATGATCAACGCGCGCGCGGTGGACAAGATCGCGCGGCACGTCGGCGACGCGGTCGAGCGCGGTGCGCGCGTGCTGACGGGCGGCACGCGCCTGCCCGAACTCGGGCCGAACTACTACGCGCCGACCGTGCTCGCCGACGCGACCGCCGACATGCAGCTGACCTGCGAGGAAACGTTCGGGCCGGTCGCCGCGCTGTTCCGCTTCGACACCGAGGACGAAGCCGTCGACGCAGCGAACGACACGCCGTTCGGGCTCGCCGCGTACTTCTACACGCAGGACGTGCGGCGCATCGCGCGCGTGTCGGCGCGGCTCGAAACCGGCATCGTCGGGATCAACGAAGGCGCGCTCGCGAGCGAGGCCGCGCCGTTCGGCGGTGTGAAGGAGTCGGGCTACGGGCGCGAAGGCTCGCGCTACGGCCTGGACGACTATCTGTCGATCAAGTACCTGTGCCAGGGCGGGCTCGACTGAAGCGGCGCGCCGGCGCGCCCAATTCTGGTGCGTCGCCCCGCTGCACGGCGCGGCGCCGGCAGCGGGCGCCGTGCCGCACACGTTTGCGGAATCCGCGCTGCCTTCGCGTCGCGTGCGGACCTCGATTTCCGGGCGTACCTGCCGTTAACCCGGATTTGACCCGCGCCGCTGCCCTTGCAGCCGGCCTTCCCGCACGAGCGCGAGCATGCCTGCATTCACTTCGATCGAGAACGTTGCCGACTGGGCCGGGCGCCATCACCTGATCGTCGGCGTGATCGGTACGCTGATGTCGCTCGCCGCCCTCGGCATCAGCGCTGCAACGTTATGGGCCGCGCGCAGCGAAGTCGTCGAACATGCACACGAGACGTCGCGCAACGTCGCGGCCGTACTGGTCAGCGAGATCGGCCGCACCGTCGAAACGTCCAACAACGCGCTGGTGTCGCTCGCAGCCGATCTCGGCAACCCCGCGGTCGTGCGCATGGACGCAGGGCTGCGTCATGACGTGCTGTTCGAGCGCACGGCCGCGCAATACGTGACCGGCATGGGCGTGACGAACCGGTACGGGCAACTGATCGACGGCTGTTGCGGGACGACCCACAACTGGGACTTCAGCGATCGCGACTACTTCAAGGTCCATCGCGATGCGGACAACGTCGGCCTCTACGTGTCCGAAGCGTATCGCGCACGTTCGCGCGGTGGCACGGAATCCATTGCGCTGTCGCGGCGCATCGAGCGGCCGGATCACACGTTCGACGGGATCGCGGTCGTCGCGGTCGACCTCGCGTATTTCGACCGGCTGCTGTCCCGACTGAACGTCGGGCAGCATGGCGTCAGCGCGATCGTGCGCGCGGACGGCACGATCCTCGCGCGCAATCCGCCGCTGAGCGATCACCAGATGGTGCGGCTGCGCCGGTCGAAGTCGTTCGAGCGGATGGTGAGCCGCGAATCGGGCTTCTATGCGGCGCGCTCGAGTATCGACGGCATCGTGCGGCTGTACACGTACCAGCGCGTGCCGGGCACGCCGCTGATCGCCGTCGTCGCGCCGGCCGAGCGCGACGTGCTGGCCGGCATCACGCGCCTGTCGTGGACGGTCGGCGTATCGGCGTCCGTGATCGGCGCGCTCTTCTGCGCGGTCGTGTGGCTGCTCGCGTTCGCGCTGCGCGACAACCTGCGCAAGCAGGCGCTGCTCACCGACCTCACGCGCACCGATCCGCTGACGGGCCTGCACAATCGCCGCTCGCTCGATGCGGCGCTCGCCGACGAATGGGAGCGGCTGCAGCGCGGCAGCGGCGGCAGCCTGTCGGTGCTGTTCATCGACGCCGATCACTTCAAGCAGTACAACGACCGCTACGGCCATGCGCAAGGCGACACCGCGCTGCGCTTTCTCGCAGAATGCATTCGCACGAACGTGCGGCGGCGCGGCGACATCGCCGCACGCTACGGCGGCGAGGAATTCGTCGCGGTGCTGCCCGATACCGACGAGAACGGTGCCGCGGAAGTCGCGGAGGCCGTCCGCCGCGCGGTCGAACAGAACCGGCTCGTCGGCTTCGATGCGACGATTCCGCCGTTCACGGTCAGCATCGGCTGCGCGACCGGGCATCGCGGGCACCCGCGTTCGGTGCACGCGCTGTCGCATCAGGCCGACCTCGCACTCTATGCGGCGAAGCGCCAGGGCAGAAATCGCGTGTGCCGGGCGGAAGCGCAAGCGCTCGGTCAAACGGCGCGTTCGTAGCGGCTCGGGCCGTTCACGGACGCCCGCGCGGCGCGCAAACGATTGGGAGATTCACAGCCGCAAATCCTTAATGTACCGTCTGGATAATCAGGAAAGCTAGCCAATATTTACATCGAAGGATTGCCAGATGCGTAACAAACCGTTCACGATTCGCGCGAAGCTGATGTTCGCGTTCGGATTTCTGACCTGTGTCGTCCTGCTCGTATCGCTGCTCGGCATCGTGGCGCTCAGCCGCGTGAACGCGACGTTCTCCAACTACGTGCACGGCATCAACGCTCGTGCGACGCTCGCCGATCAGGTGCATGTCGCGGTAGACCGGCGCGCGATTGCCGCGCGCAACATCGTGCTCGCGACCTCACCGCAAGACGTCGAACTCGAAAAGGCTGCGGCGCTGCAGGCGGACCGCGACGTCGGTGCAGTGCTCGCGCAGCTGCGGCTCGCCGTCGGCGTCGGAGCCGGCGCCCAAACCGACGCAACCGACAAGGCCCGCGAATTCGTTGGACAAATCGACACGATCGAGGCGAGCTACGGTCCTGTCGCTCGCGCGATCGTCGATGCCGCGGCGAACAATCGGCGCGATCAGGCAATCACGATGATCAACGAACAGTGCCGGCCGCTGCTGGCCAAGCTCGTCGCCGCGACCGACGCCTATACGGCGTACACGCGTGCGCGGGCCGCGCAGCTGGTGACCGAGTCGGCCGAGCGCTATGCGGCACAGCGCCTGCTGCTGGTGCTGATCTGCGTCGCCGCGGCGGCAGGCGCGATCGTGGCCGGGCTCGTCATCGCACGCGGCGTGATCCGCTCGCTTGGAACGGAGCCCGCCGCGCTCAGCGACATCGCGCGCCGGATCGCGGCCGGCGACCTCGCGGGCGAATCGACCGGCGGCGCCGCGCCGAGCGGCAGCGTACTCGCATCGATGCGGGAAATGCAGGCAAACCTCGTGCGGTTAATCTCGCAGGTCCGTGCCGCATCGAGCAACGTCGCGACGGGCGCGAGCGAAATCGCGTCCGGCAATCTCGACCTGTCGTCGCGCACCGAGCAGCAGGCCGCATCGCTGCAGGAGACCGCGTCGAGCATGGAGCAGTTGACGTCCACCGTGCGGCTGAACGCCGACAACGCGCAGCAGGCGAGCGCGTTGGCCAACGACGCGTCGGAAGTCGCGCGGCGCGGCAGCGCGGCCGTCGGTTCGATGGTCGACACGATGACGGACATCAGCTCGAGCTCCGCCAAGATCGCCGACATCACCGGGATCATCGAAGGCATCGCGTTCCAGACCAACATCCTCGCGCTCAACGCGGCCGTCGAGGCTGCCCGTGCAGGCGAGCAAGGGCGCGGCTTCGCGGTCGTCGCGAGCGAGGTCAGAAGTCTCGCGCAGCGCTCGTCGAGCGCTGCGAAGGAAATTCGCGAACTGATCTCGCAGTCGGTGCAGAAGATCGCGGACGGCTCGCATCTCGCGGGCCGCGCGGGGGAAACGATGGTCCAGGTGACGCAGGCTGTCGCGCGGGTCACGGACATCATGGGCGAGATCGCGTCCGCATCGAACGAGCAAAGCCGCGGCATCGAGCAGGTCAACCTGGCCATCACGCAAATGGACGAGGTAACGCAACAAAACGCGGCGCTCGTCGAAGAGGCCGCCGCCGCGTCCCGATCGCTCGAGGAACAGGGAAACCGGCTCGCCGAAGCGGTGGGCCTGTTCCGGCTCGACGCGCGCAGTGCGGGCGCATAGCCGCCCGCCTCCGTGCCGCCGTTGCGGCCGTTGCGGCTGGTGCAGCCGGATCGATCCGGCCGCAAACGTTCAGCATCACGAATTCACCAAATAGTGAGAATTTTGGCCCGCCGACCGCGGCCCGCAACAAATCCTTAACGGCTGCGTCACGATCGCACACGACAATCCGCCATCTTTCACCCCGAGGATGGAGTTTTGCATGTTCGCGTCACGAAGCCGTTTCCCGCTGCACGTCGCAGCGCTGTCGAGTGCGATCGTTCTTGCTGCCTGCGGCGGCGGCGACGACGTCGTATCGCCCGCCGCGACCAGCGCGGCGATGCCGGCGCCGCCGGCCGACCCCGGCTTCGTCGATAGCGCGCCGGTGCCGAGCGTGCCCGCGTTCGTCGACAACATCGCGACCAACCAGCGCGGCGATGCGCGCTACGCGACGCTGTCGACCAACGCGGCGGTGCGTGTGGTGAGCCGTTTTCTCGACCTGTGGCAACCGTCGACGATGCTCGTCGATGCGGGCGTGAACGCGCCGGCCAACGGCGCATTCCCGGCGATCGTCGCGTCGACCTGCTCGGGCCTGCCCGGCAGCGGCACGCCGTGCGGCACGATCCTGAACGCGACGGTACTGGGCGCCAACGTACAGTACGTGATCGACGCGACGGCCGCACGCACGCCGCAGCAAGCCGAGGCCGCGTACTTCGACGACCGGCGCGGCAAGGGCTACAGCGTGACCGACGGCATGGGGCCGCTCACCGACGCATGGCGCACCGCGGCCCAGCAAACGACCAGCATCACGAGCATTCCGGCCGATGCGACCACCGTGCTGTACAACGATTCCGGCAACAACGTCGGTGTGGGCAGCAGCACCAATGCAAGCTTCGGCAAGGTCGTCGATCTGCTCAACGAGATGGGCAACAACGCATCGACCGAGCCGGCGAAGCGCTTCTACAAGTATGCACGGCCGTACCGCTGGAGCACGAGCGTCGTCGTCGCGCCGACGCTCGTGCCCGCCGAAAGCACGACGCCCGCCACCGACGGCGGCTTCATCAGCGGTCACACGTCCGAAGCGGTGCGCGACGCAATGACGATGGCGTGGCTCGTGCCCGAGCGCTTCCAGGAGATGGTCGGCCGCGGCCTCGAACTCGGCGAGAACCGGATCCTCGCCGGCATGCACTCGCCGCTCGACGTGATCGGCGGCCGGATGCTCGCGCTCGCGATCAGCGCGGCGAACCTGACCGCGTATGTGAACGATGCGCAGGCCGCGTATGCACAGGCTCATCAGACGCTGCAGCAGCTCACGGGCACGACCGGCACGACGTTCGCCGCGTTCGCGCACTCGGGCACGACGGCAACCGACCGGTTCGCCGATTACACCGCGAACAAGGCCGCGTTCCTGCGCCGCATGACGTTCGGCTTCGGCGCGATCGAATCGACCGACGCGCCGCCCGTGGTGCCGAAAGGCGCGGAAATCCTGCTGCAGACGCGCTTTCCGTATCTGAGCGCTGACCAGCGGCGGGTCGTGCTGAAGACCACCGAAATGCCGTCCGGCTATCCGGTGATGGACGATGCGGAGGGCTGGGGCCGGCTGAACCTGTTCGCCGCGGCCGACGGTTACGGCGTGTTCAACGGCAACGTCGTCGTGTCGATGGACGCATCGCAGGGCGGATTCAATGCGGCCGATCTGTGGCGCAACGATATCGCCGGCGCCGGCAAGCTGACGCTGCAAGGCACCGGCACGCTCACGCTCGCCGGCAACAACAGCTATACCGGGGGCGCGCAGGTGAGCGGCGGCACGCTCGCTGCCGCGTCGGCGAGTGCATTCGGCAATGGCGACGTCTATGTGGGCGCCGGCGGCAGCGTACGGATCGCGGCCGCCTCGCCGGTGACGGTTGCGACGCGCTACACGCAGCTCGACAACACGACGCTCGAACTCGACATCGACGGCCACGGCGGCGGACGGCTGCGCGTCGGCGGCCCGCTTACCGTCGCGGGCGGCACGCTGCACGTGAAGTTCGTGAACGGCTATGCGCCGAAGGCCGGCGACACGATCGCGCTGATCGACGGCGCTGCCTCGGCGGCGAAGTTCTCGACGGTGACGGTCGACGGGTTCAAGGCAACGCCGGTTTATACGGCGACCGGCGTGTCGGTCACGTTGTCGGCGTCGTAACGGCGGCGAGGCTCAAGGTTCGACGGTTCACGTCGAACCTCCGCCGGCATGCGGCGCGCGCGCCACCGTCAACGCGGATCGAGCCCGCTGCGTTGCAGAATGGCGGCGGCCTCCGCCGGTTACACGGGCCGCGTAAAGTCGTGGCGAGCCCGTGCGCGGCGCGCGCTTGAGGGAAGCGCCTGACGGTTGCCCCGCTCTCGCCGCCCGGAAAGGCGCGATCCAACCTACGCAAAACGCGTTCCGTACGCAGGTACGCGCATTGCTCCCCGCATCGGGATTCAACGGACCCGGCGGGCAACGACGTGACGAGCACTTCAGGCGACATTCACATCGGCATCTCGGGCTGGCGCTACGACGGCTGGCGCGGCACCTTCTATCCGAAAGGGCTGAAGCAGGCCGCCGAGCTGCAGTACGCGTCGCACCGGATGCAGACGATCGAGATCAACGGCACGCATTACAGCCTGCAATCGCTGGACAGCTGGCGGCACTGGTACGACGAAACGCCGCCCGGATTCACGTTCAGCGTGAAAGGTGCGCGCTACCTCACGCACATGCTGCGCTTTCGCGATGAGGCGGCGACAGTCGCCTGCGCCAATTTCTTCGCGCAAGGGCTGCTCGCGCTGAAGGACAAGCTCGGGCCGATCCTGTGGCAATTTCCGCCGTCGCTACGCTTCGACCCCGAGCACATCGCGCATTTTCTGAGCCTGTTGCCGCACGATACCGAGGCGGCGCGCGCGCTCGCGAAGCAGCACGATCGCCGCGTCAGGACGCCTTATGTGCGCACCGATGAAACGCGCCCGCTGCGTCATGCGATCGAAGTGCGCCACGCGAGCTTCGTCGATCCGGCCTTCGTGAAGCTGCTGCGACGCCACAAGGTCGCGCTCGTCGTCTCCGATTCGACCGAACCCTGGCCGCAGTTCGAGGACCTGAGCGCCGACTTCGTCTACATGCGGCTGCACGGCACCGAAACGAAGTATTCCGGCGAATACTCGGACGCGGCGCTCGAGCAATGGGCGCGCAGGATCGAGTCGTGGCGCCGCGGCGAACAGCCCGGCGATGCGCATCTCGCGGCGCCGGACCTGTCGCCGCCGCGTGCGCGCTCGCGCGACGTGTACTGCTACTTCGACAACGACGCGAAAACGAACGCACCGTTCGACGCGCAGCGTCTGATGGAACGCCTCGGCCTGCATGCGCATGCGGCAGCGGCCGGATGAAACGGCATGCCGCGCGGCGGCAGCCCGCCCGACGAACCGCCAACCACAAGGAGAACAACGATGACCCTGCTCATCTACCTGCTCGGCTGGATCATTTTCATCGCCGGCGTCGCGTGGGGATTGATGACGCTGCACGTATCGCAGCACATCATCGAGATCGTCGCCGTCATTCTGTTCGGCGTCGCGGTGATCACGGGCGCGACCCGCGCACGCCATCGCGACCGGACGTAGCGTCCGCGTCGCCGCCGCGGTCGGAGCGCCGCGGCGCCGGTTCAGCACGCCGGTCCGATGTATGCGGCGAGGTCTTCCGGCGTGCCGGCCGGAAACGCGTCCTTCAGGTGCTCGAGAAACGCGGAAACGCGCGCGCTCAACAACCGCCTCGACGGATAAAGCGCCCACAGCGCGATTTCCGGCCCCGGCACGTCGCCCCAGCTGACGAGCGTGCCCGCCGCGAGCTCGTGGCTCACGAGCGACACGGGCAGGCAAGCGGCGCCGACGCCGAGCCTGACCGTATCGCGCACGATAAGCAGCGACGACAGCCGTACGACCGGCTCGAACCGGATGCGCGCCCTGCCGGTCGGGCCGACGACGTCCCACGCATCGCGGCCGTCGTCCCCGCCGCGGACGATGGCCGGTACGGCCGCATCGCCGGCCGGTCGCATCAGCGCAGGCGCCGCGACGACGACGAGCCGGTCGCGCAGCAGCACGCGGCCGATCAGGCTTTCGTCCGGGTCGGGGTTCACGCGGATCACCAGGTCGTAACCTTCGTCGATCATGTCGACCGGGCGGTCTTCCGTCGTAACGTCCGGGCGCACGTCCGGATATTTGGCGACGAACGTCGCCACGAGCCTGCCCATCGCCAGCTGGGAAAACAGCGTCGGCGCGCTGATGCGCAGCCGCCCGCGCGGGCGCTCGCCGCCCGACGCGATCGCCGACGCGCTGTCGGCCAGCTCGGTGAGCAGCGCGCCCGTGCGCTCGTACAGCGCGCGCCCTTCCTGCGTGAGCGTCACGCCGCGCGACCCGCGTTCGAACAAACGCAACGCGAGGCTGTTCTCGAGTTCCGTCACGCGGCGCGACAGCGTCGCCTTAGGGCGACCGGCCGCGCGGGCGGCTTCACCGAAACTGCCGTGACGGGCGACGAGATTGAAATCGGCGAGAGCGAGCAGGTCCATGCGTTCCACCAATGAGACACCTCGTCTATTTACCATACCTTCCGGATCATGTGTGGATCACTTAACTTACCTGGGCAGTCAACTCAACCGTAACCCCAGGAGTGAACATCATGACCATCCTCGTTACCGGTGCGACCGGCCGTGTCGGCCGCCAGGTCGTCCATCAACTCGTCGAGCGCGGCGCCGACGTGCGCGTGCTCGTGCGCGATCCGTCGAAGGCCGATTTCCCGGCCGCGGTCGCGGTCGTCCAGGGCGACATGCTCGATCTCGACGCGATGCGCACCGCATTCGCCGGCGTGCGCACGCTGTTCCTGCTCAACGGCGTCGCAGGCGACGAGTTCACGCAGGCGCTGATCGCGCTGAATCTCGCCCGCGATGCGGGTATCGAGCGCGTCGTCTATCTGTCGGTGCTGCACGCCGACCGCTTCGTGAACGTGCCGCACTTCGCGGTGAAATCCGGCGCGGAGCGGATGATCGAACAGATGGGTTTCAGTGCGACGATCCTGCGGCCCGCGTATTTCATGGAAAACGATCGGATGGTCAAGGACGCGATCGTCGGCCACGGCGTGTATCCGATGCCGATCGGCAGCAAGGGCGTCGCGATGGTCGACGTGCGCGACATCGCGGAAGTCGCCGCCTTCGAGTTGATCCGCCGCAACGACGCGCCGGGCAAGCTGCCGGTCCAGACGATCAATCTGGTCGGCCCCGACACGCTGACCGGTCCGCAACTGGCGTCGATCTGGTCCGACGTGCTGGGCCGGCCGGTCGCATACGGCGGCGACGATCCGGCCGCGTTCGAGAACAACCTCGCGGGCTTCATGCCGAAGTGGATGGCATACGAGATGCGGCTGATGGCCGAACGCTACGTCAGCGACGGGATGGCGGCTCAGGCCGGCGACGTCGAACGGCTGACCGCGATCCTCGGCCGCCCGCTGCGCACGTACCGCGACTTCGCGGTCGCGCTGGCGCGCTGAGCACTGCGCCGCGCCGCGCCGCGCCGCGCCGTCATGCAGCGTCATGGCGGCGCGCCTATAATCGGCGTTCCCCGCGTGTCGACGGCCGGCTTCGCGCCGGTGTCGCTCCCGCATGCGCAACACTGGATCTGGAGACGAAATGCCCCTTCCCGCCGTTCCGTTTGCCGAATCGTTCGACCTCGAATCCGCATTCGCCGATGTTTCGGACTACTGGTCGCCGAAGATCGTTGCGCAGGTCAACGATCAGTACGTGAAGGTCGCGAAGGTTCGCGGCCAGCTCGTGTGGCACGACCATGCGCACGAAGACGAGCTGTTCTTCGTCGTGCGCGGGCATCTGAAGATCGAGTACGAAGGCGGCCGCGTCGTGGACTTGCCTGCCGGCTCGATGCATGTCGTGCCGCGCGGCACGCAGCACAATCCGGTGGCCGACGACGAATGCTGGATCGTGCTGATCGAGCCCGTTCAGACCAAACACACCGGCGACGTGCAGTCGCCGCTCACGCGGTCGATCGACGAGCAGTTGGGTCAGGCTCGCTGAAGCGTGCATCGCGCCGGCGAGCGCGGCGGTGGAATCCGCCGTTCGCCGGCGCGATCAACGGCCGGCCGCCGCGACACCATCCAGCTCGCGCACGGCGTCATCCGGCAGCACCAGCGCCCCCGCCGCCAGATTCTCGCGCAGATGCGCGACCGACGACGTGCCCGGAATCAGCAGGATATTCGGCGCGCGGCGCAGCAGCCACGCGAGCGCGGTCTGCATCGGCGTCGCGCCGACCCGCGCGGCGACGGCATCGAGCGTCGACGATTGCAACGGACTGAAACCGCCGAGCGGAAAGTACGGTACGTAAGCGATGCCGTCGCGTGCGAGCGCATCGATCAGGCGATCGTCGTCGCGGTGCGCGAGGTTGTAATGGTTCTGCACGCAGACGATGTCGCAGATTCGCCGGCCTTCGGCGATCTGCGCGGCCGTCACGTTGCTCAGCCCGATGTGCCGCACGAGCCCCTGCCGCTGCAGTTCGGCCAGCGCCGTCAGCGGCGCCTCGATCGAGCCCTCGGCCGGACCGTGCACGTCGAACATGATCCGCAGGTTGACGACCTCGAGCACGTCGAGGCCGAGGTTGCGCAGGTTGTCGTGCACGGCGGCGGCCAGCGCGTCGGCGGAGAACGCGGGCAGCCACGAACCGTCGTCGCCGCGCTTCGCACCGATCTTGGTCACGATCAGCAGGTCGTCGCGATACGGATGCAGCGCTTCGCGAATCAGCCGGTTCGTCACGTGCGGACCGTAGAAATCGCTGGTGTCGATATGGTCGACGCCCGATTCCACGGCTTCGCGCAGCACGGCGAGCGCCGCGGCGCGGTCTCTCGGCGGCCCGAATACGCCGGGACCGGCCAGCTGCATCGCGCCATAACCGACGCGATGCACGCGGCGGCCTGCAATGGAAAAGGTGCCGGATTGAACGATGGGTGACATGGCGTGACTCCTGGATCGAATGAATGAATCGCAGGTTACGCCGTGTCGCGCTGCGCGATAACCGGCAATAATGTGCACAACCTGTACGAAAAGGCGAACAATGCAAGTCGATCTCGGCGATCTGAATGCGTTCGTGGCGGTGGCCCGCGCGAAGGGCTTCCGCGAGGGCGCACGCGTGGCCGGCGCGAGTGCGTCGGGGCTCAGCGAAGCCGTACGCCGGCTCGAGGCGCAGCTCGGCGTGCGGCTGCTGCACCGCACGACGCGCAGCGTGTCGCCGACCGAAGCCGGCGCGCGCCTGCTTGCGCGGCTCACGCCGGCGCTCGTCGAGGTGGAGGCGGCGCTCGACGTGGTCAACACGTTCCGCGAGAAACCGGTCGGCACGCTGAAGCTGAATGTCCCGATGAGCGCCGCGCGGCTCGTGCTGCCGTCGATCGTTCCGCGTTTTCTCGATGCGTATCCGGAGATCCGCGTCGAGGTCATCGCGGACGAGAGCTTCGTCGATATCCTCGCCGCCGGCTGCGACGCCGGGATCCGCTACGACGAGCGCCTCGAGCAGGACATGATCGCCGTGCCGATCGGCCCGCGTTTGCAACGCTTCGCGACTGCCGCAGCACCCGCCTATCTCGACCGTCGCGGGCGCCCGGCCCATCCGCGCGACCTGCTCGATCACGCGTGCCTGCGCGGCCGCTTCGCGAGCGGCGCGATGCCGGCGTGGGAGTACGAACGCGACGGCGAAGTCGTGCGCGTGGAGCCGGCCGGGCCGCTCGTCGTGCAGATCGGCGGCGCCGTCGATCTCGCGGTGGACGCCGCCTGTGCGGGGCTCGGCATCGTGCACCTGTACGAAGACTGGCTGCGCCCGCACCTGGCGAGCGGTGCGCTCGAACCCGTGCTCGACGGCTGGTGGCGGCCGTTCCCGGGCCCGTATCTGTACTATCCGGGGCGGCGCTTCGTGCCGGCTCCGCTGCGCGCGTTCGTGGATTTCATCAAGGCGGATGCGGGGTAGCGGGCGGCCGGCGATCGATTTCCGCTAGCCGCGCCACGGCGGCCGTCACCGGCCCGTGCCGCCCGCATGCGTTGGAACGTCGTGCTTCGTGTCCGGTCACTCTTTACGCAAGCCGTACCGCAAGCGCCGCCGCAAGCGCGGGCAGCATCACGCATACGCCGATCGCGGCGAATTTCGCCGCGCTGACCTGTTGCCCTTCCCGGCGGATGGCCGCGAGCCACAGGATCGTTGCGAGCGATCCGGTGACGGACAGGTTCGGCCCGAGATCGACGCCGATCAGCAGCGCGTCGATCACCGGCTGCGGGCTGTGCGCGACACCGACGGTCGCGCTCGCGAGGAGCCCGGCAGGCAGGTTGTTGACCAGGTTCGACCCAAGGGCGACGGCGACGCCCGACGCCGCCGCCGCACGTGCCGCGCCGGCCGCCGTCAGCGCGCGCAACGTGTCGGCCAGCGCATGCACCGCGCCGGTACGATCGAGCGCGTCGACCAGGACGAACAGGCCGGCCACGAGCGGCAGTACGCTCCACGAGATCGCACGCAGCATCGGCCCGCACGCGGCGCGATCGCGCCACAGCACGCACGCTGCGGTGACGACGCCAGCCACCGCGGTCGGCAACCCGAGCGGCCGGTCGAGCAGCGACACGCCCATCAGCGCGGCGGCCGTCGCGGCGATGCCGGCCAGCGCGATGCGACCGCCCGCGGCGAGCGGCGGCACCGGCAGACCGGTCGCGCAGCGGCCGTGCAGCGCGTGCCGCTGCGTCGCGCGCAGCATCGCGTACGTACACGCGACCGACGCAACGGACGGCAGCGCGAAACGTGCGAGCCACGTGCCGAGCGCGGGCATGTGCGCGCCGTACAACACGAGGTTCGCGGGATTCGAGATCGGCAGCACGAAGCTCGCCGCGTTGGCGACGAACGCGCAGATGTACAGCAGCGGCAGCGGGTCTGTCTTCGCGCGGCGCGCGGCCGCGAACACGGCCGGGGTCAGCACGACGGCGGTCGCGTCATTCGACAGGAACACGGTCGTGACGGTCCCGACCAGATAGACGAGTGCAAACAGCCGCCGCGGCGAACCGCGTGCGCGATTCACGACATGCGCGGCAATCCAGTCGAACAGCCCTTCGCGACGCGCGACCTCGGACAGCAGCATCATCCCGGTGAGGAACAGGTACACGTCGCCGCCTTTCGCAACGGCGGCGAGCGCGGCATGCACCGGCAACAAGCCGAGACCGACCAGCAGCACCGCGCCAGCCACGGCCCAGATCGCCTCGGGCCAGCCGAACGGGCGCACGATCACGCCGGCGGTGGCCAGCGCAGAAATCAGCCACGCAAACGGGGCGCTATTCATCGCATCGGCACCGCGGATATCGGGAACGAACCGGCGCGCGCTTCATCGCGATGCGGCCGGCAAATCGCCCGGCGCGCCGCCGCGCGGCGGCTTGCCGCACGCGTCGCGCAACGAGCGCGCGTGACCGAGCCACAATGCGACCGAACCCGTCGACACCGCGCCCAGCACGACGAAGGCCGCCGGATAGCCGTAATGCTGCGCGAGCACGCCGCCGAGCACCGGGCTCAGCGCCGCGCCGATGCCTTGCGCGGTGGCGACCGCGCCCTGTCCGGCATTCACGCGCCCCGAGCCGTCGAGCAGCCGCACGACGAGCGCCGGTACGACGACGCTTTGCAGACCGGCACCGATGCCGTCGAGCAACTGCACCGGCCACACACCCGCCTCGCTCATCAGCATGGCCGCGAGCACGCCGCGCACCGGCAGCACCAGATACGACAGCAGCAGCACGCGCCAGTATCCGTGATCGCGAATCAGCCGCGGCGCGCACCATGCTGCCGCGATCATCACGCATTGCGCGATCACGATGGTCTGCGCGGTAAACGCGCTCGGATCGCTGCGGTGCGCGGCGACTACGCCCATACCGTACAGCGGCAGCATCGCCGCATTGCCGAGATGAAACAGCGCGAGCGACACGCCGAGCAGCAGCAGCGGCCGGTTCGCCGCGAGCGTGCGCCACGCGCCGGCGCTCGGTCCCGCAGCGTCATTCGCCCGATCTCGGCCCGGATCGTTCCCGGCGCGCGGGGCGCGGCCCGCGCCATCCTGCTCGTGCCCGGCAAGACCGCGCGCGCACGCATGGTCGATCGCGCGCGCGGGAATCGCGCAAGCGCTCCCGATCGCAAGCACCGCGAATACCGCCACGAGCGCAAATAACGCATCGAATCCCGCATGCCAGCCGAGCCAGCCAGCGAGCGCCGCGCCGGCGACGTTGCCTGCGTGGTTGGCCATTTGATTGCGGCCGAACTGCCGATCGAAGCCGTGCGTGCGCACGATGCCGAGCGTCACGCCCGCGACCGCCGGTGCAAGCGCCGCGCCGCAGACGGCGGCGACGACCTGCGAGGCCGCTACCGCCGGGTAGCCGTCGGCGAAACGCAGCATCACGGTTGCGAACGCGGTTGCAGCCGTCGCGCCGACGATCAGCGTGCGCTTCGCGCGCAGCGCATCGACCAGCGCGCCGGCCAACGGCGTCGCCGCCATCGCCGCCAGGCCCGCGAGCGTCATCACGGAGCCGATTGCGTCCGCGCTCCAGCCGCGGGACAACAAGATGACGCCCGCGAACGGGCCGATCCCGGCCTGCACGTCGGCGAGGAAGAAGTTGAGCGCTTCGAGCGCGCGCGCCGGTCTCATCGCCGTTGCGCACTCACGCGGCCGGCGCATCGACGAGTTCGGCGATGTCGGTGGCGTCGATCGTCGTACCGTGCGGCGTAACGATCGCATCGCCCCATACCTGCACGTGCGTGCCGGGACGCAGATAGTCGGCGAGTTCGGCAGCCGCGTGCGGCGGCATGCGCACCGCGATGCCATCGGTCAGCAGCGCGCCGTTGCACTCGCCTTTCGGTCCATGCAGCGCAAATGCGACCTCGCCGCGAACGTCCATCGGTTCGCGGCCCGCGCGTGGCAGCGGACGCGGCTCGTGAGCCGGCCCGGTATCGACGATGTCCGCGCCGTCGCGACCGGTCAGTTGTACGGCCGCGATCATGTCGGCACCGCGCGGCTTGATGCCGCGCACGCGGATGCGATCGCCGCACGCGACGTGCCGCACGAGTTCGCGGCCGAGATGCGGCGGCACGTGAACCTGCAGGTCGCCGTTCAGGATCAGCCCGTCGACTTCGCCGTGCGGATTGATCAGGAATTGGGTAACGCGGCCGCGCGTTTCGGGCAGGCACGCCGGATCGATCCAGTGCATGAGGTGAATCCTCCATCGGGATGTCGTCGCGTGCGTTGCGCATCGACGGAAGGCGGACGCACATTGCGGCGGCCAAGCGCGCGGCGTGAGCGCACCGCGACGACGGGTTGCGGTACACGCTATTTGCAAACCCCGTGCCACCGCACGCGCGCCCGTGCGGCGGCGCCCCGCGTCGGGCCGCCGCCGAGCGGGTGTCGGACAGGCCGACAGATGCGCGCAGCCTGTGTCGGAAAATCCGACACCCGGCGCCCCGCTCAGTCGTCGCGCGCGATCCCGAGGTTGGCCATGCGCGCATACAGCGACTGGCGGCCGATGCCGAGTTGGCGTGCGGCTTCGGCCCGATTGCCGTTCGCGCGCTCGAGCGCGCGCAGGATCGCCGCCCGCTCGACCGCCGCCAGCGCATCGGGCAGCGGCAGGTCGAACAGGAACGCGGGAAGCGCGGCATCCGCGGGCGCGGCACCGAGCGCGAGATCGGCCGCGGTGATCGCAGGTCCGGGTGCGAGCGCCGCAACGCGCTCCATCACGTTGCGCAGTTCGCGCACGTTGCCGGGCCAGCGGTGGCCGAGCAGCGCGCGCTGCGCATCGTTCGTCAGATGCAGCGGGCGTGCACCGGCCGCGCGTTCGAGAAAGTGCGCGGCGAGCGGAAGGATGTCGGCCACGCGCTCGGCAAGCGGCGGCAGGTGCAGCGGGATGACGTTCAGCCGGTAGAACAGGTCTTCGCGAAACGTGCCGCTCGCAACGGCCGCGGCAAGATCGCGGTGCGTCGCGGCCACTACGCGAATGTCGACCGGCGTCGGGCGGTCCGCGCCGAGCGGCGTCACCTCGCGCTCCTGCAACGCGCGCAGCAGCTTCGCCTGCATTGCGGCGGGCATGTCGCCGATCTCGTCGAGAAACAGCGTGCCGCCGTCGGCCTCGACGAGCCGTCCCGTGCGATCCGCCTGCGCGCCCGTGAACGCGCCGCGGCGATGTCCGAACAATTCGCTTTCGAGCAACTCGGCCGGAATGGCCGCGCAGTTCACGGCCACGAACGGCCCGGCATGCCGTGCCGACGCCGCGTGCAGCACGCGCGCGGCCACTTCCTTGCCGGTGCCGGTTTCGCCGGTGACAAGCACCGTTGCATCGCTCGTCGCGGCGCGCCCCAGCTGTTTCTGCACGTCGCGGATCGCGGCGCTGACACCGAGCAAGCGCGGGCGATCCGACGCGCGCTCGCCGGCAAACGCACCTGTGTCCGCGTCGCCGTCGGCGCGCGGCGCATGTGCGGACACGATGCGCTCGAGCACTTGCACGATGTCGCGGCGCCCGACCGGCTTCGTCAGATGGTCGAACGCGCCGGCGCGCATCGCGTCGATCGTGTTGTCGCTGGTCGCATGCGCGGTCAGCATCACGACCGGAATCGCGGCGAGTGCGGCGTCGTCACGCCATTGCGCGAGCACCGCGAGGCCGTCGAGGTCCGGCAGGCGGAAATCGAGGAACACGCAATCGATACGGCGGTCGTCGCGCAGCATCGAAAGCGCGGCGCGCCCCGATGCGGCCTCGACCACGCGATGACCGAGATCGTGCAGCGTTTCCGCAAGGCCGTCGCGAAACGCGGCGTCGTCGTCGACGATCAGGATGGTTGCCATGGAATCTCGATCACGAAAGAAGCGCCGCCCGGCGTCGCATCGAGCCACGCGCGGCCGCCGTGCGCGGCCGCCACTTCGCGCACGACTGCGAGGCCCAGGCCCGTGCCGTCCGCGCGGCCCGTCACGAACGGCTCGAAGATCCGCTCGCGTTGCGCATCGGGCACGCCCGGGCCCGTATCGGACACCGTGAACCGCAGCGTCGCGCCTGCATCGGCCGTCGTGCGCACGGCCGTGACCGACACCGCGCCGCCGTCGCCCGCATGGCGCAGCGCATTGAGCAGCAGGTTGTCGAGCGCGCGGCGCATCTGGTCGGGATCGAACGCCGGGTTGTCGGACGGCGGCGCGAACCGCTCGCCGCGCCCGTCGGGCTTGCATGCGAGCGCGACCGACTGGCGCTGCGCGAGCTCGCGGTGTGCGTCGACGACCGCCGGCAGCCATGCATCGAGATCGACGCGCGCGATGTGCGGGCTCACCGGCTGCGTGAGCGCGAGCAGCCCCGACAGCTGCGTGTCGATCCGGGCGATCTGCGCGAGGATGACGCGCAGCGCGTCCTGCTGGCGGCCGCAGTCGGCGACGAGCGCATTCTCGGCCTTCAGCCGCATCGCGCCCATCGGGTTGCGAATCTCATGCGCGAGCTGCGCGGCGAGCTTGCCGAGCATGCCGAAGCGCTCGGCCTGCGCGAGCCGCGCGGCCAGTTCGCCGGCCTGCTGCTGCAATCGCTCGGCTTGCCGCGCATGCGCGTTGAACGCGTCGATGATCCGGTCCAGATCCGGCTCGCCGACACGCGGCAGGTGCGCGGCGCGCGCCGCCGGCGACAGTGCCGCCTCGACGCGGCCGAGATTGCGCTTCCAGCGGCGCAACGCGAACGCGAGCGCCGCGGCGATCGCGAGAAGCACCGCGAGCACCGCCGCGAGCCCCGTCGCGAGCAGTTCGCCATGCCGGCCGAGCGGCGGATGCGCGCGGGTCAGCATCCAGACGAACAGATCCGGCCCCGCCGGCACCGGACACGCAACCGCCACGACCGCATCCTGCGCGCCTTCGACGACGTTCGTCGCAGTGGCGCGCGTAGCGGCCGCCGCGCCCAGCGTGCGAACGATCAGCGGCGTTTCCGCTTCCGGCACGTCGCGCTTGATGCCGCTGCCCTGATAGGTTGGAAATGCATAGGCGAGAAAACGGCCATCGCCGCCGGCACCGTCGCGCGTCCAGAAGCCGCCTTCGACGTCCGGCGCGTGCGCGAGCACGATGTCGAGGATCGCGTGCATCGGCTCGGGATCGGGTCGCCGGGCGGACGGCTGCACCGAGCCCGCATAGCGGGCCGCGACCGCCTCGCATGCGGCCGCGCCCTGCGCGCGCGCGCCGGCGATCTGTTCACTCTCGGCGGAACGGGCCACGATCCACACGAGCGCGACCAGCGTCGCGCACAATGCGGCAACGAGTGCCCACAACATCACGAGTTGGGTGGAGAACGACGGGCGCTTCATGGCGTCGGGTGAATTGTCGATCGCGACAGGATAGCGCAACGCATGCGCCGCACCCAGCTACGGCGGCGGCACCGATGCGCGGTGCGTGCCGCAGCTATCATGCGTGCCGCACGCACGAATGCGACGGCGAGAAAGGCGGATGAAAGACCCGAACGCTAGACTGCGTGCGGCAAGACGCGCGCGGCATCGACGCCGTGCGCCGCGCAGCGCGGTACGGCTTGCGCCCTCGCCATCTTTCAAGCCGAGGCCCGCATGCGCGATTCGAAGAAGCGTCTGGCGTTCGCCGCGCTGCTCGCAGCCGCCGCATTCTGCTGCGCGTCGGCGCCCGTGCGCGCGTGCGGCGTGCCCGCCGCCGTGGCGAGCATCGATCCGCCCGGCTATTACGACGATGCGGCAGGCTACGCACGCGCGGTCAAACCGATGCGCGACTTCATCGCGCGGCTCAATTCCGCTGCCGATCGCGGCGACTGGTCGTGCGCGCTCGCATTGCTGGAACGCTGGTCGCAAGCCGACGCGCTGATGGGGCCGATCGACGGTTACCAGGGATATTTCGAGCGCTCGTGGGCCGGCACCGACTTCGCGATGGTGATCCTGCGCATGCCGCGCGACGTGCGCGACGCAAACCGAGCGCGGCTCGACGCGCTCGGCCCGTGGCTCGAACGCATCGCGATCGCCACCCGCAATGCGGAAGCGATCAATCGCCTGCACAACAATCTCGTGTACTGGGCCGGGCTCGACCTGATCGCGACCGGCACCGTGACCGGCGACGCGAGCCTCGTCGATTCGGGGCTCGTGCGTGTGCGCGAAGGCATTCGCGACATCGGCCCCGACGGCACGCTTGCGCGTGAAGTGAAGCGCGGCAACCGCGCGCTGCACTATCACACGTTCGCGCTGCTGCCGCTCGTGTTCGCAGCCGAACTGGTGCAGCGGCGGCATATCGATCTCTATCGGGAAAACGATGGCGCGATCGGCCGCCTCGCGAATCTCGTGATCGACGCGGTGAACGATCCCGCGAGCTTCGCGAAGATCACGCCGGTCCCGCAGACGCTGTTTCCGTGGACGCTGCGCGACGAGCTGAGCTGGGTCGAGCCGTATTACGCCCGCTTCGGCGATCGCCGCCTGCAGGCAATGATCGCGCCGCGCCGCCCGTTCACGGAATGGCGGCTCGGCGGCAACGTGACGGCGGCATGGGGCGTGCCGCTGCACTGAGCGGCGGCGGCCCCACGTTGCCGTTGCCTCACGTCGCCTCGCGTCACCGCCGGTTCGACCGCGACACCACGTCGATCCACACCGCCAGCACCAGCACCGCGCCCTTGACGATCATCTGCCAGTACGCGTCGACGTCGAGCATCGACATCCCGTTGTCGAGGCTCGCCATCACGAGCGCGCCGATCAGCGCACCGTAGACGGTGCCCGAGCCGCCGCGCATCGACGTGCCGCCGATGAAGCATGCGGCGATCGCATCGAGCTCGCCCATCGAGCCCGCCGACGGCGAGCCGGCCGCAAGCCGCGCGGTATTGACGATGCCGGCGAACGCACACATCAACCCCATCAGCGCGAAGATCGCCAGTTTTACGCGATCGGTGTCGACGCCCGACAGCCGCGTCGCCTCCAGGTTCGATCCGACTGCGTAGATGCGCCGGCCGAACACCGTCTGCGTCGCGATCCACGAGAACACGCCGAGCAACGCGAGCAGCAGCAGCACGGGCACCGGGATGCCGCCGTAGCGGTCGAGCGTCGCGACGAATGCGAACAGCACCGCGCCGGCCCCGACGATCTTCGCGACGTCCTGCCACAGCGGCGCGACCGCGAGCTTGTAGCGGCGCCGCGTACCGCGCTGCCGGAAGACCAGCAGCGCGACCAGCGCGAACAGCAGCACCGCGAGGCCGTCGCCCGCCGCGCGCGGCAGATAGCCTTGCCCGATGAACACGAAGCCGTCCGATACCGGCGCGATCGTCGAGCCGCCCGTCACGCCAAGCAGGATCCCGCGGAACGCGAGCATCCCGCCCAGCCCGACGATGAACGACGGCACGCGCCGATACGTCGACCACCAGCCGTTGAACAACCCGACCAGCACGCCGAGCGCGAGCACCGCCGGCACCGTCGCCGCAACCGGCCAGTGGCGATTGACGTCGAGGATCGCCGCGACGCCGCCGAGCAGCCCCAGCAGCGAGCCGACCGACAGGTCGATCTCGCCGGCGATGATCACGAAGACCATCCCGCACGCGAGCATTCCCGTGATCGACATCTGCCGCAGCAGGTTCGACACGTTGCGCGGCGTGACGAACGCGCCGTCGGTCAGCACGGAGAAGAACACCCAGATCGCCGCAACCGCGAACAGCAGCGCGAGCACCTTGTAGCGCACGAAGATCTGGCTCAGCGGACGGCCGCGCAGGCGGCGCGCGCCGGTGTCCGGCGGCACGGTGGAGGAAGAGGAAAGTTCGGTATTCATGTCGCACTCGCTGCAATGGGGTCGGCCGGACGCCGCGCGGGCTTCAGCGCGGCGCCGAGTATCTGTTCCTGCGTGAGACCTTCGTTGACGAAATCGCCGCGCAGCTCGCCTTCGCCGATCACGATCACACGATCGGCAAGCCCGAGCACTTCCGGCAGCTCCGACGACACGACGATCAGCGCGACGCCGCGTTTCGCGAGCGCGAAGATCAGCCGGTAAATCTCGGCCTTAGCGCCGACGTCGACGCCGCGGGTCGGTTCGTCCAGGATCAGCACCTGCGGGTCGGCGAGCAGCATCCGCGCGAGCACCGCCTTCTGCTGGTTGCCGCCGGACAAGCTCGCGATCGGCAGGAACGGGTGCGCGGCACGCACCGACAGCCTCTGCATTTCGGTGCGGATCGCGTCAAGTTCGGCGGCCGCATCGATCCGGCCGCGCGCGGCGAACCGGCGCAGCACCGACAGCGTGATGTTGTGGCCGACGCCGAGCTGCGGCACGATCCCGTGACGCTTGCGATCCTCCGGCACCATCGCGATGCCCGCGCGGATCGCATCGGCCGGCGCACGGATCGCGAGCGGCCGGCCGTTGATACGCACGCTCGCCGTGCTCGCCCCCGGATACGCGCCGAAAATCGCCTGCATCAGCTCGGTGCGGCCCGCGCCGACGAGCCCGGCCACGCCGAGGATTTCTCCGCGGCGCACGCTGAACGACACGTCGTCCACGCGCTTGCGGCGCGGATTCGCGACATCGTGACAAGTCACGTTGCGCGCTTCGAGCACGATGTCGCCGATCTCGTGCGGCTCGCGCGGATACAGGTTGCTGATCTCGCGCCCGACCATCATCGCGATGATCCGGTCGGTGGTCAGCGCGCGCATCGGCTCGGTCGCGACATGGCGGCCGTCGCGGATCACGGTCACGGTGTCGCACACGGCTTCGATTTCATCGAGCTTGTGCGAGATGTATACGCACGCAACGCCGCGGCGCTTCAGGTCGCGCACGATATCGAGCAGGATGCGCGTCTCGGCCGCGCTCAGCGACGACGACGGCTCGTCGAGGATCAGCAGCTTCGCGCGCTTGTTCAGCGCCTTCGCGATCTCGATCAGCTGCTGGTGACCGCCGCCGTAGTTCATCACCGGCTGCGCGACGTTGATCGCGTCGATGCGCAGCTCGCGCAGCAACGCTTCCGAGCGCCGCACCATCTCCGCGTAATGCATGCGGCCGCCCGGCAGCGTGATCTCGTTGCCCAGGAAGATGTTCTCGGCAACCGACAGCTCGGGCACGAGCATCAGCTCCTGGTGAATGATCACGATGCCCGCGCGCTCCGTGTCGCGCACGCCCGACGCGACGAGCGGCTCGCCTTCCCAGCGGATTTCGCCGTCCCACGTGCCATGCGGGTAGACGCCCGACAGCACCTTCATCAATGTCGACTTGCCGGCGCCGTTCTCGCCGCAGAGCCCGACGCATTCGCCGGGACGCACGGTCAGGTCGATCCCGTCGAGCGCCTTCACGCCGTCGAATGCCTTGACGATGCCGCGCATCGTCAGCAAGGGTTCGGTCATACATTCATTGCCTCGCAGTAGACGCGGCCGCCGTCGTCGCGGCCGCGCGTCGCGTTCCGTCGTACGCTTACTGGCTCGCCAGCTGGGCCTGGGTGTAGAAGCCGTCCTTCACGACAACGTCGACGTTGCGCTTGGTCAGCAGCGTCGGCTGCAGCAGCACCGTGTCGACCTTCTTCTTGCCGTTGTCGTATTGCGCGTTGAATGCAGGCTTCGTGCCCTTCGCGAGATCGACCGCCAGCTTCGCGGCTTCGCTCGCGATCAGCTTCAGCGGCTTGTAGACGGTCATCGTCTGCGTGCCGGCGATCACGCGCTTCACCGCGGCGAGGTCCGCATCCTGCCCGGACACCGGAACCTTGCCGGCCAGATGCTGCGCGGCGAGTGCCTGGATCGCGCCGCCGGCGGTGCCGTCGTTCGATGCGACGATCGCGTCGATCTTGTTGTTGTTCGCGGTCAGCGCGTCCTCGACGATCCGCAGCGCGGTCGACGCGCTCCATTCGGGCACCCACTGCTGGCCGACGACCTTGATGTCGCCGCGATCGATCGCGGGCTTGAGCACCTTCAACTGCCCTTCGCGCAGCATCTTCGCGTTGTTGTCGGTCGGCGCGCCGCCAAGCAGGAAATAGTTGCCCTTCGGCTTCGCGTCGAACACGCCCTGCGCCTGCAGTTCGCCCACCTTCTCGTTGTCGAACGAGATGTACGCATCGACGTCGGCGTCGAGGATCAGGCGGTCGTACGATACGACCTTGATGCCAGCCTTTCTCGCTTCGGCTACCACGTTGCCGAGCGTTTTCGAATTGAACGGCACGATCACGATCACGTCGACGCCGCGCGAGATCAGATTCTCGATCTGGGAAATCTGCCGCTCCTCGCTTGCATCGGCCGACTGCACCGACACCTTCGCGCCGAGCTTGGTGGCGGCCGCAACGAAATAATCGCGATCGCGCGACCAGCGTTCGACGCGCAGGTCGTCGATGCAGAAGCCGATCTCGGGCTTGTCCTTGCTCGCGTGCGCGAGCGGCGCGCCCAGCGCGAACATCGCCAGCGCAGCGGCGCCGGCAAGCGAACTCAATACGGTACGACGCGTTACGGATTTCATGTCTCCACTCCTTGTTATGGAACCACTTCACGAACGCCGGGCGGCCGCCGGAACGGGCCGCCCGCCTCGACTCACTGCAACGCGCATCACGCGCCCGTTGCAAACACCGGTTCGAGCGCGCGGTACAACGCGCGAAACGTCGGCCGCCGCGTGTCGCGATACCACGCATGCCGCGCAAGGTCGGGCTCGCGCACCGCGACGACCGGCGGTTGCGGACACACGTCCGCGAGCCGCGCATCCGGTTCGACCGCCAGATGCGCAAGCCGGGCGGCGCCCAGCGCCGGCCCGACCTCGCCGCGCTCGCGCAGTGTCAGCGCGCGCCCGCTCAGGTCGGCGAGCATCTGCGTCCAGTACGCGCTGCGCGAGCCGCCGCCGATCACCGTAATGCCGTCGGGCGTGAGCCCGGCCGCGTGCAGCGCGTCCATCCCGTCGAGCAGCGCGAAGCCGACGCCTTCGAGCGTCGCGTTCGCGAGATCCGCGCGCCGCGTGTCGGCCGTGAGCCCGTAGAACACGCCCTTCGCATTCACGTCGTTGTGCGGCGTGCGCTCGCCGCTCAGATAAGGCAGGAACCACGGCCGGCCGGTGCGCGCGTTCGCTTCGGCGTCGGCAAGCAGCGCCGGCACGCCGTCGTAACCGGCCAGTTGCGCGGTGAAGTCGATGCAGCCGGCCGCGTTCAGCATCACCGACATCAGATGCCACGTATCGGGCAGCGCGTGGCAGAAGCTGTGCACCGCCGATTCGGGGTTCGCGCGGAATCCGTCGGACACCGCGAAATACACGCCCGACGTGCCAAGCGACAGCAGTGCGTCGCCGGGCCGCACGATCCCGACACCGACCGCGCCGGCCGCGTTGTCGCCGCCGCCCGCGACCACCGGTATCTCCGGCAGCCCGAGCGAGCGCGCCACCGCCGGCAGCAGCGTGCCTGTCACGCGGTTCCCCTCGAACACCGCCGGCATCTGCGCACGCGACAGCCCGCACGCGGCGAGCAGCGTGTCGTCGTAGTCGCGCTTCGCGACGTCGAGCCACAGCGTGCCGGCGGCATCCGACGGATCGGTCGCGAACGCGCCGGTCAGCCGGTAACGCAAATAGTCTTTCGGCAGCAACACGTATGCGATGCGTGCGAATACGTCGGGCTCGTGACGGCGCAGCCACAGCAGCTTCGGCGCGGTGAAGCCCGGCATCGCGATGTTGCCGGCCACCGTGCGCAGCGTGGGCGCGAGCCGCTCGAGCTCCGAACACTCCGCATCCGCGCGCCCGTCGTTCCACAGGATCGCGGGGCGCAGCACGTCGCCGTGTTCGTCGAGCAGCGTCGCACCGTGCATCTGCCCCGTCAGCCCGAGCGCGGAGATGTCGTGCGGGTCGATGCCGGCCGCACGGGCCGGGTCGACGACGGCGGCCAGCGCGCCGCATGCGGCGTCCCACCAGTCGCGCGGCGCCTGTTCGGACCAGCGCGGTTGCGGCCGGCTGACGGTCAGCGGGCGGCTCGCGCTCGCGCGCACCGCGCCGTCGCGGTCGAGCAGCACCGCCTTTACACCGGACGTGCCGAGATCGAGTCCGAGATACATGGTGTCAGCGCAGCCCGTAGATCGCCTGGTTCACGATGTTCTCGAGCCGCTCCTGCGCGCCGCTCACGTGCCGCGGATCGACGCCGCGAGCGAGCGCATCGTCGGCGAGCGATTCCAGCGTATAGCCCCCCGACAGAATCTTGCGGCCGAATGCATCGTCCCATTGCGCGTAACGCTGGCGCCGCAACGCGTCGAGCCGATCGTTTTCGACCAGCACCGCCGCGCGTTCAAGCGCGAGCGCGAGCACGTCGATCGCGCCGACGTGGCCGTAGAACAGATCCTCCGGATCGACGCTCTGACGCCGCACCTTCGCGTCGAAGTTCATCCCGCCGGTCGTGAAGCCGCCGTGGCGCAGGATCTCGTAGAACGCGAGCGTGAGCTCCTCGACGCTGTTCGGGAACTGGTCGGTGTCCCAGCCGTTCTGCGGATCGCCGCGGTTCGCGTCGACGCTGCCGAACACGCCGAGCGCGAACGCATTGGCGATCTCGTGATGGAACGAATGGCCGGCGAGCGTCGCATGGTTCGCCTCAATGTTCACGCGAATCTCGTCCTGCAGTCCGTATTGCACGAGGAAACCGTGCACGGTCGCCACGTCGTAGTCGTACTGGTGCTTGGTCGGTTCCTGCGGCTTCGGCTCGATCAGCAGCGCGCCGTTGAAGCCGATCCGGTGCTTGTGCTCGACGACCATCGACAGGAAGCGCGCGAACTGCTCGCGCTCGCGCTTCAGGTCGGTATTGAGCAGCGTCTCGTATCCTTCCCGGCCGCCCCACAGCACGTAGTTCTCGCCGCCGAGCCGGTGCGTCGCGTCGAGCGCGTGACGTACCTGCGTCGCGGCCCACGCGAACACGTCGGGGTTCGGGTTCGTCGCGGCGCCGGCCGCGAAGCGCGGATGCGAGAACAGGTTCGCGGTGCCCCACAACAGCCGCACGCCGCTCGCCTGCTGGCGTTCGCCGAGATAGTCGACCATCCGAGCGAAATTCGCCGTGTACTCGCGCAGGCTGTCGCCCTCCGGCGCCACGTCGGTGTCGTGGAACGTGTAGAACGGCGTGCCGAGCTTCGTGAAGAATTCGAACGCGGCGTCTGCCTTCATCCGCGCGCGTTCGAGTGCGTCGCCCGGTTGCTGCCACGGGCGTTGGAACGCGCCCTGCCCGAAGATGTCATGGCCCGGCCACACGAACGTGTGCCAGTAGCAGACCGCGATCCGCAGATGCTCGGCGAGCGTCTTGCCGAGCACGCGCTTCTCGGGGTCGTAGTAGTGGTAAGCGAGCGGGTTGTCCGACTGCGGACCTTCGTAACGAATGGGGGGAATGTGTTCGAAATACGACATGGCGTCTCCGTGCAGTGTCTCGTTGCAGCGCAACGCGCGTCGCGACGACGCACGCGGTCTGATTCGGTTGGCTGGATCGTGCCCGCGCCCCCGCCGGCCGGCAATTGCGAAATTGCGCAGCGCGCGTAATGTTTCTTGCCAGCCGCGCGCGCGCGCCGCACGTTCCGTCCTACAATCGCCGGACACCTGACGATCGCGCGCCGCCCGGCGAGCGCGCCCCCGGAGACAACGGCACGACGCCCGAGCGGCGCACGCCCCGACACTGACATGACCCGCACGCCTTCCGCCCCGACACCGCACCGCATCGCGCTGCTGTTCAACGCGAACAAGGTCTACGATCGCGAGATCATTGCCGGCATCGGCCAGTATCTGCACACCACCCGCGTCGTGTGGGATCTGTTCCTCGAGGACGACTTCCGCTGCCGGCTCGCCGGCATCGAGCGTTTCGACGGCGACGGCATCATCGCGGACTTCGACGATCCGGCCGTCGCCGACGCGCTCGCCGGCTCGCCGCTGCCGATCGTCGCAGTCGGTTCGTCCTACGAGGATCCGGCGCAGTATCCGGAAGGCGTCCCATATATTGCGACGGACAACCCGAAGCTCGTGTCGCTCGCGTATACGCATCTGATCGGTGCGGGCCTCGCACACTTCGCGATGTACAGCCTGCCGGTCGCGCAGGAAAACCGCTGGGCGCAGCAGCGCGAGCTCGCATTCGACCGGCTCGCGCGCGCCGACGGCGTCGAAGCGCCGATCTATCGCGGGCTGTCGACCAGCGCGTCGGGGTGGAATCACGCGATCGAGCAGCTGATCGGCTGGCTCCATGCGCTGCCGAAGCCGGTCGGCGTGATCGCGGTCACCGACGCACGCGCGCGGCATCTGCTGCAGGCGTGCCTGATCGCCGGCATCGCGGTGCCCGAGCAGGTTGCGATCATCGGCATCGACAACGATCCGCTCACCCGCACGCTCACGCGCATTCCGCTGTCGTCGGTGATCCAGGGCACCGAGGAAATGGGCCGCACCGCCGCGCACCTGCTGCACCGGATGCTGCGCGGCGCGCGCTTTCCAGGGCAGCGGATCCTCGTGCCGCCGGTCGGGATCAACGTGCTCGAATCGACGCGCCATCAGCCGCTCGCGAGCCCGCACGTGATGCGCGCCCGGCACTTCATCCGCCAGTACGCGTGCCAGGGGATCAAGACCGAACAGGTGGCCGACTATGTCGGCGTGTCGCGCTCGCTGCTCGAAGATCACTTCCGGCGCGAGTTGCAGCGCACGGTGCACCAGGAAATCCTGCGTCACAAGCTCGAGGCCGCGCAGGCGATGCTCGCGAGCCGCCATGTGTCGAGCGCGGAAGTCGCGATCCGCTGCGGCTTCACGTCGTTGCAGTACATGTATGCGGTGTTCCGCCGCGAACTCGGCTGCACGCCGCGCGAATACCAGGAGCGCACCGCGCCCGCCCATTGAATTCACCGCCCACGAGCGAACCCACTCATGCGTATCGATACCGATTCTTCCCGCCCGGCGTCCGACGTCGGCCGCATTCCATCCGAGCCGTGGGGCGCGCTGCCCGGCGGCGACCCGGTCCGGCGCTATACGCTGCGCAACGCGCACGGGATGCGCGTCGTCGTCAGCGACCTGGGCGCGACCGTCGTGTCGTGGCTTGCCCCCGACCGCAGCGGGCGCGTTGCCGATATCGTGCTGGCACACGACACGCCGGCCGAGTACGCGGAATCGGGCGCGTACCTCGGCGCAACGGTCGGCCGCTGGGCGAACCGGATTGCCGGTGCGCGCTTCACGCTAGACGGCGTCGACTATCCGCTCGACCGCAACGAGAACGGCAACCTGCTGCACGGCGGCGCAAGCGGCTTTCATCGCGCGCGCTGGGACGTGATCGACGATCGCGGCGGCTTGACGCTGCGGCTGGATTCGCCGGAAGGCGATGCGGGATTCCCCGGCAACGTCAGCGTGCAGGTGCGTTACACGCTCGACGACGACGGCACGCTGACAATCGACTACGCGGGCGTCACCGATGCGCCGACGCCGCTGAACCTGACCAATCACAGCTACTTCAACCTGAGCGGACGCCCGGGCAGCGACGTGCGCGGCCACTTGTTGCAAATCGACGCCGATGCGTTCGTCGAAGTCGACGACGCGCTGATTCCGACCGGCACCGCCGACGTGACCGGCACCGCATTCGATTTCCGGCAGAGCGCACCGATCGGCGCCCGCCTCGACTGGCCGCATGCTCAGCTCGCACGCGGACGCGGCTTCGACCATTGCTATGTGCTGCGCGAACCCGGACACGGCGTGCGGGCCGTCGCGTCGATCTACGATCCGGAGAGCGGCCGGGAGCTCACCGTGTCGACCGATCAACGCGGGCTACAGCTCTATACGGGCAACTATCTGGATGGCGTGCGCGTGAGCGGCGGTGTGACCTGCGCGCGGCACGCGGCGCTGTGCGTCGAGGCCGGGTTCTTTCCGAATCAGGTGAACATGGACGCGTTGCGCGGCGAAACCATTCTTCAACCCGGCGCCACCTATCGGCAGACGACGCGGTATCGGGTCGGGGTACGCGGTTAGCAGATATGGCCGCGCGGCGAAAGGCGGCCGCGCGCGGCCGGTTCTGCAGGCGGCCGGCGGTCGGCGGAGCGTTCGGGTCATCCGCTTGCGCGGCGCAATGTGGCGACATCGACGCCGCGGTCGTCGAATCGCGGCGACGCTCACCGGCAATTCACGATGCGTCCGGGCGGCACCATGGCGACTCGCCCAGCGCCGTCCCGTTCGTCCATCCGGTCAGAACTTGTGCCGGATGCCCGCGTGCACCATCAACTGCTTCGACGTCGATGACAGGTCGGCCGCACCCGGGATATACGCCTGATCCAGCGAAGAACCGGTTGCGTCGCCTGCGATCCGCTGGTACGCGCCCATCACGTAAACGTCGGTGCGCTTCGACAGGTTGTAGTCGGCCATCAGCCCGACCGAATGGATCTTCGGCTTCGCGCTGCCCGTGGTCGCATCGTAGTGCACCGTCGTGTACACATACTGCGCGCCGACGAAAAACGCCGGCGTGAACTGGTATTTCCCGTTCACTTCGAAGTTCTGGTACTTGATTGCCGTGACCGTGCCGCCGGCGAGCGGCCCCGTGACCGGTTGGATCGTCTCGTCGCCGAACAGATAGCCGACGTTCGCGGTCGGCCGCGTGACGTTGCTGTTCGTATACGCGAGCCCAACGGTCGCGGGGCCAGCCGTGTAGTTGACGCCCGCGCCGAAGATCCGCTGCCGCGCAGCCGCGAAATTCGCATCCGCGCCGACCGACCCCGAGCCCGCGATCGCGCCGCCGGGCGTCGCACCCGCGTTGTCCGCATTCAGGAACGCCGCGCCGACGAGCAGCCCGCCGTGCTCGTACTGCGCGCCGACGCTCCACTGCCGGTTGTTCGCGAACCCGGTGTCATTGCTGAAGCTGTACGTACCGCCGAACGAGAAGCCGCCAACGTCCGGGCTCGCATACTTTACCGTGTTGTTCACGCGGAACGTGTTGCCGGTGTTGTCATTGTCGAGCGGATGCGAGAACGGATAGGTGCCCCAGCTGCCGTTCGCGGTCGTCGGCGCGAGATAGTCGACGACCGAGTCGTATTGGCGGCCGAGTGTCAGCGTGCCGAAGCGCGTGCTGCCGACGCCGACGTAAGCTTGCCGCCCGAACATGCGGCCGCCCTGCGCGAGCGTGCCGCTGTTCAGGTTGAAGCCGTTCTCGATCTGGAACAGCGCGCTGTAGCCGCCGCCGAGATCCTCGGTGCCCTTCAGCCCCCAGCGGCTGCCTTGCGCGAACCCGCTCGCCATCTGCCACGCACTGTGGCCGCCGACGTTGTTCGTATAGTCGATGCCCGCATCGACGAGCCCGTACAGCGTAACGCTGCCTTGCGCAAATGCGGGTGCCGCGCACAACGCCGGCATCGCAACGAAAAACAGTCTCCAGTTCATTCGCTTTCCTTATTGATATGAGTATCCGGCCGCTCGAAGCGGCGTGCTGCTGCGATGCTTACTTCGCGCCGTAAATGTCGAAGTCGAAGTACTTGCGGTTGATCCGCTGATACGTGCCGTTCGCGAGGATCGTCGCCAGCGCGCGGTTGAACGCGTCGCGCAGCTCGGTGTCCTGCTTGCGCAACCCGAGGCCGTCGCCTTGCCCGAAATACTTCGCATCGTCGATCGCCGCGCCGACGAACATGAAGTCCTTGCCCTGCGGCTTCTTCAGGAAACCGTCGCTCGCCGCGATCGACGCCTGGAATGCCGCATCGAGGCGCCCTGTCACGAGATCGGCGTACACCTGGTCCTGATTCTGGTACGACTCGATCTGCACGCCGGCCGGCTGCCAGTTCGCGATCGCATAGTCGGCCTGTGCGGAGCCCTGCTCGACGCCCACCCGCTTGCCCTTCAGCGACGCGGCCGTCGGCAGCAACGGCGACCCCTTGCGTGCGATCAGCCGCGCCGGCGCATTCGAGATCCGGTTCGTGAACGCGATCTGCTGCATCCGCTTCGGCGTGATCGTCATCGACGACGCGATCACGTCGAACTTGCGCGCGAGCAGCCCGGGAATCATCCCGTCGAAGCTCGACTCGACCCACACGCAGCGTGCATGCAGTTCCGCGCACAGCGCATTCGTGATGTCGACCCCGAAGCCGATCAGCGTGCCGTCAGGCTGCTTGTATTCGAGCGGCGGGTAGGTGGGATCGACCGCGAGCCGGATCTCCCTGCCCGTCCAGTCGCCCGCGTGCGCGGCCCCTGCGATCGTCGTTGCCGTCAGCGCTACCGCAAGCGCCGCCATCCACTGTTTCATTGCCGTCTCCTTGTTTCCGTCGTTGAAGATGAATCGAATCCGTGCGTGCGTCCACCGGCTCACGCGAGATAGCGCTCCGCGAGCGCGATCCAGTAACTCGCGCCCGTCGCGAGACACGCGTCGTTGAAGTCGTAGCCCGGGTTGTGCAACCCGCAGCCGGCCGCGCCCTCGCCGTTGCCGATCGACAGGTAGCTGCCCGGGCACGCGTCGAGCATGAACGCGAAATCCTCGCTAGCCGCGATCGGCCGCAAATGTGGAATCAGTGCAGCGTCGCCGCCCCATTCCCGGGCCACGTCACGCGCGAATGCCGTCTCCGCCGCGTGGTTCACCAGCACCGGATACCCATGGCGATAGTCGATCTCGGCCGTCGCGCCATAGCTTTCGGCCTGGCCATGCACGATCGCGCGAATGCGCCGTTCGAGCAGCGCGCGCACGTCTGGCGACAGCGCGCGCACACTCAGCTCGAGATCCGCATGCGTCGGAATCACGTTCGATGCAGTGCCTGCGTGGATCGAGCCGGTCGACACGATCGCGAGCTCCTGCGGATTCACGTTGCGCGACACGACCGTTTGCAGCGCCATCACGATCGACGCGCACACGACCACCGGATCGATCGTCGTATGCGGCGCCGCGCCGTGGCCGCCGCGCCCGATGACGCGCACGCGAACTTCGTCGGCCGACGCCATCGCCGGCCCGTCGCAGAAGCCGAGCACGCCGGCCGGCAGCCCCGGCACGTTGTGCATCGCGAATACGGCATCGCACGGGAATTGCGTGAACAGCCCGTCGTCGAGCATCCGCTTCGCGCCGCCGAGCCCTTCCTCGGCGGGCTGGAAAATCAGGTTCAGCGTGCCGGTGAAGCGCTCGCGCTCCGCAAGGCAACGGGCCGCCGCTAGCAGCATTGCCGTGTGACCGTCGTGACCGCATGCGTGCATCACGCCGTCGCGCCGGCTTGCATGCGGCAACCCGGTGGTCTCGCGGATCGGCAGCGCATCCATGTCGGCGCGCAGCCCGAGCCGCTTTCCGGCACCGCGCGTGAGCGAGCCGACGACGCCGGTGCCGCCCAGGCCGCGCGTGACGCGATAACCCCATGTTGTCAGGTAATCGGCGACCAACTCGCTCGTCGCATGCTCCTCGAAGCCGAGTTCCGGATGCGCATGCAACCGCCGGCGCAGCGCGATCATCTCCGTCTCGATGGCCGCCATTTCAGGCGCAATGGGTGTTCCGTCCAATATCGCTACTCCTCTCGCCAGGTGCCGATTGCCGATCGCCGGAGCGGCAGATCGTGGCGAGATCGTAGGCAGCGAAAATACCGTCGAACAGCCGCAGTTTCGTTATGATGACAACGGCTCGTTGTCGCCATTCTTCATACCACCGCATACCATGACCACGATCAAGCTGCATCAGTTGCAGGCGCTCGTCGCGAGCGCGGAGGCCGGGAGCATTCGCGGCGCGGCCCGCTCGCTCGGGCTGTCGCAGGCGGCCGTCACGCGCGCGCTGCGCGAGCTGGAGGCCAGCGAGCGCCTGCCGCTGCTGGTGCGTGCGCCGGAAGGCATCGGTTTCACCGAATACGGAAAGACGCTGCTCACGCATGCGAAGCTCGTGCTCAAGCAGCTCGAGCATGCGCAGAGCGATCTCGAGCGGATGCGCGGGCGCGTCGAGGGGCGGCTGAGTGTCGGCGTCACGCCGTGGCTGACGATGACGTTTCTCGCGGAAACCGTGCTGCAGTTCCGCGAGCGGATGCCCGACGTGCGGCTCGAGCTGTACGAGGCGCTGATGGCCGTTGCGCAACCGCTGCTGCGCGACGGCAGCATGGACTTCGCGCTCGGCCACGTGCAGCCGGGCAACGGCGCGCAGGAGTTCGCGTTCGAGGCGCTGCTGCGCTACGACACGTCGGTGATGGTGCGGGCCGGCCATCCGCGCGAACGTGCGAAATCGGTCCACGACCTGCTCGATTGCGACTGGGTGCTGAATTCGTCGGCCGACGGCCAGGCCGCGCTCGTCGATTATCTGTTCACGCGGCACGGCGCGCACATCGACGAGCGGCGCATCGTGCGCGCACAGTCCGTCGCAATGCTGCAGACGATGCTCGAACAGGCCGGCATGTGCACGTGGTGCCCGACGATCCTCGCAGCGGTGCCGCCGTTCGGCGAGCGGATGCGCGTGCTGTCGCTGAAGGAGACGTTCGAACCGAGCGAACTCGGAATCGTCACGCGCCGCAGCAGCACGCTGAGCGACGCCGCGCGCTGCTTCATCGATTGCCTGCTGCAAGTGATCCGGCGGCACGCGCGCTCGGCGCGGAAGGATGACCTTGCGCTGTTCCGCACGCTTGCGTTGCTGATCTGACCGCGGCCGTCCGGCCGCACCCGGACAACACCGGGTAGACCGCCGGCATCGCGTTGTTCTATACTACCCCCCAGTATCGAAACCGACTGACTTCCATGCCGCATTCCCCCGAAGAAAAGAAGCGCGTGCTGACCCGCGTGCGCCGTGTGCGAGGGCAGCTGAACGCGCTCGAGCAGGCGCTCGAGGACGGAGCGGATTGCGGCCCGGTGCTTCAGCAGCTGGCTGCGATTCGCGGCGCGATCAACGGCGTGATGGCCGGCGTGCTGGAAAGCCATTTGCGCGAGGAATTTACCCAGCTCGCGGATGCTCCGCGGCCTGCTTCCGAATCGATCGACGATATCGTGAACCTCGTCCGGTCCTACTTGCGCTGACCGGCGCGCGATCGTCGGCGTACCGCTTCATTCGATGATTCTTTAAAGGAACTCCCCATGAAATCACGTGCCGCAGTTGCATTCGAGGCGGGCAAGCCGCTGCAGATCGTCGAAATCGACGTCGAACCGCCCCGCAAGGGCGAAGTGCTCGTCAAGATCACGCATACCGGCGTTTGCCATACCGATGCGTTCACGCTGTCGGGCGACGATCCGGAAGGCCTGTTCCCCGCGGTGCTCGGCCACGAAGGCGCCGGCGTCGTGGTCGAAGTCGGCGAAGGCGTGACGAGCGTGAAGCCCGGCGACCATGTGATTCCGCTCTACACCGCCGAATGCGGCGAGTGCCTGTTCTGCAAGAGCGGCAAGACCAACCTGTGCGTGTCGGTGCGCGCGACCCAGGGCAAGGGCGTGATGCCCGACGGCACCACGCGCTTCAGCTACAACGGCCAGCCGATCTATCACTACATGGGCTGCTCGACGTTCAGCGAATACACGGTCGTCGCCGAAGTGTCGCTCGCGAAGATCAACCCGGCCGCGAACCCGGAGCAGGTGTGCCTGCTCGGCTGCGGCGTCACGACCGGCCTGGGCGCGGTGAAGAACACGGCGAAGGTGCAGGAAGGCGACACGGTCGCCGTGTTCGGTCTCGGCGGCATCGGCCTCGCGGTGATCCAGGGCGCGAAGCTCGCGAAGGCCGGCCGCATCATCGCGATCGACACGAACCCGGGCAAATTCGACCTCGCCCGCGTGTTCGGCGCGACCGACTGCGTGAACCCGAAGGACCACGCAAAGCCGATCCAGCAAGTGATCGTCGACATGACCGGCTGGGGCGTCGACCACAGCTTCGAGTGCATCGGCAACGTCAACGTGATGCGCGCGGCGCTCGAATGCGCGCATCGCGGCTGGGGTCAGTCCGTCATCATCGGCGTCGCGGGCGCCGGCCAGGAAATCTCGACGCGTCCGTTCCAGCTCGTGACCGGCCGCCGCTGGCTCGGCACCGCGTTCGGCGGCGTGAAGGGCCGCTCCGAGCTGCCGGGGATGGTCGAAGATGCAATGGCCGGGAAAATCCAGCTCGCGAGGTTCGTCACGCACACGAAGCCGCTCACCGGCATCAATGAAGCATTCGACCTGATGCACGAAGGCAAGTCGATCCGGACCGTCGTGCATTACTGAAAACACGCGGCGGAACACCGGCTGCAGTAGCCGGTTTCCGTGCGTGATCGCGCGGGCACGCCGTCGGGCTTGTCCGCGCGTTGCATGTTCGGCCGTTGCGCGTCAGACCCGCAACGGTCGCCATCGCATTTCCGCTTTCCGCTTGGACGTGGCGATCCGACGCGTGCGCGACGTCACGCACGCGGCGACACCGCCGGCGAGCTCGCCAATCGATCTCGTCAGCCTCGCACGCGCCGCATCCTGAGCGTCGCCGACGGCGATTCGCCGAACGCGCGCTTGTAGTCGATCGCGAATCGCCCGAGGTGCGCGAAGCCCCATTTCAACGCGATGTCCGTCACGGATGCGAGCGCCGGTGTCGCGTCGTCGAGCAGCTCGTCGCGCACATGCTGCAGCCGCAGCTGACGCACGAACGCCATCGGCGTGATGCCGTGACGGGCACGGAACCCCGCGAACAGTGTGCTCGGGCTGACGCCCGCGAGTTCCGCGAGCCGCTCGATCGTCAGCGGCTCGTCGACGTGCGCGCGAATGTATTCCTCGACGCGCCGCACGTAGAACGGCGCGAGCGGCGCGGGTGCGGGGCGGGTGCGATCGCGCGCGGTGTTCGGGTGGCCGTACAGCAACAGGTTGAGCAGCGTCGATTCGAGCTGCTCGAACGCAAGCGGATGACGCAGCGGATGCCCGTCGGTCGCGATTGCGTCGGTCAGCACCGGCAGCATTTGCGTCAGGCACGCGCCCTGCGGCGACGCGAGCCCGAACTCCGGCTCGAACTCCACCGGCGCGCGCCGGTCGTCACCGAAATGCCGTTGCGCATGCCGCTCCATCACATCGCGCTCGATGCGCAGAACCACTTGCGGGCACGCTTCGCCCCACCGCATCCGCAGTGCCAGCGTCGGCGACAGCAGCGACGCAGTATCGGCCGACGACACGAAGCGCACCGCACCGCATTCGATCTCCGCGTCGCCGCGCAGCGGAATCTGCAGCAGATAGAAGTGCTCGAGCGGCCCGGGTTCGATCGACACCTCGCCGCCATAGTCGAGCAGGTTCAGCGACAGGTTTCCCCAGCGCGCATGATGCATGCGGCTGTGCAGCACGCGCGAATTGCCGGTCAACGCGAGTCGATGCGGCTTGAACACGTCGCCGACGCGCGCACGCACTTCGTCGAGATCGTTCGACTGCAGCAGCAGCGTGTCGCGATTGAAACAGGCGGCGTCGCCCAGCCAGCCGGTTCCGGAAAATTGCCCCATCGAAGTTCTCCCGTCGTGCTCGATCGCACTTGCGCTGTGCACGCATTCCCGCTCCCGGGGAATCCGGTCGCACGATCCGGATAACGTCCGGACTTTCCGGACAATCCGCGTCGTTACACTACGCAAGCCCTGCATGCCTCACGCAAGAAGCGGACCGTTCGCGCATCGTAGAAAACTGTGCGGGCGTTCCGCATCCGCAGATACCCGCAGTGCGCGGCGTTCCTGCCCGGGCGCGGCCGGCCGCTCGACAGGTTTCCGGAATTCGTGGATACCGGCCGAAGAAAGCGGATAGAAGCGCCGATTTCGTCCGCCAATACTGGGCCCATGCAAGCGACGAACAGAATGGAGGGACACATGAAAGGACGACACATCGAGATCCCGTCGCCGGACGGCGGCGCGTTTCGCGCTTATCTGAGCACGCCGGCCGGCGGCACGGGGCCCGGCATTGTGTTGTGTCACGAGATCTTCGGCGCGAACGCGACGATGCGCGACGTGGCCGACTATTACGCGGAAGAAGGTTATACGGTGCTCGTGCCCGACCTGTTCTGGCGCCAGGCGCCGGGCGTCGAGCTCGGCTACGCCGCGGCCGATTTCGAGCGAGCGATGGCGCTGTACGGCGACTACGACGAAAACAAGGGCGTCGACGACGTCGCGGCCGCGCTGGCCGTGTTGACGCAACGGCCGGAATGCACGGGCAAGGCCGGCGTGCTCGGTTTCTGCCTCGGCGGCAAGCTCGCATATCTCGCCGCATGCCGGCTGCCGAACGTGGCCGCCGCCGTCAGCTACTACGGCGTCGGCATCGAGCACGCGCTTGACGAAGCCGCGCACCTGCGCGCGCGCCTGGTGCTGCAGATCGCCGCGCAGGACCGTTTCTGCCCGCCGGACGCGCAGCAGCGCATCACGGCTGCGCTCGCGGGGCGCGATGGTGTCGAGGTGTACGTGTACCCGGGCGTCGACCACGCGTTCGCGCGCGCCGGCGGCGATCACTTCGACAAGGCGGCCTCGGTGATGGCCCACCAGCGCGCGATCGCCGCGTTCCGCTCGGCGCTCGGCCCGCACTACGACCTGTCCACACTGTGGGAAACGCACCTGCGGCACGAATTCGACACGCGCAACGTCGACGCGACAATGGACACGATGGTCGCGCAGCCGTACGTGAACCATATTCCGACGCTGACGGGCGGCGTCGGCTACGACGAGCTCAAGCGCTTCTACACGCACCACTTCGTGCACGCGAACCCGCCGGACACGACGATCACGCCGATCTCGCGCACGATCGGCGCGAGCCAGATCGTCGACGAACTGCTGTTCTGCTTCACGCATACGACTGAGATCGACTGGATGCTGCCCGGCGTTGCGCCGACCGGCAGGCGCGTCGAAATCCCGCTCGTCGCGATCGTCAAGTTCCGCGGCGACAAGCTGTATCACGAACACATCTACTGGGACCAGGCGAGCGTGCTCGTGCAGATCGGCCTGCTCGACGCGGCCGGATTGCCCGTTGCCGGCGTCGAGACGGCGCGCAAGCTGCTCGACGAAACCGTGCCGTCGAACACGCTGATGCAGCGTTGGCGCGACAGTGCTTGATCGCCGGATAGGGCGGCCGCACGTCGAGCGCGTGCCGTCTTCGTTCAACCATGTCAGGAGACACCCCATGACTGCCCTTGCTGGCAAAGTCGCGATCGTCACCGGCGGCGCCACGCTGATCGGCGCTGCCGTCGCGCAGGACCTGAACCGCGCCGGCGCCTGCGTCGCGATCCTCGACCTCGATGCGGAGAACGGCGCGCGTGCGGCCGATGCGCTCGGCGAACGCGCGATGTTCATCGCGACGGACATCACCGACGATCTCGCGATCGAGCGCGCGGTGTCGGCCGTCGCCGAACGCTTCGGCGCAATCGACCTGCTCATCAACCTCGCTTGCAGCTACGTCGACAACGGCATCCAGGCCTCGCGCAACGACTGGCTCGCTGCGATGGACGTGAACGTCGTGTCGGCCGCGATGCTGGTCAAGGCCGTGCAGCCGCACATTGCGCGACGCGGCGGCGGCGCGATCGTGAACTTCAGTTCGATCTCCGCGCAATGCGCGCAGACGGGGCGCTGGCTTTACCCGACCTCGAAGGCCGCGATGCGCCAGCTCACGCGCAGCATGGCGATGGATCTCGCCGCCGACCGGATACGCGTGAACTCGGTGTCGCCGGGATGGACGTGGTCGCGTGTGATGGACGAACTCACGCACGGCGATCGCGCAAAAACGGACCGCGTGGCCGCACCGTATCACCTGCTTGGCCGCGTCGGCGATCCATCGGAGGTCGCGCAGGTCGTCACGTTCCTGTGCAGCGATGCCGCGAGCTTCGTGACGGGCGCCGACTACGCGGTCGACGGCGGCTATTCCGCGATGGGCCCCGAACAGGCGGTACCGGCGATCCCGCGCCTGGCCGAGTAGCCTCGGGCCGCTTCGTTCGAGTCGTCGTCCGGTCAGATTCATTCGTTATCCAGAGGATTTCATCATGAAACGCATCGCCATCGTCGGCGCCGGCCAGTCCGGCCTGCAACTCGCCTTCATGCTGCTCGATCAGGGCTATCACGTCACGCTCGCGACCAACCGCGACGCGGAACAGATCCGCACCGGCAAGGTCATGTCGAGCCAGTGCATGTTTCATACCGCGCTGCAGACCGAGCGCGATCTCGGCCTGAACACGTGGGAAGAAGCCTGCCCGTCCGTCGAGGGCATCGGCATCGTGGTGCCGCATCCGGAGGGCGGCGGCCGCAAGGCGATCGAATGGTCGTCGCGGCTGACGCGCTATGCGCAGTCGGTCGATCAGCGCGTGAAAATGGCCGACTGGCTCGATGCGATCGTCCGTCGCGGCGCGGACGTACGCATCTGCGACGTCGGCGTACCCGAGCTCGAGGAACTCGCACACAGTCACGATCTCGTGCTGCTCGCGGCCGGCAAGGGCGAAATCGTCAACCTGCTCGGCCGCGACGATGCGCGCAGCGCGTTCGAACGCCCGCAGCGCGCGCTCGCGCTCACTTACGTGAAAGGCATGACATCGAGCCAGCCGTACTCGCGTGTGCGCTTCAACCTGTTGCCCGGTGTCGGCGAGTACTTCGTGTTCCCGGCGCTGACCACCACCGGCCCGTGCGAAATCATGGTGTTCGAAGGCATTCCGGGCGGCCCGCTCGACTGCTGGGCGGACGTGAAAACGCCCGAGCAGCATCTGGACCGCAGCCTGTCGTTCCTGCAGCAGTACGTGCCGTGGGAATTCGAACGCTGCCGCGATGTCGAGCTTACCGATCCGAACGGCACGCTCTCCGGCCGCTTCACGCCGACCGTGCGCAAGCCGTTCTTCCGCCTGCCGTCGGGGCGCACCGTGTTCGGCATGGCCGATGCGGTGGTCGTCAACGATCCGATCACCGGGCAGGGCTCGAACAATGCAGCGAAATGCGCAAAGGTGTATGGCGACGCGATTCTCGCGCGCGAGGCCGAGCCGTTCGACGAACGGTGGATGCACGACACGTTCGAACGCTATTGGGCGTATGCGCAGCACGTCGTGCGCTGGACCAACTCGCTGCTCGCGCCGCCGCCGCCGCATATCCTCGAACTGCTCGGCGCGGCGGCCCGTCTGCCGTCGCTCGCGTCGAAGATCGTCAACGGCTTCGACGACCCGCGCGAATTCTCGCCATGGTGGTTCGAGCCGTCAGCCTGCGCCGCGCTGATCCGCGAACACGCCGCGCGCCCGGAGTAATCGCCATGCACACCCTCGCTTCGTGCGGCTCCGCAGTCGACCCGCTGCAATTGCGCGCCGCATTCGGACAGTTTCCGACCGGCGTTACCGTGATCACCACGCGTTCGCAGGACGGGCGCAAGGTCGGCCTCACCGCGAATTCGTTTTCGTCGCTGTCGCTCGACCCGCCGCTCGTGCTATGGAGCCTGCGCAAGGTCGCACCGAGCCGGCCGGATTTCGTCGCAGCCACGCACTTCGCGATCAATATCCTCGCGCACGACCAGATCGAGTTGTCGCGCCGCTTCGCGACGCCGAGCGCCGACAAGTTCGACGGCGTGCCGCATGTCGATGCCGACGCCGGCGGCGTGCCGTGCCTCGACGGTTCCAGCGCGCGCTTCGTGTGCCGCAACGTCGGCCATTACGAAGGCGGCGATCATCTTCTGTTCATCGGCGAGATCGAGCAGTTCGATATGTTCGGGCGCGCGCCGCTCGTGTTTCACGCAGGCCAGTATCGCGCGATCTCGGACCACCCGGATCTTTGCTGACCTGTTTGCTTAGTGATACGAACAACCAACCAGGAGATGGTGATGATGAAGCGCGGCTCCCGCCTGCTTGCGATCGCAGGCCTCGTGTTCGCCGGCGTCGCCGGTCACACGCCGGCCCGGGCAACCGACCTGCCGTCGGTCAACCTCGGCATGACGAGTTTTCTCGACGGGATGCCGCCGGCCGGCTCCGGCTGGTACGGCACGCAGTATCTCGAGTACTACACGGCCGGCCGCGTCAACGACAATGCCGGCAACAAGGTCGGGTTGCCGAAGCAGGATATCGACCTGTTCGCAGGGCTCAGCCAGCTCGTCTATCAGTCGCCGCTGACGTTCGGCGGCATGCATCCCGGGCTCGACGTGATCCTGCCGTGGGTGGCCGCCGTGCATACGAACGACGGAATCGGCAACGTCGCGCTGAATTCGCGGCCGGGATTCGGCGACCTTCTCGTCGGCCCGTTCATTCAGTTCGATCCGGTGATGGGCGCGCACGGGCCGCGTTTCGCGCAGCGGCTGGAATTCCAGTTCATTGCGCCGACCGGCGCGTACGATCCGGCGCGTGCGATCAATCCCGGCAGCCATTTCTGGTCGTTCGATCCGTACTGGGCGGCCACGTTCTGGGTCACACCGAAGTGGACCGTGTCATGGCGGCTGCACTATCTGTGGAATGCGACCAATCACGAGCCGGCCGCGGCGCTCGGGCCCGACGTGACGTCGACGCAGGCCGGGCAGGCGGTTCATGCGAACTTCGCGACGGAGTACGAGGTGCGGCCCGGGCTGCGGCTGGGTCTGAACGGTTACTGGCTGCGCCAGACCACCGACATGCGGGCGAACGGGCAGGACGTGTCCGGCACGCGCGAAGCCGTGCTCGCAATCGGGCCCGGCGCGATGGTCAGCTTCTCGCCGCAGGATCACCTGCTGTTCAACGCGTATTTCGAAGTCTATGCGCGCAATCGGCCGCAGGGCGCGCGCATGGTGCTGCGGTACGTGCATCATTTTCAGTGACGCGCGAGCGGGGCCGGCAGCGCGCACCACGACGATCATGCGCCGCCATCGCCATTTCAACCGCGCGGCCGGACCGGACAGCGCACGTCGCGGCCACGCACGCGCCTACCGGGCCGGCCGCGACAACTGCCGCTTGCGCGTCACCATCGACGCGATTTGTTCGTCGAACAACGCGCGGCAAATGCCTTCGACCGCGTGACGCGCACGAGACTGCTCGCTTGGCGGCAACGTGGCCACGGCGTCGAACAGCTTGGTCCGCTGCATTTTCGCGTTCGCTATCGCCAGTGTCAGCGCGTGGACCGTCTGCTGACGCCCTTCGAAATGCGCGCGCTGCGCATCGCGCCGGACCGTCTGCGCGAGCTGATCCGCACGCTCGAGCTCCAGCGCACGGATCAGCTCGACGAGATCGACAGCGATCGCGGAAAGATCGGCAATCATGGCCGCGGCACCGACGATGCCCCGGAATCCGCGACGACCACTTCGACCATTTTCGTCAGCATCTCCAGCGCTTGCCGACGTGACTGCTGGTCGGATTCCGGAATGCCGGCGAGCACCTCGCGGATCAGCTTCACCGCGGTATCGCCGCGCGTGACGATCGTGTCGCGCACGGCCGACAGGCGCTCGACCTCGGCCCGGAACGCTTCGCGCACCTGACGTGTGCGCGCCTCGATCTGATCGACCTGCGCCTCCGAGTTCGCGCGAATTTTCGCGATTTCGGACACGTTGGCCACAATGGTAAGCACATTGCTTGCCGCCTGCGTGCCGCCTGCGATCAGTGCATCGACCTGCCGCTCCGTAAACGCGCCGCGGCCGGTCGTCGGCGTGCCGGTACGTTCGGCGGGCACCGTTGCCGGCCGGCGGGCCGGCAGATCCATCGAATCACCGCTCATCATGTATTCCTTTCGTGTTCAGGGATTTGCCGTCTGCATCAACCGCTCACGCAGGACCGCCAGCTGTTCGCGCGTGCGCTGCACCGCGGCCAGGCGCACGGGGCGCTCTTGCACCGCCACCGGACTGCCTTCGAATTCGCCGTACAACTCGTTGACGATCGCCTCGTTGGACGCGCGCAGCGACGGCAAGTGCTGGTTGCGCAACACCTGTGCGATTTCGTCTCGCCAGGTGCCCACGGCTTTTCGACATTGCTCGATCAGCTTGCGCTGCCAGACCTGGGCCTCATAGACGAACGAGCCGATCTCGACGAGCACGGTCACCGCGACGTTCAGACGCTCGAGCATCCGCTTCGTGAATATCCGGCCGATCTGGTCATAGACCTCACGCCCGAACCGCTGGCCGAACATCTCGCCAAGCCGCTTGACCGCCATCTTCGCCAGGTTGCCGGCGCCGGCGGCTGCGCCGCCGACCCCGCCGATCCCCCGCAGCATCGCGTTCACGGCATTGCCGGTCAGACGCTGCGCGATAGTGCGCGACACGTTCAACGTGAAGCGTCGCACCGGATCGTCGGGCCGTAGCGACACGGTCTTGTCCAGCTCGCCGACCGCCGTGTTCGCAATCTCCTCGAGTCGCCGGTTCAGCGCCACCATCTCGACTTCCATGTGCGCCTCGAGCTGACGGCCCATCCGGCGGACCTCCAATGGCAGGCAATGGCCGGCGAGCCATTCCGCGCAATCGGCGTAGCCGAGCCACTTGTCCGCGCCCTGGACTTCGGCTTCGACCTGCTGCAGCGACGCTGCGACGAGCGAGTCCAGCAGATGAGGCAGCGCGGTTTCGAGGTTCGCCATCGTCCGCTCGATTTCGCGCAGCGACTCGGCCTGCGCGGTACGCGCGATGTCAAGCGCGCGCGCGATCGCGTCCGCTTCGTCGGCGCTGGCGAGCAGGCCGGCCTCCTCGCGCTCGAGCGCCGCGTCGGCATCGTCGAGCACCGCCAGGACGCTTGCCTGCAGGCGTTCGTGCACGGTTTCCAGCACCGTGGAATCGAACGCGTGCCGGCGCACTTCATCCCACAGAGCATCGGCCTCAAGCGGCGCCCGTGCGATCGGCGCGCCGTCCGCCAGCCGGTTCGCCGATCCGACAAGCTGAAGCGTGAACGGCCGCCGGAGCCCGTCCTCGACCAGGCGCCTGATCTCGGTGACCCGCTTGTCGTCGACGCCGCAGCCCGCCGGTACACGGTTGATCGCCAGCACCAGCGGAATCGTGCTGTCGTGAGCGGTCGCGGCCGCGATCGCCTCGAGCAGATCCTGGTCTGTCTGGCCGAACCCGGTGCGATAGCCGACGACGAACACGATCACGTCGCTGTTCGGCAGGAAGTTCATCAACACTTCCTCATGCTCGCTCAGCACCGCGTTGTAGCCGGGTGTATCGAACACGTGCAGGCCGACGTTGCCGGCTGCCTTCGGTCTTGTCCGGACCTGAAGTCGCAACATATCGCCGTCCGGCGTCTCGCTCAGCGTGCGGAACCGATCGTGGTCGATCGCTTCCTGCGTGGCGTCGCGATAGATCGCGAAATAACGCGATGCGGCTTCGTCGCGGCACGCGACATGCGTGACCACGCCGGTCGTCGGCCGTGCGCTGGCGGGCAGCACGTCCTGTCCGAGCAGCGCGTTGATCAGCGACGACTTGCCGGTGCTGGTCTCGCCGACCACGGTCACATAGGCTTGCGGCAACGTCAGACGGCCAAGCAGCAGCCGCGCGACGCTCGCCCGTGCCTCTTCGCCGCCACGCTCAAGCAGATCGACGAGTTCGCCTGTGCCGTCGATCCAGTGATGGGCATGCGCCGTCATGCACGCACCTCCGCCAGTTTGCCGCGCAACACGGCGACCGCATCGAGATCGGCCGTCAGCATGTCAGCCGCGCGCGCCTTTTCGTCGGCCGACATGTTCATCATCGAAAGCGAGCACTCCCGCTCCTGCTCGAATGCCGCGGATTTTGCGGCGCGCCAGCGCTCGAGCAGCAAGTCGAGATGCTCGACGAATTCATCGACGATCCGGTTGAGCGCATTGGCCGTCTCCGACACGTACCGGTCGATCGCAGCAAACACCTCTGGCTCCACGGCGCGTGCGCGGAGTTCAGTCACACCTTCCCTGGCCTTGCCGCCGAGCCACTGGCCCGCCATCGCACCGAGCAGGCCACCGACGGCGCCGCCGATCACGGCGCCAACCGGCCCGCCGCCCAAACTGCCGACCAGCGCGCCCGCTTCCACTGCGGCCCATACACCGCCCGCGGCCGCACCGGCTCGCGCAGCCAGGTTCTCGAACCGCTTCGCTTCCGCCTTGTCGACGGTGAACGTGATATCCGGCATGTCGGCGGACCACGCATCGAGCCCGTCTAGGTCCATGCGCAAGCGCTCTTGCATCTCGAGGGCATCTTCCTGTACTTGATTGAAGATGTCGTCCGTTGCATCCGACTGCTCATCCTTCAGCGCGCGCGACAGGCGCGGCCCGTCGACGATGCCCGCGCGCATCTTGGTCCGCATGCGGTTGCGCAGTTCCGCGCCCTTGTCGTTCGCCCATGTGCGCAATTGCTGGCGCACGGCGCGACGAAACGCGTCGGCATCGTCCCGCATGCGCGTTGCGCGCTCGTCGAGCGCCTGCAGGCGCTCGACATGCAGCCGCGCATCCTCGGCCATGCGGGCCGCGTGCGCACTACGGTCCAGTTTCGTTTCCTCCAGGCGATCGCCGATGGCGGCAGCCAGCCGCTCGGCGTCGGCCGCGAGCGCCGTCGCGACGGTATCGGCCACACGCGCCGCCCAGCCGGCGCCGAAACGGCCGAGTTCGGCGACCAGCGCGGCGAGTCCCGACGACTCGACGAGTCCGGCGTCCCGGCACAGCGTACCGCGCAGTGCGTCGAACCCGTTCACGACATGAATGGCAGGCGGTTCGTCGAACGGAATCCCGGCTTGCCCAGCAATTTGCCCCAAGACCTTCGCGTTATGTTCGCGTCCGGCCAGCGCCTCGTCGTCGGACTCGTCGTTCCAGCGGTTCTGCACGAAAATCGCCGTGCGCAGCGATGCCCACTGCAGCCTGACGAAAATGGCTTCGGAGCGCGTGAGCGGCGGCACCGTCCGCAGCATGAAGATGACACCGACCGCTTCGGCGAGGTAGCGCTGCGTGGTGTCCCGGTTGGCCTGCGTCAGACTGCCGACGCCCGGCAGGTCGACCAGTACCAGCCCGTGCCGGAAGAGCTCCCGGTTCGACGTGAGCGCGACACGCGTGACCTGCTTGACGTTGCCGGGATTCTGCTCGTTGTGCACGACCGAGCGAAGCGCGTCCTCGGTGCAAGACAGCGTCTCGATGCGGCCGTCAGCGAAGTAGACCCGCGCGTGCGGACTCTGGCCGGCCGCCCACGCAATCTCCACCGGCACGCAGGTGGTTTCGTCCGCATCGATCGGCAGCACGGGTTCGTCGAACGCGAGCGCATTCAGCAGCGTGCTCTTGCCGCTGCCCTGGATACCGGCGATCGGCAACACGAAGCGCTCCGCCGACAGTTGGCCATGGTATGCATGCAGGCGCTCGACCAGGCCGGGCGCCTCGCCGTCCGGCTCGCGCGGATCATGGCGCTCGCCGAGCGCTTCCCAACGGGAATCGTCCAGTAATTCGAGCATCGCCTTGCGGTTCGTCATCGCGCGCGCTCCGCCGCGCCGAACAGACGCTTCCACCAGGGTTTCGACAGGTGCTCGACGCGTTGCAGCACGCTCAGCAGCACATCGCGCTGGGCGGCCTGGGCCGCCTGCACGTCCTGAAGCACCGCTTGCGTGCCGAGCAGCGCGTCAGTGGCCGCACCGAGCTTTCGCGAATGGTCGATCAGCGCAGCGAGCTGGTCTCCGTGAATATCGGCGGCGGCACGCAGCGCGTCCACCTTGTCGTTGGTGGCTTGTGCGTGCTGCTGCAACCCCGCGATCGCCTGCGTGTGCCCGGCCACCGCGGTGCCGGCTTCGTCGATCGCCCGAACCTGCTGGTCGAGTACGGCACTCTGCGCCGCCATGCGGCCGTCGAGCGCCTGCGCCGCGCCAGTCAATCCGGCCAGCGTGTCGGTCGCCGACGCGATCCGGACCTGAAGCGCGGCAAGCTGGGCGTCGAGCTGCCCAATCGCCTTGATCGGCCCGGCCAGCGCGGTGCGCGTCGCCTCCCGAAGTTCCGCGTGGATGGCATCGGCCAGCTGACCGGCCCAAGGTGGTGTCTGAGCAAGGTGCCCGCTGAGTTCGTCGAGCACCCGTCGCGTCTCGTCGTCGACAGTGATTCGCGTGTGATTGATCATAGTTGTCCTTGAAACCGGCGTCAGGCTGCGATCGCTCCCCAGGAGCGGATGATCGCAGCGGCATCTTTTCGGTGGTATTCGGGAAGCCCGCCAATGAACTGCGTTTGCTCCGCGATCGTTTCGAACGGCTTTTCCGCGACGAGCAGGCGGTTTGCGAGCGTCGAGTAGACATCTTTCTCGTCGTTGACCAGCACGCCGGCAAGCGGATAGCCGCGCTCGTCGCACAGCCGCTTGAGTTCGCGCAGCGCCTCGACGATCGAGCCGGATCGCTCAAGCTCGCGGATCGATTGCACGACGGCGACGATCGGATGCTTGAGCGAGCCGAACCGAATGCCGGAGCGATCCAGCGCGCTCTTCGTCGCACCGATCTGCTGGATGTCGAGCATCAGGAAGATCACGCACGGCGACGTCATGAATTCGCGTACCGCGTCGAGCGTGCCGGCGGCCGGCACGGCCACCGCGATTTCGTCGAAGCGGCCGGTGTCGAAGCTCCGTGACGTGAAGCCCGCCGCCCCGCTATCGGAGCCCTTCAGCGTGTCGAACCAGAACCGGTCGACGAAGTCGCCGAGGCTGTCCGCGTCGTAGCCGAGCATCAGCACGCGTCGACCGTCGCGCGAGCGCTTGCCCGTCGCGGCTGTCAGCACCTGGTCCCGCAGATCGGGAAAGCGTCGGCGCGAGATCCGCCTGGCGAGCCGCGCCATTGTCAACACGATCGCCGGCACGTCAACGTCGTGCCATTCTGGTTCGACCGCTGGCGTCGTTATCTGCGCGGCGCCCGTGTCCGCTTGCGGCGCAGCGGCAGATTGCCGCGGCTCGGCAAGCAAGGCATCGAGTTGCTGCGCGATGGCCTTGCGTTGAACGATGGCGCTCGCCGCCGCCATCTTCGCAACCACACCCCGCTCCTGCGCAGAGACTTCGTTTTTGAACTGCCGGTCGATCTGCTGGATGCGCTTGACGGCCGCCTCGACGAAGCCGTCCACGAAATCGAGTTCCTTGTCGATCGCATGCGCGACGGACTTCCGGAACGCCCCGATATCGCGGATCTCAGTCCAGTTCTCGGTCCGCTCGTCATAGCCCCAGTTCTGATCGAAGAAATCGACCTTGCGCTTGAACCAGCCCCAGCCGCTCGATTGTTCGGTCCGCACCGTGCGCGTGCGTTCGGTGGTTTCGACCTTGAGTGTACTGGCGGGCCGCGCCAGCTTCGCGGCGAGATCGATGTCCTCCGTACGCAAATTCAACGTCGTGCAATCATCCGCGATCCGCGCATTCAACCGCTTGTTCAGTTCACTGAGGGCCTTTGCCGATCGCTTCTGCCATTGCTCGACGCGCGTCTTCAATGCATGTGCCGCGTCGATGTCGGTCGCGGTCAGTGCTGCCGCTTCGTGCCGCAGCGCATCGGCTTCGATGCCGCGCGCGGCCGGCACGCGTCCGGCCTCCTCCCGCAACGACGCGTAGCGTGCGGCAAGCGTGCGGCGAAGATCCGATAGCCGCTCCGCCTCCTTGTGTTGCCGCCGCAATACGGCGGCCTGATCGCCCGGTTCCAACTCGCGCTTGATGAGTCTGGTCAGGTAGTCGTCCAGCTGCCGGCGTCGTCCGCTCGCGATCGCTGGCGCCAGCGCATCGAGTTGCCGCTGGATCAACGCGGCGCAGTCGGGCATCCCGGAACGATCGTCCCACCGCTCGAGCGCCATTCTGGCCGAGACCTGGCAGACCCCGGCAGCCTTGACGCCCGCCTTCGCGAGCACGCCCTCGACGCGCCGGCGATGCTCGACCAGCACCTCGGTGCAGCTCTTCAGCTGTTCGCCGTTCTGGCCCAGCTTCGGAGTCACGCTGTCGATCATGTTCTGCACGACGACGATCGGCTTGCCGAGTTCGTCCGCCATGCACACGTAATCGCGCATCTTCTCGTCGGAATTGGCCTTGCAGGTCGCGACGAATACCACGACATCCACCGTCGGCAACAACACCTCCAGCGTGAGCCGCTCGTGATCGTCATGGCCGGCCGCATCGAGCCCCGGCGTATCGATCAGTGCAACGCCGCGCCGGAACCGGAAGTCCGGCGAGCGCAGCCGGATCTCCGCGACGCCTTCGCGGTTGCCGGGGTTCGTCTCTTCGTCAGCGTAGTGCTTGAGCCGCTTCGCGATCGAGCTGCCGGTCAGCGACTTCGGTTTCGCACCCGCCGTGTCGAAATGAATCGTGCACTCGAGCTGTTCGCCCCATTCGCACACGACCAGACTATTGGAGCTCGGGCGCACCGCGCGCGGCAGCAGCTCCGCGCCGAGCAGCGCGTTGACCAGTGTCGACTTTCCGGAACTGGTGACGCCCATCAGCCCGATGCGGAATGCATCGTTCCGCCAGATTCGCTCGCGATCGTTCAACCAACGGTGTTCGTCGTCGAAGTAGTTGCCAACCGAGGTGTCGCTCGAGATGATGGTGCGGATCCGATCGATCAGTTTGCCAAGTTCTGCCTGTGCCGCTCGCGCGCTTTTCATGAAAATCCAGTGCCGTGATAACGTGAGCTTCCGCATCGCACGCTCGCGATGCTGCATCGTCGCCGGAAGCGGACTGCCGCTAAAGGTCTAACGGCACGGTCGTGCCGTTCTTTAGGGGCGCCTTGCGCTCCGAATCCGCCGTCGGCGAAGATATCGCATGGTTTGGACAATTCATGTCCGCAACGCATGGCGCGGTGGATGACGGATGCCGGTGTGCCGGCCGGCGAGATCGCCACGCGTGCGGCGCACACACGGGACCCTGGCATGTAGCGTTCACGACTGCGCTGCTACCCGATCCGTTCCATCAACATCCGCGCCGCGCGATCGGACATGACGACAAACAGCTTGACCGTCGCCCGCGTCGCGCCAACGAACAGCCGTCGCAGTGTGATCTCGTCGAAGTGGTCGAAATCGACTTCGGTCAGAATCACGCACGGCGCACTTTGCCCCTTGAACCGGAACACCGACTCGAACCGCAGCTCGCCATCCCGGTAAACCGGTGCGCCGTGCGCGTCGTACGCGCCGGTGAAGCTGCGCAACGCATGCCTGCCGAGCCTGTCCAGCACGGTGAACATCGATTTGTCCCGGCCATGAAAGCTCAGCAGCGCGATGTCGGACAGCGCGAAACCGGCCGCAAGCGCGGCGTCGACTGCCTGGCGCGTCGTCGGCGCCGCGTTTGCGCCGGCATAGGTCATGAGCTCCACGTCCGAACCGTCGAACGGGCTGGCGGCTTCGAATCCCATCGGCGCACCCGCGAGTGCACCGACAAAGCGCACGATGTCGCGCGGACTGCGATAGTTCGACATCGCCCGCACCTCGACATAGCCCGGCAGCGCGACGCCGTCGCGCCGGTAGAGGTTCTGCATCGGATCCTCGAGCCACCACAGCCTGCCCTCTGCGCTCAGCAGCCGCTCGATCGGCGCCACCCATTCCTGCACGAAGTCCTGCCCTTCGTCGACGACGATCGTGTCGAAGCGCTCGGCTTCGTCCGGCTGCCAGCCGGCAAGTGCGCGCTCGAGCCGCTCGAATACGTCGCCGTCGGCAAAATCGATCGTATCGCCGCGGCGCGCCGCTGCTTGCTGACAGAGCTTGTGATAGGTGAGCACGGTCGCGCCGGACGGCGCGATCAAGCTCAGATGGTCGGCGAGCGGACGGTTAAAGCACAGATAGAGCGCCCGGCGCCCCGCCCTTGCCGCATCGTCGAGCACACGCAACGCGAGCTGCGTCTTGCCCGATCCGGCCGTGCCGATCACCCGCAGACGAAACGGCCGGCACTCGATCGCCCGTGCCCACGTCGCGAGACCGCCGGAGATTCTCGTAACGACGCGCGCCACCTCGCCGATCGTCGCGCCGACGTCGGGCGTGAGCGACAGCTCGTCGCTCAAAAACGCATGAATGCGATCGGCACAGGGCAGGCGCACTTCGTCGGCAGGAAGAATTGTCGTGATGATCGTCGCCAGCGCGGTACGGCGCCGTGCATCGACAATCCTCGCCGGGTTCACGCCGGCGATCTCCGGCCGCATGACGCGGTAGTCCGGACAGTACAACAACTCCTCGAGCCGATAGCGCATCGAGCCGAAGGCCGTCGTGAAGCGGCCGTGCATCCCTGCTATTGTCCTCGCGAGCTGGGCGGGCACGCTCTTGCGGGTCGTCCCGTATACCTTGGCCAAACCGTTCGGGGTTTCTTCGAGCAGGCCAGACTTCTGCTCGATCACGAGCACGCGGCCGGACGGTCCGACGACAACGAAGTCGGCCTCACCGAAGATGGCGAAACCACGGTCGAGCTGCGTCCAGTGCACACCGTGGTAAACGGTGTAGCTGTCCGGCAAGTCGCGCCGCAGGATCTCGAGCGTCTCGATCTCGCGTTGTGCTGCACCGCTGACCGCTATCGCATCCCAGCCATTCGGAAAAATCTGAGCCATGCGCCGCCCGTTATCCGCCGTAAATCCGCGCGAGTGCCCGCGCTTCGGCCGCCAGCTCGGCGCGCAGGCTTGCCGGCCCCAGCACTTCGACGTTCGGCCCGAACGAGCGCAGCCACCAGCGCAACCGCTGGCTCAGCATCGCGGTGCCCTGCACGAATAGCGCATCGTCGGTGCGGCGCGTCGTCTGGTCCAGCGACAGCGGCGCCTCCAGCAGATGGTCGCCGGCCTGGTTGACGAACTTGAGCGACAACTTCACCGCCTTGTCCACCATGAAGTCAAAGCGTCGCTGCTGCTTCACGTAGACCTCGAGCGAGAACGACGCCGGATACACGAACGATTCGAGCATCGCCTCGGCGCGCGACAGCCGGTCCATCCTGTACAGCGTCGGTTCGGGCTTGCCCTCGGTCGCGCCGACCATGTAAACCAGTCCGCCGACCTCGACGAGACCGAGCGGCAGCACGATCCTCGGCGTCTCGTTGTCCGCGTTGTGGCGCGGCCGATAGACAATCTTCAGTTTGCGCTCCTCGAAGAGCGCGCGCGAAACGGCCGCAAAAATCTTGCGGTCGATGGACGGATAGTGGAGGGAAAAGCCGCCGCTTTCGACCGCGACCTTCGCGGTCCAGCGCGCATACTTCCGTTCCGATTCGCTGACGGGCCGTTCGAGCCGCGCATCCGCGATCCTGAACAACGCGGAGATCGAATCGGCGACAAGCCCGGGAATCTGCCGGGAAGAGAAGCGCCGCAACGTCTGCAATGCAAGCGCCTCGTCGAAGCTCATGATCGAGCCCGCCTTGGCGGCCATGCCGCTCGCGCCGTCCTTGCGGCGCCACACCGAAGCGGTGCCGCGCCGGTCGGTCTCCACGAGGCCGCGCGCTTCCAGTTCAGCGAGACGACGCAGCACTGTCTTGATCGAAGGAAGGTCCGGCACGGTGTCCTGCATCCGCGCATACAACTCCGGCGTGCTGACGTAGTCCGCATGCGTGCCGGCGTCGGGCAGCAGGCGCATGATGTCGCGATCGAGGTCTGGCATGGGGCGTGAATCGGGCCTTGAAGAGAAATCTCCCTGATTTACGGCACCAGACCCTGATTCTTTAATACGACGCGCGTCGTCCCGGACATCGCCCTTGCACCCAGCAAGCCGCCGCCCCGGCCGTCTCACGCCGCAGATCGCGTGCGCATCTCCGACCGGGTGCCGGTGCCGGTGCCGGTGCCGGTGCCGGTGCCGGTGCCGGTGCCGGTGCCGGTGCCGGTCAGATCGTCAACGGCCTTCGCCGACCGCACGCCGTGCATCGGCATGCAACTTGTCGACGTATCGGGTAAGCACGGCGGTCGACAACACACCAGCGGCAAACGCAATGGCAAACGCGGCAAGACTTTCAAGCGGTGACGGATAGCCGTTCATGGGGATCCTTGAAAAACGTTGTAAAGGCATCGATCGTCCGGCGTCGCAATGAGGCGGCGGCACGCGGACCGCACCGGCGGCGCGAACGCGGGATCGCCTGCCGTCGAGGGTGGCGTGCCGCGACGTGCTTGCGGCCGCCTGCTCCGCAAAACCGGTCCGCCTGACCGACCGCCGCATCGCAATCAAATCGTTCGCGAGTCACGCGTCCGGCGGCGTCGATCGTGCGCGCCGCCACCTTAGCCTCGCATCGGGACAAATCGTGTCCCGAGGGTCGTACGACACGCCATTCTCGTCGGGACGCAAGAAGGGACATATTTTGTCCCGACGAAGGCACACCATCCGCTTTCCTTCACTCGTGCCTCCACCCTATGACCCGACCCATCGATCACCTCAACGCCAGCGACGCATCGAATGCACACGCACCCGACGGCCTACGGCGCGTACTTCGCGTTGCGCTGCGGTTGTGGGGAATCGACGAACGCACCGCACAGGGGTGGCTGCCCTGGCTGCAATCGCAACATCCGCGGCTCGCATGGCAGATCGCTCGGGATCGCGCGGCCGTCGGCGCAGACATCGTCGTGCACGTCGTCAAGCCTTCGGCGCGCCGGTCAGACGGATTCTGCTGGAACAGCATCGGCGCCAACGGTGCGATGGTGCGGTCGCGCGATGGTGCACGCAGCGAAGTCGCGCTGCTTGCCGGACACACACGCCAGTTGCCCAATCGCCGCGCCGGCCATTGGGCAATTGCCGGCACGCTCGACAGCTGCGCCGCGCTCGATGCACTCGCGCGCGCGCTGCATGCATCGGCCGTGCATGGACCCGATGGAAGGATCGCCGTGCGCACCGACCTGCTTGCACTGATCGCGACCCGACTCGACGCGATGGAGGCGCCCGCGCTCGACGAGGACTGAAGTCGCAAGGAATCGATCGGAACGATGCCGCAGACGGCGCAGCTTCGTTCTGCATCCGGACATCGAATGTCCGAAACCGCATCGACAATCCTCACATGACAACGACAGGACAACCCTCTTGATGCCATTCATCCCGAACGCTCGACGCTCGACGTGCAGTGCCTGCGACAACGAACGCCAATACGACGACCAGAGCGAATCGGTCCGGAGCGACACCCCAACGTCACTTCACGCCGTACGTCACGGCGCCGCACGCGGTGCCGACCGCCCTGACGCCCGGGCGATCCGCATTCCGTTGAATGAGTGGACGATGCCCGAGAAGATGCGCCATGTCGCCGACTGGCTCGCATCCAACTTTGCCCGCCCCGTGCGGATCCGGGAAGCCGCCGCCCTCGTCGCAATGAGCGAGCGTTCGCTGCTGCGCCGCTTCACGCGTGAAATCGGCATGACGCCGAGCGCGTGGCTGACGCAGGTGCGACTCGCCCACGCGCGAACGATGCTCGAACGCACCGCGCTGCCCGTCGATTCGATTGCCCGCCGCAGCGGGCTCGGCAGCGGCGATTACCTGGCGCATCTGTTTCGGCGTCACCTCGACATGTCGCCGACCGAATATCGCCGCGCGCATGCGCGTTCCCGCATTCACGTCGCATGCGGTCACTGTGCCTGCGGCACACCGGAGCAATCGCCGAGCGAGAACGACGCAGGCCGGTAACACGAGCGGGGCCGGTGCACCGCCCGGTTACGACTGAAGCCGTAGGGGGCCACCCGCGCGGGCAGTGGACTATGGCTGTGTCCAGGGTCGACCATGGGTCCGGGTTGCATTGACGCCGCTATGATCGACCTGTCTCGCGACGCCGCCCGGGGGGAGGAGGAGCCTCCCATGAAGACGGTGGACGTGCCGGCCGGGGAGGCCCCGCCAACACGCTTGTCAGTCTCGCGCGGCCGCTCCGCGCCGCGGGTCACTGCCCGATACTGGTGAAGGTCGGCAGCAGCACGCGATACACGTGGATCATCGCCGGCCCGAGCAGCACCATCATCAGTGCCGGGAAAATGCAGAAGATCAACGGGAACAACAACTTCAGCGCGATCTTCGCGGCCCGTTCCTCGGCCCGCATCTGCCGCCGCGTGCGCAGCATGTCCGACAACACGCGCAACGACTCCGCGATGCTCGTGCCGAAACGGTCGGCCTGGATCAGCATCGCGCAGAACGACTCGATATCTTCCACGCCGGTCCGCAGCGCAAGGTTGCGCAGCGCCGTCTCCTTCGTGAAGCCGGAGCGCATCTCGAGCAGCAACAAATCGAATTCGCCTGCGACCACCTCGCTGCGAAAGCGCAATTCGTCGCTCACCTTCATCAACGCCGCATCGAGTCCGAGCCCGGCTTCGACACATACCGTCAGCAGGTCGAGCGCGTCCGGGAAATCCTCGAAGATCGTCCGCTGGCGCGCATTGACACGCCGCGTCAGCACGACGTTCGGCAAGTAGTAACCGATCCCGGCCAGCGCGACGAGGAGGAACGACAGCAACATGCGCTGTTCCGCGAGCCGCGTAGTGATCAGCATCAACAGGGCGGCGCACGGCAGCGCGAGCGCGAGCAGCGTCTTGGCGGTGAAGTACAGCGCGGCCGCGTTCTGGTCACGCCACCCGGCATTCATCAACCGGAGGCGCAACGGCGAATTCTCCCACCCCTCCTCCGGCACCGACAGCTTGGAAATCGGCTTCGACAGCTCGACGAGCTTCTCGACCCAGCGCGGGCCCGCGTTGCCGCCGCCGTCCGCGCCGACGCCGATACCGCCGCTCGCCTGCTGGAGCCGGCGCTGCATGCTGCGGGGCGCGAACAGCAGCATCGCGACGAGCACGCCACCGGCCACGAAAATGAACAAGCCGGCCAGCATCACGGTGTGTACTACGCTCAGGTTTTGCATGACAACCTCGAAACGGTTCGTGAAGCCTGTGACACGCGTCAGACGCGAATCCGGATGATGCGACGCATCCAGACGAGACCGAAGGCCATCGACACCATCATCGTGCCGACCATCTTCACCCCGGCGGGGTCCGTCCAGAGCACCGACAAGAACTCGCGATTCACGATGGCCATCAGCGACGCGGTAGCGAACGGCAGCAGGCCGAGGATCCAGGCCGACAGCCGCCCTTCCGCGGACAGCACGCGGATCTTGTCGAACAGCTTGAAACGTTCGCGAATCAGCGCCGCAATGCTGTCGAGCAGTTCCGCGAGATTGCCGCCGGTCTCGCGCTGGATCAGCACCGCGATCACGAAATAGCGCAGGTCGTCAGCCGGCACGCGGGTCGCGAGATTCACCAGCGCGTCGTGCAACGACACGCCATAGTTGATCTCGTCGAAGGTGATCCGGAACTCGCCGCCCATCGGGTCGGGAAACTCCTCGCCAACCATCCCCAGTGCGCTCGTGAACGAATGACCGGAGCGCAGCGCGCGCGAGATCATGTCGCAGATGTCCGGAAGCTGCCGATGCAGCTTGGCCATCCGCCGGTTGCGATGACGCAGCACATACATCGTCGGCAAGCACGCGCTCAGCAACGCGACAAGCGCCGAGACGACCGTCGGCAATGGCGTGACGAGCAGAGTCAGCCCGATCGCCAGCGGAAACGCGACGGTCAGCGTCGCCAGTTTCGCGACACTCCAGTCGAGCCCTGACTGCTGCAGCAGCAAATCGATCGCCTGTACGCGCGGCACACGCAGCAGCAACCGGTCGAGCGGCTTCGACTCGTCGAGCATCCGCTTCTTCAGGATCGACAGCCGCTCCTGCTGCACATTGCCGCCAGCCGACATCGCGCGCAGCCGCGACTCGATGCGGCGCGCGGCCGCGCCATGCCGTGCATTCCACCATTGATAGGCGCCTTCGATCGCAAGCACGACCGCGACGAAAGTGAGAATCACAAAACCGTAAAAGATCGAGTCCATGTCGCCTCCCCGGGATCGGACCGCGCCGTCCGTCACTTCGTCTCGAAGTGCCTGGACGGGTCGTACAGCGAATCAGGCAGGTCGATGCCGAATGCCTGCAGCCGCTCGGCAAATTTGGGCCGGACGCCGGTCGCGCAGAAATAGCCGCGCACCGTGCCGTCGCGATCCACGCCGGTGCGTTTGAACGTGAAGATTTCCTGCATGTTGATGATGTCGCCTTCCATCCCGGTCAACTCCTGAATGCTGACGATCTTGCGCTTGCCGTCGGTGAGCCGCGTCGCCTGCACGATCACCGAGATCGCCGATGCGATCTGCTGGCGCATCGTCTTCGGCGGCAACGACAGACCGCCGACGCTGATCATGTTCTCGAGTCGTGTGAGCGCGTCGCGCGGCGTGTTCGCATGGATGGTCGCGAGCGAACCTTCGTGGCCGGTATTCATCGCATTGAGCATGTCGAGCGCTTCCGCGCCGCGCACTTCGCCGAGAATGATCCGGTCGGGACGCATGCGCAGCGCGTTGCGCACGAGCGTGCGCTGCGTAATCTCACCCTTGCCCTCGATGTTCGGCGGCCGCGTCTCGAGGCGCAGCACGTGCGGCTGCTGCAGTTGCAGCTCGGCCGCATCCTCGATCGTCACGATCCGCTCGAACCGCGGAATGAAACCCGACAGGATGTTGAGCAGCGTCGTCTTGCCGCTGCCGGTGCCGCCCGACACGAGCACGTTGACCTTCGCCTTGGCCAACGCGTCGAGCAGTTCGGCCATCGGCGGCGTGAGGCTGTGGTAGCGCACCAGGTCGTCCATCTTCAGCGGGTTGACCGCAAAGCGCCGAATCGACATCAGCGGCCCGTCGATCGCCGACGGCGGGATGATCGCATTCACGCGCGAACCGTCCGGCAGCCGCGCATCGACCATCGGGCTCGACTCGTCGATACGACGCCCGACCCGCGACACGATCTTCTCGATCACCTTCATCAGGTGCGCATCGTCGTAGAACGTCACGTCGGTCAGCTCGAGCTGGCCGCCGCGCTCGACGTACACCTGCCGATAGGTGTTCACGAGGATGTCGGAAATACCGGGGTCGCGCAGCAACGGCTCGAGCGGACCGAAGCCGAACATCTCGTCGTAGATGTCGATCGCGAGCTGGCGCCGCTCGATGTCGTTCGCGGGCATGCGCTCGTCGTCGAGGATGCGCGAAATCAATACGGCAATTTCCTGGCGGACCTGATCCTGCGGCAGGCGCGACAGGCGCTCGAGCTCGACGCGCTCGAGCACGGCCAGATGGATTTCACGGCGAAGCTTCTGATACGCATCGCGTACCGACGAATGCGTGGCCGCACCCGGTTCGGTGACAGCCGCCAGCGGCTGAGTCCGATGCAAGGACATCTGTTCGCGCAATGACATGATGGATTCCCCGAAAGATCACATGGACTTGAGCTTCGGCGTGGCCTTGCGGCCGAACAGCCGGGACATCAACGGTTCGCTGCTGGAGGCGCCGGGCCTGGCCCGCACGTCCCCCTCGACGATTTGCTTCGCGCACCCCTGCAACGCACGCGCGACCGTGGCGCCGCGTGCGACGCACGACACCGGATGCCCCAGATCGAGCGCTTCGCGCACCGTGTCGGCGTCGTCCGGGATCGTGCAGCTCGCGCGCAGGCCAAGCACTTCCTCCAGCGCGGCACGGGTCCGGTCGCCGGCACGCGTCATCCGGTTCACCACGAGCCGAACCTGATCGGGCGGGTAGCCCAGCGACACGAGTATTTCCATCAGACGGCGGCCCGCACGTACGTGCGCCATCGCGGGTTGCAGCACGAGCTGGATCTGGTCGCTGCGATCGAGGGCAACGACCGACAGCGGATTGACGCTGACGCCGATATCGAAGATCACGAAGTCGTAGCGAGGCGCGGCGACGCCGAGGATCCATTCGAGTGCGTCCTCGCGCATTTCCGTGGCCTTCACCGGATCGCCGGCGCCGGCAAGCACGTGGAACGTCGGCGTCACGTGCGCGACGCTCGCATCGAGAAATGCCCCGTCCAGCCGCTCGATCTGCGCGCACAGCTGCGGCAGCGTCGAAGGCGGCGTCTCGTCGCTGACGAGGAACGCGGCATCCGCGAACTGCTGATTGAGATCGACCAGCAGCACGCGACGCTTGTAGACCTCGGCGATCTCGTAGGCCACGTTGCTCGCGACGAAACTCGTGCCCGTACCGCCCTTGCACGACATGAAAGACACGAATCGCGTGTCTTCGGCGTCGCGCCGCGTGCTTTGGGCGGCCGCACGCTCGAGGCCGCGGGCAAGCGCGGCAGGATCGATCGGCCACTGCAGCACGTCGCGCACGCCGGCGCGCATCGCGTCCAGCAGCACGTGCGGCGATGCATCGGCCGCGACGAGAATGCCGGTCAGGCCCGGATGCAGCCTGCAGATGCGCTCGATGGCAGACAACTCGGCCGCGTCGGTCACGGCGCCGTCGATGAGCAGGATATCGAACGAATCGAGCCCGTCGGTCCGATGCTCGATCTGGGACGGTCGCCCATGCGCACGCGTCACGCGATAGTTTCCGCATTCCGTGACCATGCGCGCGATCTGCGTGAGCCGGGCCGTATCGTCGGCAGCTACGAGGATATTGATCATGACAGTGCCTCGTCGGTTCGATTATTGACAGGCTGTGCCGCCCGTCGTGGAGTTCAGGCTTTCCCGCGGCAGCGTCGTGGTGAACGGCGGCATCGTGAGCGTGGCGTTCGCAATCGGAATCATCGTCTTGACGGACACGTTCGTGACGCTGAGCGTGACGAACGAACAGGAACTCACGTCGCAACCCGACGGTGTGTAGGTAACCGACACGTTCGCGTTCGACAGGATCGGCAGCAGCGAGCGTACGCGCTTCACGACGCCGGCCGCGTTCACGTCGCAGACGACCGCCGTACGTGCGCCGAGGCGTAGCGCTTCGCTCGCGGTGTTCCAGTAGAACAGCACGCGCCCGAATTCGAGGATGCCCAGCAGCAGCAGCACCAGGATCGACGCGACCAGCGCGAATTCGACGATCGTCGCGCCGCGTTGAACGCGGCGACGAGGTAGCGAAAGCGGGCGCGCGTTCATGACACTTGCCTCATCACGGTGACGATGTTGCCGAAGGTGATCGACGACAGCCCCGGGTACGCCGGAATCGGCTGATACCTGTAACCCTTCACCTTCACCTCGACGACGTTGATGCTGCCGGTCGCCGTGCCGCTTGCCGCGTTGTTGGTCGAGTCGTAGGTCGGCAGGTTGGCGAACTGCGGCGGATCGGACGCGTCCGCGCAATCGGTCGTATGCTGCGCGTCGCAGACGATCACCATCGACGTCGTAAGCCCCGGCAGCAGTTCGGTGCCGGCAGCGCCGCACGTCGTATTGCCGTACACGACGAGGCACTGCGCCGCCGCAAGCGGATACGCGCTGTCCGTCGGCAGAAACACCGACAGATAACGCGCCGCGTTGCGCGTCGCCTTGGTGAGCGTCTCGTACTGGTAGATCGCGCGCCCGAACTCGGCCACGCCGGTCGCCAGCACGGTCATCGGCAGCAGCACCAGCGCGAATTCGACCGCGGCGATGCCGCGCATGCGCGAGCGGCGAATCGGGGGCATTTTCATGATCGCGTCTCCTCTATTGAACGAGCATCGGCACCTTGAGGCCGACCGAGCTGCCGCTGCCCGGCAAGCCGTGCGTCGCGCAGGGCGTGCTGCCGGACGATGCCGATCCGAGGTATTCGAGATGCGCGACGACGCCGCCGGCGCCCGGGCTGAACGGCAGCGGATCGAGCATCAGTACGCAGTCCCATTGCGTGACGTGCAGCTTGCTGCTTGCGCCGGACAGCGTCGAACAGTCGCCCTCGGGCGCAAGCGCAACCCGGCGGTCGCCGCCGTAGGTCTGGTAGTTGCTGGCCGTGGCGGTTCCTTTGGTCGCGATGCCGCTGCCGGCCGGCGGCGCGCCATCGCCCTGGTACGACTTGAACGCCGCGCGATCCTTCACGAACTGCGTGTACGCATCGCCGACGATGCCGGGCGTTCCCGGCGGCCCGTAGTTCGGGCCGACATATGCGTAGCCGGTGAAATCCGGCTGGCCGCTCGAGCCGTTCGCGCCGTTCGTGTAGATGCCGAAGCGGGTGTTCCATGCGCGCAGCGACGCAGCCTTCAGGCCCGTCGATCCGAGGTCGGGCGGCGACACGATGTTGCAGGTATTGCCCGACAGCTCGCTTGCGATCGTCGGTTCGTTCGTCGACCCGTCGAGCGCCGCCCAGCCGAAGTTGCCCGGCCCGTACGTCGTCGACGAGCCGGATGGCGACGAGATCCAGTCGCCGACCTTGTACGGCGCGCTGGACGCCGCGCGGCACACGAACACCGGGATCGCGCAGGTGGTCTGGCCGGCGCCGACCGTCGCGATCGCACTGGCCGTGACCTGCGCCGCGTTCGCGACCCGCACGCCAGGAATCGTGTTGAGCACCTCGATGAACCAGTGCGCGATGTTGCTCAGCTGCGCCGTGCACTTCACGTATTTGACGTTCGCCGGCGTGGTGACCGCCGTCTTGGTCAGGAACGGATTCGTCAGCGAATCGCTGAACGTGACGTTCGAATCCGTCTGCATCTGCACCGCGTTCTGCTGAAAGAACGCGAAATTCGAGTGGCCGGCGGCGATGCCGTCCGCTTCCGCGACCTGCAGGCTGATGGCCGAAGTCAGATCGCGCGCAGCGGACAACGCGCAGGCGTCGGCGCTGTTCTGCAGTTCGCTGCGCGTGACGTACAGCTTGCCAAGATCCAGCGCGAGCCCGACGAACCCGATCATCACCGCCAGTGCGAGACCGACGATGATCGCGACGGCGCCTTGCTGACGACGGAGACTGCGACGCGTGAGTTTCGGATGACGAGCTGCGCTGGACATGGCGTTCTCCCTGAGCGTGCCTCTTTTATTGCGACGACTTGCCGATGCCGATCACGAACGCATTGCTGCCTTTCGGCTCCGGCTGCTTGAACGACTTGTCATAGTTGTCGAGGGCGGACGCGGCGGCACTGCCGTCGACCCCCGGGCGCGCGGCCGCGTGTTCGGCCGCATGCGGATCGATGATCTGGGCTTGCATGACGGAGCGGACCGAATCGCCGAAGCGGCTGTCCCACACCGGTGTCGACGACATGCAGCCGGCGAGTGCGAACGCGAGCGGGACGGCGAGCGTCGCGCGGCGCATGAATACGAGGTAGGCGGATTTCATGGGCTTCCCCTTCAATGGCTTCAACGATCGGTGGACGCGGGTTCCGGCGTCGCCCCTGCGAGCTGCGCGTGGGCGGCGGCCGGTTGCTGCTTCAGACGCGACGCCGGTTTGGCCGGCGTGTCGGAGCCGGCCGCCGCGAGACGCGCGGCCGCGGCTTCGATGCGCGCGATCCGTGCCGCACGCGCCGCGTCCGCCTGCGGTTGAGGTTGCGGCTGCGACGCCGGCCGCGATTCCGGTTGCCCGACATCCACTGGCGTGACGCGCGCCGCCCCCGCTGCATCGGCTGACGCCGCCGCAGCGTTTTCGGGCCGCGCCGGCACCGGTGCCGGCGCTTCGGCGGGCTGCGGCGCACGCGGTGCGGGCAACGCGGCGGCCGGTGCAGCCGGCGCGCCCGATTGCGGTGCCGGAGCCGGCGCCTGGGCCGGCGTCTGCGGTGCATCCGCCGCGCCGTTCGCCGGTTGCGCACCCGAGCGGCGCACTCCCTTGCGGCCTTCCATGTTGCCGGTCGCGAACACGTCGACCTCGTTCGGCTTCGAGAAGCTGTCGGTCGGCAGCGGCACGTCGGCGGTCTGCAGCGGCCTCACCAGGTGCGGCGTGATCACGAAGATCAGCTCGGTGCGGTCCTGCTGGAACGACGTGCTGCGGAACAGCGCACCGAGCACCGGCACCTCGCCGACGCCCGGGATCGCCTTCAGCGCGCCGCTGGCGTTGTCCTTGATCAGTCCGCCGATCGCGAACGATTCGCCGTCGCCCATCTGGACCGTCGTCGATGCGCGCCGCGTGGTGATGAGCGGCAGGATCGACGTGCCGCCGACGTTGGTCGCGCTCAACGTGACACCCGTCGGCGACAGTTCCGACACTTCGGGCGCAACCTTCAGGCTGATCCTGCCGTTCCCGAGCACGGTCGGCGTGAACTTCAGCGCGACGCCGAACTCCTCTTCCTGCAGCGTGATCGACGAAACGCCGTTGCCGCTGCTCTGCGGGACCGGGATGAAGATCCTGCCGCCGGCGAGGAACGTGGCCTCCTGGCCGCTGATCGTGACAAGGTTCGGTTCGGCGAGGATCTTGACCAGGTTGTCGGTGTTCTGCGCATCGGCCGCGATGCTGAACGGCTTGTTGTTCGCCTTGTTGAAGACCGCGCCGCTCGCGACGCCCGCAAGCAGGTTGCTGACGAGCGCGCCGCTCCACGAGCCGAAGCCCCCCTGAATGTTGAACGCGCTGCCCATCTGGTTGATCAGCGTCTTCGACACTTCGGCGACCTTCACCTCGAGCATCACCTGCTGCGGCGACGTGACGGCCAGCATGTTCAGTACACCGCCGCCCTTGGCGCCGCCACCGCCGCCGTCGCCCGCCGCGCTGTCGCCGTAGGCGCGCGCGATCTGCATCGCCTGCTGCGCGGCCTGCGAGTTCGACACGGTGCCGGCCAGCACGATCGTGCCCGCGGCAGTCGACACGTGGATGTCGCGCTCGTTCGGCATCAGCTGCATCAGCGACGCCTGCAGGCCGCCGGCGTCCGCGCCGACCGCGACGTCGATCACACGGCACGCGCCGCTCCTGCCCTGCACGATCATGTTCGTCGTGCCGACCGACAGTCCGAGGATGTACAGCGTCTGCGGCGACACCATCGTCGCCTGCGCGACGGCCGGGTTGCCGATCGTCCGGTTGCGCACCGGCTCCGGCATCGGCACCAGCAGCGACTTGCCGAGCGGCACGCTGACGCTGGTCGACTCGCGCACCGCGCCCACGCAGTTCGGGCCGCGCAGCGGGCCCGCCGTCGCGGCGGCCGCGGCGGCCGGCGCCGGCGCCATGCTGATCGTCATCTGCATCGGCCCTTTCGCGACCGCGGCCGGGGCGCTCGCGCCTCCCTTCATCAGCGCGGCCGACTCGGCACCTTCCTGCGCGAGTGCGCTGTACACGGTCAGCGTTCCCGTACACAGGATCGCGGCCAGCATCGTGCTCCGCGCGATGCGCGTGCGCACCGGGCCGGCACCTGAGTGTTGCGGATTGATCTTCATTTCGTCTGATCCCCCGAGTGACCGGCGAGACGCCGGTTTTCGTCTTCCAAGGCCGTCGCGCGTTGACGGCGGCCGATCTGGTTAATCTGGTTATCTGGTTGTGTTCTATGAATTCAGAAGCATTCGACGCTGCCGCGCACACCGGTCAGCACGCCGACGCAATCGCGGCGTGCCTCCGGCGCCGCGTGCGACGCGACGTGCACGCGCACGGTCTTCACGGGCGCAGGCGCGGGTGCGGGCGGAACCGGCGCCTTGCCGAGCAGCGTGAGCTTGGTCGCGCCGTCGGTCGTGAGCGTCTTCTGGTCGATCTGGTTGCGCAGCACGAGCGACAGCGTGCCGACGCTGCGCGCGAGGTCGAGGCGTTCGGCCTGCTCCGGCGTGACTTCGAGCGTCACCGCGTTGACCACCTTCGGTGCGGTGTCGTCGCGGCTGACCTGCTGCGCGACGGCCAGCACGAGGATGTGCTCGAGCACGATCTTCGAAATGCTTTGCCCGTCGCTCTTGCCCTGTTGTTCCTGCGTATTGACGATCACGTCGACGTAGTTGCCCGGCAGCGCGAAGCCCGCGACACCGACCACGTCGTTCACGCGCACGGTGATCGCGCGGCTGCCGTTGGCAATCACGGCGGACAGCCCGCCCTTCGTGCCGACCGGCGCGAGCTTCGACTCGATCACCGGTTCGCCGCGCGCGAGGCTGGTCCGCACGACGCGTCCTTCAAGTTCCTTCGTATCGGTGAATGCGCCGGTCGGCACGCTCCCCGACGGCCAGCTGACCAGGTGGATCTGGTTCGGCCCGAGCGGCTCGCCCAGGTTCAGGTCGGTGGTCGCCACTGCGACCGAGGTGACCGAGCTGGTGGACGTCTGCACCAGCCAGCGGGACGCGAAGATGACCGCGGCAAGCCCCGCGACCATCGCGACGACCAGCATCATGACCGCTCGACTGTTTTTCATGGCTATGCTCCTCGATGAAGCGTGAAAGAAACGGCTCAACCGGTGATGAACGTACGCCCACCACGCTCGGCCGGCGGCGGATGATTGCCGTCGCGCTCGGGCGCTGCGCCGAAGTAGCTGGCCCACGCGTCGTACAGCGCGTCGTGCGTCACCTCGAGCGGATCGCCGCGGTAGCGCGCGCCGGCGGCAACGAGGCGCAGCAGGTCCGCCGGAAAGCATGCGAGAAAGGCCTTGCCGGTCGGGAAGTGCAACCGGTGCAGCAGGAATTCGAACGCGTCGTTCGCCGACACGAGGCCCAGCGATTTGCAGGCCGCGTCGTACACGGCGCGATATTCGTCGATCGACATCGGGCCGACGTGGAGCTTCGAGCCGAGCCGGCGCAGGAACGCATCGTCGGCGAATTGTTCGGGTGCCAGGTTGCTCGAGAACACCGGCCACACGTCGAACGGCAGAACGAAGCGATTGCCGGATTCGAGCGTCAGGAAATCGACGCCACGATCGAGCGGGCGCAGCCAGCGATTGAGCAGGTCGCGCGGCTCGACACGCTGGCGGCCGAGATCGTCGACGATGTACATGCCCATGTTCGCCTTCATGTGCGGCGGCGCCTGATAGAAGCCGGACACTTCGTCGCGGCGCAAATCGAGCTCTTCGAGCGTCAGCTCGCCGCCGGACATCACGACCGGCCGCTCGCACAGGCGCCAGCGGCGATCGACGGACTGGCCGCTTTGCACCGCCACGTCGACATGCACGAGCGGATCGTAGATCTGGATCACTTCGCCGGCCGCGCAGATCGCATGCGGCACCGGCACGCGCCCGCGCATCAGCGAACCGAGGCGTTCGGCGAGGAACGTCTTGCCGCTGCCGGCCGGGCCGTAGATCAGCAACGGACGACCCGCGTTCAGCGCGGCGGCCGCCGCATCGAGCACGGCCGTGTCGATGACGATGCCTTCGAACGCTTCCCACACGTCGCGACAACCGATGTGCAGCTTGCGGACCGAATGCGTGCTCACGCAGTCGAGATACGCTTCGAGCGTCACCGGCGCCGGCCCGCTGTAGCCGCTGCGCGCCTTTTCCTCCAGCGCGAGCACGCGGCCCGCGTCGGTGAGGCGGAAGGTCACGTCGAGATCGGTCGCGCCGCGATGGGTCAACTCGACGAGATGCTCGCGCACCAGGAAAGCGAATACGTCGTCGAGCACCGCAAGCGGCAGGCAATGCCGCTCGACCAGATCGCCGTAAGACGGGCGGCCGAGGATCAGCGTCGACTTCAGCACGAGGCCGGCGACGAACGTCATGCTCAGCCCGGTGTCCTCCAGCGAGCGCGGCGCCGCTGGCAGGTGCGCACCGATCTTCGTATGGATTTCCCGCGACGGCGACGGGTCGGGCAAGTGCGATACCTGCGCGTCGCGTTTCGGTTCGGTGTGGTTCGTGTTCATGTTCGTCCTCGTTGCAGGTACGTCGCGCTATGCGCACGACGCGAACAGCATCCCCAGCGTGCCGGCCGCGATCGCCACGCCATACGGCAGCGTGCCGACCGAGGCGATTTCCGCGGTGCCGTCCGCCGCTTCTGCGCGCGAGCGCCGCGCACCGCGCACGATCAGTGCGCGAACGTTCGTCAGCAGCTCGCGCATCCGGCCGCGCATCAGCACGAAACCGATCGCGGCGATCCCGCCGGCCACGAACGTGGCGAGCACGATGTACACCGTCATTTCCGCTCCCACCCACGCGCCGATCGCGAGCATCAGCTTCACGTCGCCGGCCGCCATCCCGCGCAACAGGTAGAACGGCAGCAGCAGGCCAAAGCCGGTTGCCGCGCCCGCCAGCCAACCGAGCACGCCGGCCGCGACGCCATGCAACACGCACTGGGCGACCAGTGCACCGGCGAGTCCGATCGCGACGAGACGGTTCGGAATACGTCGGCTCGCGATGTCCGTGCTGGCCGCGGCAACCGCGAGCAGCGTCACGCACAACGGAACCGGGTAAGGCGGCGCAACGAGCAGCATGGCGAACCTCGCAAGGTCGAATCGAATCGTTCAGGAAACCAGGGAAAGCGCGGTGGTCACGGCAGCAGTCACGGCTGCCGCGATCACCCGGTACGTGTCGATCACCGAACTTCTCAAGCCGACGACGCTGCCCAGCACCGCGACTGCGAACATCGCACCGAGCAACGCGTACTCGATCGACGTCACGCCTTGCTCGTCGCCGATCCGGTCGATCACGACACGTACATTGGCCTTCATGACGGTCTCCAGCTTCAGGTCGGTCAGGAGAGTGGCGGCGGCTCGATCGCTGCACCGGCCGAGCCGCCCCACGCTCTGCTGTTCAACGACGTCAAACGGCCGAGTTCAGATCGTCGGCGATCGTGCTGAACACGGTCGCCAGATCCTTGCCGATGGTCGACAGCGCGGCGATGATGCCGACGGCGATCAGTGCGGCGATCAGGCCGTATTCGATGGCGGTCACGCCGTCTTCATCGCGGACGAAGCGGGCTGCTTGTTGAATGAGCTTGGACATGATGATCTCCTTGAGTTACGTTCAATACCCCGCGTGCCGGCCTGATCGAACGATCGGCGTCGATACGTCGAGGAATGCTGTCAATGCCGTATGGTGGCGATGAACGATCCGGATGAACCGCTCCCCCCTTCCGTTCATCAGAAGCCTGTTACTGCCGAATCCAGGTCTGCGGCGATCGTGCTGAACACGGTCTGCAGATCGGTGCCAACCGTGGTCAGCGCGACAACGATGCCAATCACGATTAGCGCGGCGATCAGGCCGTACTCGATGGCCGTCACGCCTCTTTCATCCCGGATGAACCACGGTATCTTTTCGATCAAGCTGCTCATGAGCACACTCCTTTCGGACTGCTACTAAAACCCCTTCGCCCGTCACGACGTCGGGGGCTGGCACCACCGGCACTACTCGAGAAATCGAAACGCGACGCTCAGCCGCGATGACAGGGATGCACTCGCCTGTCCGTGCGAACGACTATCAAAGATGGGGAAGGCAGGAGAAACGCGCATCGCATGGCCGGTTCGACGGGCCGCGCATGCCGGCCGAATCGAATGACGGCATTGCCGTTCGACGCGCGAAATCCGATTGAACGGGAGAAGAGCTCCCTGAGAAACTGAAACTTGCTTTTGCCGCGGCTTGCCGACCGCGATGCGCTGTGGTCTTTCATTTTTATTCCCCAAGTGCTGCCATGCCGATTTTCTTGTCGCCCGGAAGCAACCCGGGTCTCGTCGGTCGATCGGCGAAGGTGCTTGCGGTTCCGTGGCCCGAAGCTGCGTACGTTCCCCGACGCGCTCGGGTCCTTCGTTTCCGCGGGGGACGCGGGGCGGGTTCCATCGGTCATTTGCCGATACCGTCCGGTCGTCACCTCGTCGACTGCCGTGCCGAGGCTTACGCAAAGAGCAGGCCATATCGGCAGGAATCCATGTGTATCAAGGGTTTCGGCGATACCTGCGTTCCGGCGGTATGGGCGCAATGTTGAAAATGTTTCAGATTTGATATGCGTGCGGCCACGTGCGCCCAGGCCCGACCGCTCGCTGCGGCTCTGCGCAAGAGGCAAAAAAAATTTTGTCGGTATTTTCCCGAACACCGCGCGCCAATCGCCGGTCGCCAGTTCCGAGGGATGCAGCAGTGCGGCAAAACCTGGAATGTTTCAACTCGGAAACACCAAAGCCGTCGGCCGCGTTTTCTCATACCAGAAAAAGCCGTTATCGCGCGTGTTGGCCGCCCTTTCCGATTCCGGAATTCAGTACGCGGTTTGCATCACGCGTTTTTTTCTCCAACAATGGGTTCACCGGACAACGCCGTTTCAAGGCGATTCGATCCGCAGGCACGACAACATCAAACTCAAACGGCTGCGACAGACCACGCGGCCTCCACTACAGACGGGGCATCATGTACACAGCCAATCGTGGAACGCGCGATCGCGCAATACGCTGTGCTCAATGGCTGACAGCCGATCGGATCGTTCCGTACAGCTGCATCATGCTGATGCTCTTCGTTGCATTGGCAACGGTCTGGGGTATCGTCACGGACGGTTTCACGTCGAGCGCGGTCAGCCGTCCGGGCACCGACTTCTCGGTCTTCTGGACCGCTTCGAATCTCGTGTTGCAAGGCCACGCATCGTCGGTCTACAACACTTCGTCATTCCTGCAGGCTGAATCGATGCACTTCGGTGCATATCTGCAGCATCAGCCGCTTCCCTGGCTCTATCCGCCGACGATGTTGCTGCTCATCGCGCCGGTTGCCCTTGTGCCTTTCCTGCCCGCTTACTTCCTCTTTCTCGCGGGCAGCCTTTTATGCTATGCGTTCGCTATCTCCCGCTTGTCGGGCCTGCGCACGCACCTTCCCGCACCGCGCGCGGCAGGGCTCGTGATGATCGGCTACTCGGCGGTTTGCCTGTCGGCGCTGTTCGGCCAGAACAGCATCCTCACCGCCGGCACCGCCGCACTCGCACTGCATCTGCTCGGCAAGCGCCCGATCGTCGCCGGCGTGCTGATCGGGCTGCTCGCGATCAAGCCGCAGCTGGCGGTGGTATTCCCGTTCGTGCTGATCGCAGCGCGGGCGTGGCGCACATTCGCCGCGGCGGCGATCACCGCGACGTTGTTCGCGGCGGCCGGGATCGCACTGACCGGTCCCGCCGCACTGCACGGGCTGACCCACGCGATGTCGACGGTTCGGGACCAGCATTTCATGCAGGCGTCGTACTGGCTCGCATCGCCAACGCTGTTCGCTACGCTGAGGCTCGCGCACGTGTCGGTGGCGGGCGCGCTGGCTGCCCAGGCGACGGTCGCGCTGCTCGCGATCGCCGCGGCCGTCCACGTGTGGCGCCGCACGAATGACATGCGCCTGCGCGCCGCGGCGGTCGCCGTCGCCACACTGCTGACGACGCCGTATCTGTGGAGCTATGAGCTGACCTGGCTCGGCATCGCGCTGTTTTGCCTGATCGCGTGCGGTCTCGACGACGGCTGGCTGCCGGGCGAACAGCTCATCCTCGTGCTCGCGTGGCTGCTGCCGATCTTCGAGATGCTGAACCGGCTGATGAAGCTGCCGCAGATCGGGCCATTCGTGCTGCTCGCGGTACTGTTCGTCGTCGTGCGGCGCACGATGCTTGCCGGGCGGAGCGTGCGATGAGAGCGCCGCTGACCGTCCGCCATGGGCATTCGCCCGCCGATCTCCATCCGGAACTACCGATCGCCGGCCCTCGCCGCTTCCCGCACTGGCTCAACCGCGATCGCGTGCGCTTCTATGCGGGCGGCGTGCTGCTGACCGAACTGCTGTTCATCGGCATCTACCTGTTCCGTGTGTCGCTGGCACGGCATGGCGCTCCGGAACCGCTGTCGCAGGATTTCTCGCCGATCTGGAGCGCCGCGCGGCTCGCGGCACACGGACATGCGGTCGACGCGTGGAATTTCCCGGCGCTGTTCGCGCTCGAAAAGCTCGCGGTCCCGACGATGAGCGTCGCGGACGGCACGCTGCCTTGGCTGTATCCGCCGACCATGCTGCTGGTCGTACTGCCGCTTGGCTGGCTGCCGTACACGCTCGCCGCTGTGCTGTGGCTTGGCGCGACCTGCATCGCGTTCGCGGCGGTGATCCGTGCGATCGTGCAGCGCGACACCGCGCTGCTTTGCGCGTTCGCGTTCCCCGGCGTGTTCCTGACGCTGATCGGCGGCCAAACGAGCCTCTTTACCGCAACGCTCGCCGGTATCGGACTGATCGAGCTCAACCGCCGGCCGGTCGTCGCCGGCATTTGCATGGGGCTGCTGACGGTGAAGCCGCAGCTCGCGGCGCTGTTCCCCGTCGCGTTGCTGTGCGCCGGGCAATGGCGCGCGCTGGCCGCGTGGGCTGCGACGATCGCGGGCAGCGCGGCGCTCACGGCGCTCGTGTTCGGGTTCGGCACGTGGCTCGCGTTCGCACACGGAGTCCACGATGCGCTGCTGATCGTCAGCACCGGCCAGTCGAAGCTTGCACGGATGCCTACGCTGTTCGCGCTCGCGACGATGGCCGGCTGGCCCGCCTTTGTCGCGCACACCTTGCAGTTGCTGTCGGCGACGGTGGCCGCGATCGCAGTCGTCTACGCATGGCGCGGCGCATGCGCCTATGCGCTGCGGGCCGCGACCCTCGCTTGCGCATGCCTGCTCGTCAGCCCGTACCTGTACGACTACGACCTCACCTGGTACGGGCTCGTGATCGCGTGGTACGCACGCTATGCGTGGACGCACGGCTGGCGTCGCTTCGAACGCGAATGGCTGTTGCTGATGTGGGCGATGCCGCTCGCCGGCCTGCTGCTGGTACCGCACCTGTCGTTCCAGTTCATGCCGATCTTCACGCTCGCGTCACTCGCGCTGCTCGTCGGCCGGATCGCACACGAACGGCGGGACATGCCGTCGTTGCCCGACGCACGCGACCGTTCCACCGACACCGGCTTTACGCACCCGGTCCGGTCGCACCACCGCCCGCCGCACGGACTGCGCCGCATCGGCCGCCCGACTTTCGGCGCCGATCGCTGATACATGATTACAGGGGATCCCATCATGCGTGAATCGCTCTACACACCGCTCGTCTCGCTGGTCGTGCCGTTCTACAACGAAGGCGAGGCCGTCGAGCACTTCTTCGACGTCGTGATTCCGCTGATGTCCGGCCTCGATGCGATCCGTTTCGAGATCGTCTGCGTCAACGACGGCAGCCGAGACGACACGCTGGAGCGGCTCGTCCGCGTCAGCATGGCCGATCGCCGCGTACGCGTGATCGATCTCACCCGCAACTTCGGCAAGGAGGCCGCGCTGACCGCCGGCCTCGACGAAGCCGCCGGCGACGCGGTGATCCCGCTCGATGCAGACCTGCAGGACCCGCCGAGCCTGATCCCGGTCATGCTCGAACACTGGCGCGACGGCGCGGAAGTCGTCGCCGCGAAACGCAGCAGCCGCGCGTGCGATTCATTCGCGAAGCGCACCGCGGCCGCGATTTACTATCGCGTGCACAACGTGCTGTCGGACGTAAAGCTGCCGGAAAACGTCGGCGACTTCCGGCTGATGGACCGCAAGGTCGTCAACGCGTTGCGCAGCCTGCCCGAACGGCATCGCTTCATGAAAGGGCTGTTCGCGTGGGTCGGCTACCGGACCGTGATCGTCGAGTATCAGCGCGACCCGCGCAGCGCCGGGCACTCGAAATTCTCCGGCTGGAAGCTGTGGAATTTCGCGCTCGAAGGCATCACGAGTTTCAGCACCGTGCCGCTGCGCAGCTGGACCTACATCGGCCTCGGCATCGCCGCGCTCGCATTCCTGTACGGCGCGTTCATCGTCGGCCGCACGCTGGTGTTCGGCAATCCGGTGCTTGGCTACTCGTCGCTCCTGTCGGTCGTGCTGTTCATCGGCGGCATCGAGCTCATCGGCATCGGCGTAGTCGGCGAGTACATCGGCCGCATCTACGACGAATCGAAGCAACGTCCGGTCTATCTGATTCGCCGCCGCTATCAGTCGCATGCGAAGGTCGTCGAGTTGCCGGTCGCGCGCGATGCGCGGCGCACGATCGCGCGCCGCCGCGTACAGCCTGCCCGCGTGCGGGTCGGCGCGCGCTGAGCCGGGGAAGAGACGATGTTCGCGCTGCTCTACGCCGAACGCGTGCGACTGGTCCGCTTCGGCCTGTCGGGGCTGTGCTCGACCGCACTGCACGCGTTGATCGCGTGCGCAATGTATGCGCTGTTCGATGCGACACAGGTTGCCGCGAATGCCGTCGCGTTCATCTGCGCAACCGTGTTCTCGTATCTCGCGAATACGCTGTGGAGTTTTTCGTCATCCGTACAATCGCGCAACCTGCTGCGTTTTCTGGCCGTCGCCGCAGCCGGTTTCACCGAGACGATGCTGCTCGCACGAACTGCGGAACTGCTCGACGTGCCGCGCGGCTGGAGCATCGTCGCGATCGCGCTGCTGATTCCGCCGACGACGTTCCTGATGCACCGGTTGTGGACGTATCGGTAAAGAGCCGAAGTACGTGCGCTCGAGTAGGGCGCAGCTGAGCGGGAAACGGATCGTGAGCACATGGGACAACCGTCGCGAGCGTGTCGGCCGCGTGCCGCTCTATGCCGGTGCGGCGCTCGCGACACAAATTGCCGTGCTCGCGATCTGGTGCGTCAAATACTACATACTGAACGACCGGACTGCGCCAATGGTCGGAATCGATTTCGGCATTTTTTGGGCAGCGGCCCGGGTCGCAATCGAACATGGCGCACCAGCGGTATTCTCGGCCGAGTGGATGAATACCGTCGAAGCGCAGGTCAGGCCGATGGCAGCGTATGCACCGTTTCCCTACCCGCCGACATTCCTGCTGGCCCTGCTCCCGTTCGGCGCATTGAAGTTCGACGGCGCCGTTGCGCTATTCACGGTCCTTGGCCTGAGCGCATACAGCGCCGTCATTGCCCGTCTATGCCGTGGCATCGACCGGTCCGCACTTTTGGTCGTTGCCGCTTTTCCGGGCGTCGCACTTGCCGCTTACGCCGGTCAAAATTCGCTCCTCACCGCAGCGGCGGCCGGTGCCGCCCTTGCGTTGCTGGAGACGGCGCCGCTGCGCGCTGGCGCATGCATTGCGTTCCTGGCGATCAAACCCCAGTTCGGCGTGCTGTTTCCGCTCGCGCTGCTGTGCGGACGCTACTGGAGGGGGCTGTTCGCGTCGGCCGTCCTGTTCATCGCATTCGCGGCATGCACCGCTGCGGTGCTCGGCGTCGACGCGTGGCGCACCTATGTGTCATACGTGCCGACACTCAACCGTTCGCTGCTGCTGAACGGGAATGATCATTGGGCGGGCATGCCGACCGTGTTTGCCGCGGCCAGAATGGCGGGCCTTCCGGTTGTCGGCGCGTACGCGTGTCATATGCTCGTCGCCGTTCCGGCGGTATTGTCGGCGTTGTATTTGTGGGCCCGCCGCGCACGTTTCGAATTGCGCACAGCCGCGTTGTCGGTGGCCAGTCTGCTTATGCAGCCATACATGATGAGCTACGATCTGGCGTGGCTCGGACTCCCGATTGCGCTGCTCGCGCACGATTCGACCCACAGCCCGTTGTCCCGCGTCGATCGCGCGATCGTCGGCGTCGCATGGCTAATGCCCGTGCAAGCGTGCTGCACCGGCGTTTTCCCTCTACGTTTTCATCTGGCACCGGTCGCGATGGCGGCCTTGCTTGCCGTCACAGTGCACCGGCATGCGGTATCGCGGCGCCAGTCAACATAACCTCCGCGCCACTCGCTTGCGCGTTCGCGCGACGAGCCGCTTCGCGCCCGCACGCGATATCCGCTAGCATGATGCGAGGCCGGCCCGTATCACGACGCTGCGGCAGAGGCGACACGTCGCGCGATCCAACCGGCCGTCTGCCCGTGCCGGCGAAGCGTGATCGCCCCGGCGCCGACGCACCCCGAGCACGGATCCTGCTCCACCCCGATTCGACACCACCCGACGGCGGCTCGTCGTATGCGGTTACACGAGCACCAGCACGAGATTCGTCCATGCCCAGGAAAAAAACCAGCCTATGGCTGAGGCCGCTCGACCTGTTGTCCGCCGCGACGAGTCCGCGGCCGAAAAGGCGGTCGTCCAAACCCGGCGCGGCAGCCAAGCGCCTCGCGGCTGCGCCGCCCGCGCGCCGCAAGCCGGCCGCACCTCCGCGCCCCGCCCGCGCGGCCCACGCTGCCCGCCCGTCGCCGCGCCAGCCCGCAGGCACGTGGCTACGCTCGTTCCACTCCGCGCGGCCGACCGCCGGCCGCTTCGTGAACCATCTCGCCTACGCGCTGTATCTGCCCGCGACGCCGGCCGCCATCGCGGCCATGCCCGTCGTCGTGATGCTGCATGGCTGCAAGCAGACCGCCGAGTCGTTCGCGGCGGGCACGCGCATCTGTCGCATCGCCGACCGTGCCGGCTTCGCGGTACTGTTTCCGGAACAGGCAAAGACCGCGCATTCGCATCGCTGCTGGAACTGGCATGGCGACGCGTCGCAGTCGGAAGCCCCGGCGGTCGCGTCGCTGATCGACGCGCTCGTGCACGAGCGCGGGTTCGATCGCGATCGGATCTATCTGGCCGGGATGTCGGCCGGCGCCGGGCTGGCCGCGCAGCTCGCCGTCGCCCATCCCGAACTGTTCGCGGCGGTCGGCCTGCATTCCGGGCCGGCCATCGCGCCGCCGTTGTCGACGATGGCCGCGATGAGCGTGATGCGGCGCGGCCTGCGCGACGATCCGATCCGCGTCGTGGACGCGTGCGTCGACGTCCGCACTTATCCGGGCATGCCCGCGCTCGTCGTGCATGGTGGCCTCGATACGGTCGTCGACGAACGGAACGCACAACAGCTCGGCATCGCATTCGCCCGGATCAATCGGCTCATCGACGAACACGGCGCACTGCGCGTCGGCGAACGACTCGCTTATGCGCAGGACGGTGCCGACTATACGGACTATCTGCGCGGCGGCCGGCTGATCGTCAGGGTATGCGTCGTTCGCCGGCTCGCGCACGCGTGGAGCGGCGGCGATCCAAGCGAAGCGTTCCACTCGGCAACGGGACCGGACGCGACCGCGATGTTCTGGAATTTCTTCCGCAGGCGGCGGCGCAAGCGCGCGACGTGACGAACGCGTCCGTTGCGCGCATCGCGCCCCGCGCGTTCATGCCCGCTGCGCGACCGCCGTCGCGTCGTCGGCGCTGCCTGCCGCGCGCCGGATCGGCAACCGGACGCAGAACGTCGTGCCGCGCCCCGGCTCGCTCGTCACGTCGATCGTGCCGCGATGGCGCTCGACGATGCCGTGCGACACCGACAACCCCAGGCCCGTGCCCTGCCCGACGGGCTTCGTCGTGAAGAACGGATCGAAGATGCGCCGCACGATGTCGGGCGTCATCCCGGTTCCGGTGTCGCTGATCGCGATCGACACCTGATCGCCGTCGCTCGACGTGCGGATCGTGATTACGCCGCGCGCCGGAATCGCGTGCGCCGCATTGACGAGCAGATTCATGAACACCTGGTTCAGTTGCGACGGAAGACATTCGACGTGCGGCACGTCGCCGTATTCGCGCACGATGTCGGCCTTGTACTTCAGCTCGTTGTGCACGACGTTCAGCGTGCTCTCGAGCCCCGCATGCACGTCGACGACGCTCCACTCGCCACTGCCCGGCCGCGAGAAATCGCGCAGATCCTGCACGATGCGCCGCACGCGTAACGCACCATCGATCGATTCGTCGATCAGCGTCACGATCTCGTCTCGCACGTAGTCGAGATCGGCCGCGCCGTGCATCGCCGCCAGCGTGTCGCGCGTCCGCGGTTCGAGCTGCGGCATTGCCGCCTCGTGCGCGGCGATCACGTCCAGCAGCGTTCGCACCCACGTCCTCAACGTGTTGAGATTCGCGCTGATGAAGCCGATCGGATTGTTGATCTCGTGCGCGACGCCGGCTGCGAGCTGGCCGATCGACGCGAGTTTTTCCGATTGCAGCAACTGGACGTGCGTTTCCTCGAGCTCACGCAGCAGGCGCCGCTGCTCGTCCTTCTCCTGTTCGAGCCGGGCCTGCGCCGCCCGGCGTTCGTCGATCTCGGTCGCCATGTTCTCGCGCGTGCGCTGCAGCATCGCGGTCGTCTGCTCGTAGCGCCGCAACGCCGTTTCCAGTTCCGCGGTCCGCAACCGCACGAGCCGTTCCAGCGTGTCCGTCATTCCGCGCAGAAACGTCGTGCGCGCATCGAAGCGGCTCACGAGCAGCGTGACGATCAGCGTCGCGGTCGTAAACAGCGCGATCGTCGTCGCGAGCCACGGCGCATCGATCCCGTTTGCGGCTGAGCATCGCGCATCCGGCGCGAAATGCGCGGCGGCCATCGCCGTATAGTGCATGCCCGTGATCGCGATCCCCATGACGAGCGCCGCACCGACGCGCTGCGCGGTCGCATGCCGCGCCTGTTGCGCGCGCAACGCCTGGGCCATCCATAGCGCGGCGGTCGACGCGATCACCGCCACGCCGATCGATGCGGCGAACAGCAAGGGATCGTAGCGAATACCGGGCTCCATGCGCATCGCGGCCATTCCGGTGTAATGCATCCCGACGATCCCCGCGCCCATCAGCGCGCCGCCGCCCAGCAGCCGCCCGCCGTTCAGGCGCGCACGCGTGACGACGTTCAATGCAAAGTACGACACGAGCACCGCGATCGCCAGCGAAGCGCCGGTATCCGGCAGCGCGTAGCCGAGCGGCACCGGCAGCGACAGCGCCAGCATCCCGACGAAGTGCATCGACCAGATCCCGGTGCCCATCGCGGCCGCGCCGCCGGCGAGCCACGCGCGCTTGAGCCGCGGATTGTCGAGCAGCGAAATGAACGCAGCCAGATCGAGTGCGGTATAGGAGGCCAGCGTCGCGATGACGAGCGACAGCAGGACGAGCGGCGGGTTGTACGTGCCATGCATGATCGGGCGCCCGGTCGAGATGAACGCGTTGCGACTGCGGGTCGTCGGTCGGATGCAACGGCCGCGCGGCGCGACGTCAGCCGGGCGAAGCGCCGGACGGTGCGTGAGCCTGCGCCGCCGCAGCCGCACCGGTCAGCACGAGAATGTCGAACGGCGTCCCTTCACGCGCCTCGAAGCGACGTACGAGTTCGATCTGATGCGCCGACATCACGCTGCCCTTCGTCATCAGCAGGACGCCGCGATGCGTGCGCAGATCGTCGGCAAGCTGCATCCCTTCGCGCAGTTGCGCGGACCGTATCTCCGCGACGGATGCGGCGATGCCGACGCGCGCCGGGTTGCGCATCAGTTCGACGAAGCACGCGACGAGCACCGGGTCGTAGCGCACGCCGGCCTGCGAACGCAGCACGTCGATCGCCTGCTCGACCGAATGCGGCGCACCGATCTCGCCGTTGCGCAGCCCCTCGAAGTCGCGCGCGATCGCGACGATCCGCGAGCCGAGCGGAATCGCGTCGCCCGCGAGCCCGTCCGGCGTGCCGCGGCCGTTGAACCGCTCGTACTGGTGCAGCACGATCGACGCGACCTTGTGCAGTTGCGCGACCGGCGTGAGCACCATCTGCGCACGCAGCGGATGCTGCTGGAACAGGCTGTGTTCGTCCGTCGTCATCTTGACGAGCGGCTTGTGCAGCAGTTCGTCCGGCAGCGACAGCTTGCCGATTCCATGCAGCAGCCCCGCGTAATAGACGTCCTGCGCGTGCAGCGTGCTCATCCCGGCCGCCAGCGCGAGCTGGCGCGCGATTTCGCCGACGCGCATCGCATGACCGCTTGCGGATCCGCAGCGCATTTCGATCATGCTCGCGCAGACCTGAACCATCGCGGTGAAACTGCTTTTCAGGTCGTGCTGCGCCGCCTCGAGGAACATCACGGTTTGCCCGAGCTCGTCCGTGCGCGCGCGCACCTGCGTTTCGAGTTCGGTGTTGAAACGGCGCAGCGTTTCGTTCTGCGCTTCCGTCAACGCGGCGAGCCGGGCGGCTTCACCGCGCAAGCGCCGCTGTTCGAGCGCCTGCTCGAGCGTCATCAGCAGGTCGTGGTCGTCCCACGGCTTGTTCAGGTAGCGATACACGCCGCCGTCGTTGACGGCTTCGACGATCGACGCGATGTCCGAATAGCCGGTCAGAAGGATCCGCATCGTGTCCGGGTACAGCGCACGCACGCGGGAAAGAAACGCGGCGCCGCTCATGTTCGGCATGCGCATGTCGGACACGATCAGGTCGACTTCCTTCGATGCAAGCAGTTCGAGCGCGGCTTCGCCGCTTTCGGCGGTGACGACGTCGTAACGCGCGGGCCGCAGCACCCGCTTGAGCGCGGACAACACGGCCGGTTCGTCGTCGACCAGCAGGACCGTCGCTGGCGCGACGGCGTAATCGGGTGCGGCTTCGGCGATGGTTGCCGGCGGTGTGTCGTTTGTTCCGTTTGTCGCGGATATCGTCATGGCTGGCCTCGGATTGTTATCGCCGCCTCTGTGACATCGGCCTGCGCGGCGTCATTCCACATAGGGGAAAACGCGAATGCGCACGAGTTGGCGGACGGCTCGCGTGACGGCAGCGGCATCGCTGGAACCGGTCTCGCGGGCGCGCGATCCCGACTTCCGGTATCGTGGCGAGACGCCGACCGATGCGCGCGTCGCATCGCGAACAGTCCGCATCATTCACACCCCGGGAATAGCATCCATGATTCTGGAAATGGCATCGCTCGAAATCGATCCGTCGCAGGCCGAGCCGTTCGAAGCAGCGGTTCGTCAGGCGCTCCCGCTCTTTGCCCGTGCGCGCGGCTGCGGCGGCGCCGAACTGCACCGCGTGATCGAGCGCAGCGGCGGCTACCTGCTCGTCGTCAAGTGGGACACCGTCGACGACCACATCGTGCATTTCCGGCAATCGGAAGACTTCCAGGCGTGGCGGCAGCTGGCCGGGCCGTTCTTCAAAAGCCCGCCGCAGGTCGTGCACACGGAAGTCGCAGTAAAGTAATCGCAGCGGAGACGAACCGATATCCGGGCGCACTACCGCCGGTCACGTCCGGCGGTGCTTGCGATTTCCTTTCGGCGAGCACCGAAAACGTCCGCTCGCATCTCCGCATGAAACCTCGGCCGCCGCGTGCCGAGCGCACCGGCGCATTCGATCTTCATGAGTGTCTCCATGCCCATCGATCCTTCCGTCCTCTCCGCATTCACGCCGACCGGCAAGCTGCGCGCGTCGATCAACCTCGGCAACCCGATCCTCGCGAATCGCGACGCTGCAACCGGCGAGCCATTCGGCGTGTCGATCGACCTGGCGCGTGCGTTCGCCGAGCGGTTGTCGTCCGAGCTCGAACTCGTGGTGTTCGATGCGGCCGGCAAATCCGTGCAGGCGCTGACCGACGAGCGCGCTGATTTCGGCTTCTTCGCAGTGGATCCGCTGCGCGGCGAGACCGTCGCGTTCACCGAGCCGTACGTGCTGATCGAGGGCTTCTATCTCGTGCGCGACGCATCGCCGATCCGCACCAATGCGGACGTCGATCAACCGCACAATCGCGTGGCCGTCGGCAAGGGCAGCGCGTACGACCTGTTCCTCACGCGCGAACTGAAGGCCGCGCAGATCGTACGCGCACCAACGTCGCAGGCGGTCGTGCCGACGTTCGTCGAACAGCAGCTTGAAGTCGCCGCGGGCGTCAAGCAGCAACTCGAAGCCGACGCGGCGAACACTTCGGGACTGCGCCTGCTCGACGAGCGCTTCATGGTGATCCGTCAGGCGATGGGCGTGCCGAAGAGCCGCGGCGCAGCGGCTGCAGCGTTTCTCGGCGAGTTCGTCGAGGAGATGAAGGCGTCGGGCTTCGTCGCGGATTCGCTGCGGCGGCACGGGATCACCGGCGCGTCGGTCGCGCCGCCGCGCTGATCGCGGCGCGCGCGATCAGCAGCGCGCCGGCGGACGCGAACCCGCTCAGGACGACGCGCGCGCGTCGTGCGTGTGCGCCGCCATCAGCACATCGGACAATTTCAGCACGGGACAATGCGCGCCGGCGCCGGCAACGGCGTCGCGATACGTATCCGTGACGGCCGCCGCGATAGCATGAGCCGCATCGACGCCGTCGGCCATCGCCGAGTAGTACGACAAGTCTTTCAGCGCGTTCGCCATATGGAACGGCAACGCCGATGCGTCGCCGCTTTCCAGGAACGGACGCAGCCGGTTCAGTGCGGCGCCGCCGCCACCGCCGTTGGCGAGCACGTCGGCGAGCACCGCGACGTCCACGCCCGCGCGTTTCGCGCACGCGACGGCTTCCGACAGTAGCGCGATGGTGCCGAGCGAAACATAGTTGTGCAGAAGCTTCATGCTGTGGCCCGCACCGACGTCGCCCACGCGCGTGATGTTTTCGGCGAAGCACGCGAGCACGGGCCTGATCTCCTCGAACAACGCGGGCGCCGCGCCGACCAGCAGGTTCAACCGGCCCTCGTGCGCTTCCCGCGCGCCGCGCGTCATCGGCGCGTCGGCGAAGCGCCCGCCTGCCGTTTCGACAAGCCGCGCCATCCGAACGGTCGATTCGGGAACGGCGGTCGAACAGTCGACGACGATCGCATTGTTCTTCAGCCCCGCCAACACGCCGTCGTCACCGGTCAGGACCGCTTCCACTTCAGGGGAGCCCGTCACGCAAAGGATGACGACGTCCGCCTGGTCGGCCAGTTCGCGCGCGGTTCGCACCGTCCGTACGCCGCCGCGCAGCAGTTCGTCGAGCGGCTGATTGCCCGGATGTTCGACGACCGTGAGCGGATAACCGTGCTTCAGCACGTTGCGCGCAATCCCGTGCCCCATCAGCCCCACGCCGATCAGGCCAATCTGCCGTTTCATGTCATTCCCGTCAAAAGATGGCGTCGCGGCGCGGTGCGCCGGTTCGCGTTGCGCCCGTAGAAGGCAGTGCGGTACATCGCGGTCCAACCGGCATGGCCGTTGAGGCGGCGCGCGCCGCCTTCCGCGTGCACGCACCGCCGCGGCACGTACATCCTTGCCGCTTTCAGCCGAACAGCTTCATCGCGGTCGTGATCGTATTCACGACGCCCCACGCGAGCGGAACCAGCACATACAGCCAGAACACGGCAAGCACCGCCTTGTTGGTCGGGCGCATCGAAGCAACCGTTTCATTCATTCTCGCGTCTCCAGAATTTATTTGCCCGCGTCGAGCTGTGCATCGGTCATGTGATGGCGCTCGTCGACGCGCTTCACGAACAGGTTGCAGATGAAGCCGATCACGAGCAGCGACGCCATGATGTGAACCGTCATCGTGTATGCATCCGCTTTCACGACACCGTGCGCGACTTCATATGCGCGGATGTAGTTGACGAGCACGGGCCCGGCAATACCGGCCGCGGCCCACGCCGTCAGTAGCCGCCCATGAATGCCGCCGACGTACGCGGTGCCGAACATGTCCGCCAGATACGCGGGCACCGTCGCAAATCCGCCGCCGTACATCGACAGGATCAGGCAGAACGTCAGCACGAACAGCGCGATTTGCCCGGACGCGGCGAAGAGCGGCACGCAGAAGTACAGCACGGCGCCCAGCGCAAAGAAGATGAAGTACGTGTTCTTGCGTCCGACCCAGTCCGACGCCGACGCCCACGCGAAGCGCCCGCCCATGTTGAACAGCGACAGCAAACCGACGAAGCCGGCCGCCGCCGCGGCGCTGACCGCACCCTTGAAGCTCTCCTGGATCATCACCGATGCCTGCCCGATGATGCCGATGCCGGCCGTCACGTTCAGGAACAGCACGAGCCAGATCAGGTAGAACTGCGGCGTCTTCAGCGCCTGGTCGATGTGCACGTGATTCGACGTGATCATCTTGTGCTTCGTCACCGCGGGCGGCGTCCAGCCTGCCGGCTTCCACCCGGCAGGCGGCACGCGGATCGCGAGCGCGCCGATCGACATCGAGATGAAGTACGCGATGCCGAGCACGACGAACGTCTCGGCGACGCCGACGCTCGACGCGCTCTTGAAATGATTCATCAGCGCGACCGACAGCGGCGCGGCGATCATCGCACCGCCGCCGAAGCCCATGATCGCCATCCCGGTCGCCATTCCGCGGCGGTCGGGAAACCAGCGGATCAGCGTCGACACCGGCGAAACATAGCCGAGCCCGAGCCCGATGCCGCCGACCACGCCGTAGCCGATGTACAGCAACATGATCTGGTGCAGTTTCACGCCGAGCGCGGAAATCAGGAAACCGCCGCCGAAGCAGCACGCGGCCGTGAACATCGTGCGGCGCGGGCCGACGCGTTCGAGCCACTTGCCGGCGAACGCCGCGGAAAGCCCGAGGAAGAAGATCGACAGCGAAAAGATCCAGCCGAGCGTGGTAAGCGACCAGTCGTCGGGGGCGGATTCGGCGATGCCGATCACTTTCGTGAGCGGACCGTTGAAGACCGAGAACGCGTAGGCCTGGCCGATGCACAGATGCACGGCCAGCGCGGCCGGCGGCACCATCCATCGCGAAAAGCCCGGCGGCGCGATGGTCGCTTCCTTCGAAAAGAAAGGCGCGGCGCCTGCGCGGGCGCCGGGATTGGTAACGCTGCTCATCAATGGTGTCTCCGTTGGGGATCGTGGGCGATCCGTTTTGTGTGTCGGCGTGTCGACGGGGCGCGGTCTCCGCCCGTGGGATCGATGCCGCGCCATATGAAATACGGAATCATATGCAAAGGCACGTACCGGTCGATTTGCCAGCCGCTTTGGTATCGGCCTTGAGGAACTTAGTTCATGAGCATCGCAGATTCAATATGCTATTTTTTATCCTATTGAAGATGACGTCGCGACGACGGTCGTCCGGATTCGTGCCTAGGCGCCGTGCGAGCGTACCGGACGCAAAAAGATGCTTCGCGCCGCTGCGGTCGATGCGCCACGCCAAATCGCGGAGATGGTGCGCACCGGCGGAGCGGCGCACGCCTGTCGCTACACCGCAGGGGCGCCGCAAACATGCTCGCCCGGCCGCCGGGCTGCCGGGCACCGGCGCGCGCGCAAACATCGGACAGCAGGCCGTCATGCGCGGCCGCGCGTCGCTTCGACATTGCGCGTTGCCGCACGCCGCATCACGGGCGCACGTGACGTCACCGCTCACGCTTCAACGCGACGCCCGCCCGTAAAAGCCGGCGGCCGCCTGGCTGCTTCCTGCCGATCGATCATCCAGCCGGGATAGCTCGGCGGCAATGCACTCACGGCGTCCAGACGTGCAAGCTCGTCGTCGGTCAGCGCGACATCGACCGCGCCGAGGTTGTCTTCGAGCTGGTCGACCCGTTTGGCGCCGACGATGACGCTCGTGACATGCGGCTTCGCGAGCAGCCACGCAAGCGCGATCCGCGCGACCGACACGCGTCGCGCGTCGGCGATGGCGCGCATCTCGGCCACGCATGGCCACGCACGCTCGAGGTCGACCGGCGGAAAGTCGAAACGGCTGCGCCGCGAACCTTCGGCGGACGGTGCGCCCGGACCGAATTTGCCCGACAGCAATCCGCCGGCAAGCGGCGACCAGACAAGCATCCCCAACTGCTCTTCGAGCGCGAGCGGCACCAGTTCGCGCTCCACGTCGCGCCCTGCGATCGAATAATAGGCCTGCAGCGTTTCGAAACGCGTCGCGTGCAGCGCCTGGCTCAGCCCGAGCGCCTTGCCGATCTTGCCGGCGCGCCAGTTCGACACACCGACATAGCGAACCAGGCCCTGGCGCGTCAGGTCGTCGAGCGCACGCAGCGTTTCCTCGAGCGGCGTGACGGAATCGTTCGCATGGATCTGATAGAGGTCGATATGGTCAACCTGCAGCCGTTCCAGGCTTCTCTGCACCGAATCCATGATGTGCCCGCGCGATGCGCCCTGGTCGTTGGGCTTCGGACCCATCGCGCCGGCCGTCTTCGTTGCCAGCACGACTTCGCCGCGCGGCACGCCGATGTCGCGCAGCGACTGCCCGACGAGGCGTTCGGATTCGCCGAACGAGTAGACGTCGGCCGTGTCGATGAAGTTGATGCCCGCGGCAAGCGCGCGGCCAATGAGTTTCGTCGCGTCGTCCTGGCCGACCGAACCGATCGCCGCCCACATGCCGGCGTCGGCATTGCCGCCCAATGTCATCGTGCCGAGGCACAGTTCGGAGACGTACAGGCCCGTGCGGCCCAGTTGCTTGTATTTCATGACCGTGTCCATCAGGATCGTATAAAAGGATGCAGCGGCGCGCGCGCCGGCACGCCGAACGCGCGGGATTTCAGCCGAGCCGGGCTTGCGCTGCACGAAACTGTCCGGCGATCGTCGCGACGCGTGCGCCATAGCGGCGGGCGGTCTCGAGGTCGCCCGGCGACATCTCGTCAGGCGACGCATCGGCCGGCGTCTGCGCCATCGGCGCGATATAGGAGCCCATGCGGTTCAGGTCGTCACGCAGCGACGCCTTCAGGTTCGCCGGCTTGATGTCCATGCTCACCCAGATGCCGCCGTGCTGCCCGGCCAGCAGCACGAAGTACTCGAGCGTGTTCAGCTTGTCGCCGTTGATGCTCGCGCTGTTCGTGAAGCCGCCGAAGATCTTGTTGCGCCACGCGCCTTCGAACCACGCCTTCGACGACGCGTCTGCGAATTTCTTGAACTGCCAGCTCGGGCCGCCCATGTACGTCGGCGAGCCGAACACGATCGCGTCCGCGCTCGCGAGCGTGTCCCATGCGTTGTCCGCAATGTTGCCGTCGGCGTCGATCGCGACGAGCGCAGCGCCGGCGCCTTCGGCGACGGCCGCGGCCATCCGTGCGGTATGCCCATAGCCGGAGTGATAGACGACGGCCGTTTTGGCCGGCGAGGTGTGTTGCGTCATGGTTGCGTCCTTTCGCTCAGGTTGTCGTCGGGCGACGACATCGAAAGGCACTCTACCGAGCCGCAACTGAGTTATAAATGATGACCGATTGAACGTACTGTTACTCTTCGAGTGAACAATGCAAAATCTCGATGCGCTGTTGATCTTTGCCCGAGTCGCCGAAATGTCGAGCTTCACGCGGGCGGCCGAAAGCCTCGGCATCCAGAAAGGCCGTGTGTCGATGGTGGTCCGCACCCTCGAGCGCGACGTCGGCGCCGCGCTGTTGCACCGGACGACGCGCAGCGTGCAGTTGACCGAAGACGGCCGCGCGTTCTATTCACGTGCTCGCGATCTGCTGGCCGAGGTGCAGGAACTGCAATCGATGTTCTCCGGCGACGGCACGCGCGTGCGCGGACGACTGCGCGTCGACATGCCGACCGAGCTCGCACGCAGCGTCGTGGTGCCCGCGCTGCCGCAACTGATGGCCGCGCATCCGGAGCTGGAACTGGAGTTGTCGAGCACCGATCGGCGTGTCGATCTCGTGCAGGAAGGGTTCGATTGCGTGATCCGTCTGGGGCCGATCGTGGACGAGACACTGATTGCGCGGCCGCTGGGCCGGCTGCGGATGATCAATGCGGCGAGCCCCGGGTATCTGGCGCGGTATGGCGTGCCGCATACGCTCGACGATCTGCTCGCCCACGGCCACCGGATGGTTCACTACACGCTGACACTCGGCGCGCGGCATCCCGGCTGGGAATATCCGACCGGCGACGGCTATGCGACGCTCGCGTTGCCGAGCGCGATGCAGGTCAACAACGTGCAGACCTATCATGCGGCCGGGCTTGCCGGTCTCGGGTTGATCCAGGCCGGATACTCGGGGATCGCGAGTCACATCGAAAGCGGTGCGCTGGTCGAGGTGCTGCCGGCGCTGCGCCCGGAGCCGCTCGCGGCGTCACTCGTCGTCGCCCATCGGCGCAATCTGTCGCCGCGCGTGCGGGCGTTCATGGAGTGGATCGAGCGCGTGCTGCAACCGTATTTCGCTTAGGCGGGGCCTGCGGGTTTGCGGACGCTGCGGACCAGTGCGGTTGAACGTCTGTCGCCGTGGCCGCGAACAGTCGATCCGCTGCGCACTCGAGCGGTGGCGCGTGGATTCATGCCGGCGCGTGCCCGGCCTCCTGGCTCGCCGCGCGGTCGATCCACCGGGCGAACACGGACACTGCGGCATCGTCGGCGCGATCGGCGTTCGTCACCAACATGTAATCGTCGGCACGCCAGACCGGCGACGCGAGCGGACATACGAGCCGCCCCTCCGCCAGGTCGCGGCCGATCAGCTGCAACGACGCCAGCGCCACGCCGAGGCCTTCGATCGCAGCACCCAGCTGAAGATTCACGTGATCGAATTCGACGTCGCGCGCCGGCCGCAGATCGGCGGCGCCCGCTTCCTTCAACCAGTGTGTCCACGCGGAGCGCGTCGTGGCCGAATGCAGCAGCGTGTGATGGCGCAAGTCGGCCGCCGTCTGTATCGGCTGCTTGCGCAGCAATACGGGATTGCAGGCAGGCACGCGCAAGTCGGGCATCAGCGGGCGCGATTCGATACCAGCCCCTTGCTCCGGGCCGGACCGAACCCCGATATCGAAAGCGTCGGCGACATAGCGCAGCTTGCGCGACGTCGTCGACACCCTCACGTCGATGTCCGGGTATTGCGAATGGAAATCGGCGAGGCGCGGCAGCAGCCAGCACAGCGCGAAGCTCATCGGCACGTTCACGCGCACGATGCCCGAGATCCGGTGCGTGGCCGTGTTGTGGCGCAGCCGCACCGCTGCGCTGCCGAGGCGCTCGAACGCGTGGCTGACGTCGTTCAGCAATGCGGCGCCTTCGTCGGTCAGCACGACACCGCGCGGACGACGGTCGAACAACGGCAGGCCGAACCAGTTCTCCAGCAATCTGATCTGTTTTCCGACGGCCCAATGCGTCACGTGCAATTCCGCCGCCGCGCCAGCGAAGCTGCCGTGCCTCGCAACCGCATCGAAAGCGCGCAATGCGTTCAGCGGAGGGAGCTGGTCCCGGTTCTTCGCATCGGGGCTTTCGTTCATGACGTGACTTTTTCTCTCTGTTGACGCGATTTTAGCTCAATTGAAGTGGCCGCCACGTCGGCCATAGAATTGACCGTCCCAGCCTGAAAACCAAACCACGAGCGGCTTACGTCAGCAACTCGTGCGGAGAGAACGACGATGAGCTTGCCGGTTTTTTCCCCTTCCGCGACACCGGACACCACGTCGTCACGACCGCGCGTACTGTGGTTGTCCTGCGTCGCGCACGCGATCCACGACGGCTACACGGACATGATTTACGCGCTGCTACCCGTATGGCAGTCGGAGTTCGGCCTCGACTTCGCTGCGTTGGCGATTCTGCGCGGCGTGTATGCCGGCACGATGGCGGCGCTGCAGTTGCCTGCGGGGCGTGTCGCACAACGTCTCGGCAGCCGCGCGCCGCTCGCCGCCGGCACGCTGCTCGCCGCGCTCGGCTATGCGCTCGCCGGCCTGTCGGGCGGGCTGCTCGGTTTGTGCGTCGCGCTGGCGATTTCGGGCGCCGGGTCGAGCACGCAGCATCCGATCGCTTCGGGCGCGATCTCGCGCACCTATGGCCGCGACGCACGGGGCCCGCTGAGCATCTACAATTTTTCCGGCGACCTCGGCAAATCCTTGCTGCCGGCTGCCATCTCGCTGTTCGCGACGATGATGCCGTGGCGTCACGCGCTATGGATCGTCGCCGGATGGGGCTGCGTCGTGGCTGCGATCATCGCGCTCCGGTTTCCCGCGGTGCCGCGCGGCCCCGCGAAGACGACCAGCGCCGAGCACGCGACCACTGCACGCAAGCGCACCGGCACGAGCGGATTTCCCGCGCTGTTTTCGATCGGCGTGCTCGATACGGCGGTACGCATGGGGCTGCTTACGTTTCTGCCCTTCCTGCTCGGTGCGAAGGGCGTGTCGCCTCAATTGGTCGGAACGGCTCTCGCGCTGGTGTTCATTGGCGGTGCGGCCGGCAAGTTCGTTTGCGGCTGGCTGGGCGCGCGCATGGGGGTGGTGAAGACGGTGCTGCTCACGGAGGGCGGCACGGCCGCATGCATCGTCGCGGTGATGTATCTGCCGCTGCCGCTGACGATGGTGCTGCTGCCGATCCTCGGCATGATGCTCAACGGCACGTCCTCGGTGCTGTACGGAACCGTTCCGGAGATGTCCGCGCCCGCTCGCACCGAGCGCGCGTTCGCGATTTTCTATACGGGAACGATCGCATCCGGTGCGTTATCGCCTGTTCTCTACGGCTTGCTGGGCGACCGGATCGGCGTGCATGCCGCGACGTATGCGACCGCATTGACCGCCCTCGCGATTTTTCCGCTTGCGTTCGCACTGCGCCCGCATCTGGCGGACCAACGGACAGGATGAACACCATGACAGAGGATGACTACCGCAGCGTCGCCATCGTCGGGCCGGGTGCAATCGGCACGACCATTGCCGCGGCGCTTCATGAAGCCGGCCGCACGCTGGCGATCTGCGGCCGCTCGGCGCACGAGCGGCTGACGTTGCGCTTCGACGGCGGCGAGATCGTCGTGCCCGGGCCCGTGCTGACAGATCCGCAAGCGATCGACGAGCGGTTCGACGTTGTATTCGTGGCAGTCAAATCGACGCAGGTCGCGAGCGCGGCGTCGTGGCTCCCCGCGCTATGCGATGCGAACTCCGTCGTCTGCGTGCTGCAAAACGGCGTCGAGCAAGCAGCCGCGTTCGCGCCGTATTCGGTCGGCGCTGCGGTGGTGCCATCGGTGGTCTGGTTTCCCGCGCAACGCGAAGCGGACGCGTCGGTGTGGTTGCGCGGCGAACCGCGCGTCACTCTGCCCGACACGCCGGCGAGCAACGCGGTGGTCTCGGCGTTGCGGGGCACGCGATGCTCGGTCGAGGTTGCGGAGGATTTCATCTCGCTCGCGTGGCGCAAGCTGTTGCAGAACGCGGTGGCGGGCCTCATGGTGCTGACCGGCCGCCGCGCCGGCATGTTCTCGCGAAGCGACATCACCGAACTGGCGCTTGCGTACCTGCGGGAATGTCTCGAGGTGGCCCGTGCGGAAGGTGCGAAGCTCGGCGATGAAGTGCCCCGCGAGATCGTCGACGCGTTCCATCGTTTCCCGCCAGATTTGGGGACGTCGATTCTCGCCGATCGGCAGGGCAATCGCCCGCTCGAATGGGATTGCCGAAATGGAGTCGTGCAGCGATACGGACGAATTCACGGCATTCCGACGCCGATCAGCGACCTGATCGTGCCGCTTCTCGCCGCCGCCAGCGATGGCCCCGGTTAGTGGCAGGAACGCCCTTATCCAGCGGGCCCGCCTGCCCCGCGCGGTGGAAATCCTTGACGGTGACATCGATCGTCAACATGGATTCATGCATGTCCGATCCGGGTTGGCCGGCACGCGCGCCGGGCATCGCGCGTGCACGGCCAATCCGCAACAGCGGTTCAGCAGTTGCCATGGTGACCCGCATGTCGGGAAAGGATGGACGACATGCGCAACCTCAGAAATCCTGCACGGTGGGACGAATCACGATCTCGTTGACGTCGACCGAAGGCGGCTGCTCGATCGCATACGCGATAGCCTGCGCGATGGCATCGGCCGGAATCGCCATCTTGTAGAAATCGACGACGAAGTCGCGGCTCTCGTCGTGCCCCGAGCCGAACTTCAGCTCCGTGTCGATCGCTCCCGGTGAAATCACGGTCGTGCGGATCTTGCCGCCGACTTCGTGACGCAAGCCTTCCGAAATGGCCCGGACCGCGAACTTCGTGCCCGAATACACGGTACCGCCGGGGCTGAAGACCTTCAGCCCGACGACCGACGCGATATTGACGAAATGGCCGGATTCCTGATTTTCGAAAACCGGCAACGCGGCCGCGACGCCGTACAGGAGACCCTTGATGTTGATGTCGATCATCCGATCCCATTCGTCGGTCTTGCGCAACGACAACGGCGCGATCGCCATCAGTCCGGCGTTGTTCACCATTACGTCGAGGCGCCCGTGTTGCGACACGACATCGGCGACGAGGCGATTGACCTGCGCCTGGTCTGTCACGTCGACCTGATGGACGGATACATTACCGCCCTTTTCCCGGATTTCCGTCGCGATGCGTTCGAGATTTTCCAGCCTGCGTGCGGCCAGCGCGACAGTGGCGCCGTTTGACGCGAGGCGCTTGGCGGTGGCTTCACCGATTCCGCTGGAAGCACCGGTAATGACGACGACTTTGTTAGCCATGATTGCTCTCCTTGGGGTTGTGGGACTGCGTGGAGAGAAGTGTCGTCCTCGGCGCGATTTTTGATTAGACTGGAATGTCTGAAATGACTTTTCCATCCATGCAAAAATCCCACAAGAGCGAACTGGCCAATCTGAACGACATCGCCGTCTTTGTCCGGGTAGTGGAATTGGGAAGCTTCAGCCGGGCGGCGCATGCCCTTGGAATGCCGGTCTCGACGGTCAGCCGCAAAGTGACGGCGCTCGAGGAGCGTCTGGGCGCGACGCTGCTGCAGCGGACCACCCGGAAGCTGAGCCTGACCGCGCAGGGCCGCGCGTATTTCGACGCGTGCAGCGAGCCGCTGACTCACCTCTACGACGCGGAGCGCGTGATCACCGAAACGCAGAAGAAGCCCGAAGGCCTGCTTCGCATCTCCGGCCCGGTGATGCTCGAGCAGGAACCGTTTTACGATTTCCTGTCGTCGTTTCTGAGCGCCTATCCGCACATCCATGTGGATCTCTACTTCACGAACGCGTTTCTCGACCTGATCGCCGAAAACATCGACGTCGCGATCCGCTTCGGTGACTTGCAGGACTCGAGCCTCGTCGCGCAACGGATCGGCCGGAGCGTCCGGTATCTGGTCGCGTCGCCGGAATACGCGCGAGCGCACGCGCTGCCGTCGCGGCCCGACGATCTCGCGCGACATGCGTGCGTGATGATGAACGCGCGCAACAACGAGACGGAGTGGCATCTCGTCAACGGCCGGAAATCGGTGAAGGTGCATCTGACGGGGCCGGTGGCCGCGCGCGACTTTCACGTCGTCAGTGCATTTGCGCTTCGTGGGCACGGCATCGCGCTGCTTCCGTCGAACTATTGCGACCCGCATATCGCGACGGGAAAACTCGTGCGCGTGCTGCCGGCCTGGTCCTCGCCGGAAATATTCGTTCATGCCGTTTATCCGACACGGCGGTTCATGCCGTCGAAGCTGAAGGCGTTCCTGGATGCACTCAAAGGGTGGGACGGCCCGCTCTGGCTGCCATTGCGATGAGGTGCGGTTCGCGTGCCACGCGAGCATGCGACTGCGGCTGTCGTTGCTCCGGCATCGGTATCGCTGGCTCCAGCGATGCGACCGTACCTGCGGTAATCGGGCGACGCCAGGCGCCCGGGGCTGCGCGTGCGCTTTACGGGACTCAGGCGGCGCCGACGTGACGCGCACAGTCGACTCGCCAGCAGTCGAACAGCCGGCGTGCTGCTCCGCACAAACCGGTATCGGGTTGCGCCGATGCCGGGCCCGAAGCGCCACCCTCGCATTCGCCGTCGCCCGATCGGCGTCGCCCCGGCGCTAGCGCAAACCCGGACCCGGTTGCACTGTTCAGCGCCATTCTGGTCCTGTATCGTCCTTCCATCCCCGATGGCGAAACCGGTGCATGGGAGGCTCACGATGCGGAAAAAGAATGCAGCAGCCGTCTGGATCCTGATCGCGATGGTGGCAGGCATCGTGATCGGCTACATGATCTTCACGAGCTTTCCCGACAAGAAGGCCGCCGCCGAAATCGCCGGGTACATCTCGCTCGTGTCCGACGTGTTCCTGCGGCTGATCAAGATGGTGATCGGGCCGCTCGTGTTCTCGACGCTCGTCGTCGGCATCGCGCACATGGGCGACGCGGCTTCGGTCGGGCGCGTGTTCGTGAAGGCGTTCGGCTGGTTCGTCACCGCGTCGCTGGTCTCGCTGCTGCTCGGGCTGCTGATGGCGAACCTGCTGCGGCCCGGCGACAATCTCGGCCTGCCGCTGCCGGACATCGGCGCATCGGCGAACCTTGCGACGTCGAAGTTCACGCTGAAGGACTTCGTCGGCCACATGGTGCCGAAGTCGTTCGCCGAGGCGATGGCGAATAACGAAATCCTGCAGATCGTCGTGTTCTCGATGTTCTTCGGCGTGGCGCTCGCCGCGCTGGGCGACCGCGGCAAGATCCTGATCGCCGCGATCGACCAGCTGTCGCACGTGATGCTGAAGATCACCGGCTACGTGATGAAGCTTGCGCCGCTCGCGGTGATGGCGGCGATGGCCGCGACCGTCGCGGTCAATGGGTTGTCGGTGCTGCTGAAGTTCGCGGTGTTCATGGGCGACTTCTACGTGAGCCTGTTCCTGCTCTGGGCATTGCTCGTCTGTGCCGGGTTCGCGTTCCTCGGGCGCAGAGTGTTCAAGCTGCTGGTGCTGATCAAGGAAGCGTTCATGCTGTCGTTCGCGACGGCCAGCTCCGAAGCCGCGTATCCGAAGATTCTCGACGCGCTCGACCGGTTCGGCGTGCGACGCAAAATCTCCAGCTTCGTGATGCCGATGGGTTATTCGTTCAACCTCGACGGCTCGATGATGTACTGCACGTTCGCGTCGCTGTTCATCGCGCAGGCGTACAACATCCATCTGTCGCTGGGCACGCAGATCACGATGCTGCTCGTGCTGATGCTGACATCGAAGGGGATGGCCGGCGTGCCGCGCGCCTCGCTCGTCGTGATCGCGGCCACGCTGCACCAGTTCGGGCTGCCCGAAGCCGGGCTGCTGCTGATTCTCGGCGTCGATACGTTCCTCGACATGGGACGCTCGGCCACCAACGCGGTCGGCAACTCGATTGCCAGCGCGGTCGTCGCGAAGTGGGAAGGCCAGCTTATGTCCGAAGCGGAAGCCGAGGCCAACGCGGCGCGCATCGAAGCCGAACAGGAAGCGACGATCGCACATCCGACCGAAGTCTGACGGAGGCCCGGCGATGAAGATGCAGCGATTCTGGCGTGCGCTCGCGCTCGCGGGCCTGCTTGCCATCGGCGCGACCGCGCGCGCGGAAGATGCGCCATCGACGCTGCCGCGCATCGAGCCGTTCGCGCCGGCGCAACTGACCGGCACGCTTGCGAAGGTGCGCGGCAGCGGCACGATCGCACTCGGCTATCGCGACGCGTCGATCCCGTTCTCGTATCTGAACGCGCGCAACGAGCCGATCGGCTATTCGATCGAGCTGTGCAAGGCGCTCGTGGCGTCTATCGAGGACGCGATCAACCGGAGCCTGACGATCCGCTGGGTGCCGGTCACGTCAGACAACCGCATCGACGCGGTGGTCAGCGGCAAGGTCGATCTGGAATGCGGCTCCACGACGAGCAACCTCGAGCGCCAGAAGCGCGTGGCGTTCTCGCCGATCATCTTCGTGGCCGGCACGAAGGTGATGGTGAAACGCGGCGCGCTGATCCGCTCGTTCCGCGATCTCGCGGGCCGGAAAGTCGCGGTGACCGCCGGTACGACCAACGAGAAGGCGCTGCGCGATCTGGACGAGCGATTCCGGCTCGGAATCCAGCTGCAGGTGGTGCCCGACCATGCGCAGGGCTTCGCGCTCGTCGCGAACGGCGGCGCCGACGCGTTCGCGACGGACGACGTGCTGCTGTATGGGCTGATCGCAGAGAATGCGGGCAAGGGCGGACAGTACGACGTCGTGGGCGACTTTCTGTCGTACGACCCGTACGGGATCATGTTTCGCAAGGACGATCCGCAGCTCGCGCAGGTCGTGAAAAGCACGTTCCAGGAGCTGGCCCTCGACGGCGAAATCGCGCGTCAATACAAGCGCTGGTTCCTGCGCCCGCTTCCATCGGGTGTGAGCCTCAATCTGCCGATGAGCCCGCAACTGGAGACCATCATCGAGACGATCGGCGTGAAGGGGGAATGAGCGGCCGCGACATGAGCGACGCACGATGCGCGGCCCCGATGCCCGAACCGGGCTGATCCGACATCGGGGCCGCATGCCGTACACCGCTCGCTGCACGGCACGCGCCCGCGTTCAGCCGACCCGCGCCGCGCCCTGCCGCTCCGCCTCGACGTCTGCGCTCGCCGTTCGTGCCAGCACCGGCTTCAGCGCCTGCCCGGTATGGCTCGCCTTCACCTGCACGAGCCCTTCCGGCGGCGCCGCCGCGACGATCGTGCCGCCGCCCACGCCGCCTTCCGGACCGAGATCGATGATCCAGTCGGCTTCCGCGATCACGTCGAGATCGTGCTCGATCACGACGACGCTATGACCGCCGTCCACCAGCCGGTGCAGCACGCGGATCAGCTTCGCGACGTCGGCCATGTGCAGGCCAACCGTCGGCTCGTCGAGCACGTACAGCGTGTGCGGCGCCTTCTGCCCGCGCCGCGTGATGTCGTCGCGCACCTTCGTCAGCTCGGTGACGAGCTTGATCCGCTGCGCCTCGCCGCCGGACAGCGTCGGCGACGGCTGACCGAGCGTCAGATAGCCGAGACCGACGTCCTTCATCAGCTGCAGCGGATGCGCGATGTTCGAAATCGGCGCAAAGAACTCCACCGCTTCGTCGATTTCCATCGTCAGCACGTCGCCGATGTTCCGGCCGCGCCACGTAACCGCGAGCGTTTCCGGATTGAAGCGCTGTCCGTGGCACACGTCGCACGGCACCTTCACATCGGGCAGGAAGCTCATTCCGATCGTGCGCACGCCTTGGCCTTCACACGCCGGGCATCGCCCGTCGCCGGTGTTGAACGAGAAACGCGACGCGCTATAGCCGCGCGCCCGCGCTTCGAGCGTATCGGCGAACAGCTTGCGGATCGTGTCCCACACGCCGATGTACGTGGCCGGACACGACCGCGGCGTCTTGCCGATCGGCGTCTGGTCGACTTCGAGCACGCGGTCGATCTGCTCCCAGCCGCTCAGCGATTCGCAACCCTGCCATCCATGCGTGACGTCGAGCGACGGCCGCGGCACGCTGCGCGCGAGCACGCTCGAACGCCGGTTCGTGGCAGGCGCGTCCTGCTGCGCGGCCTTGCGCGCGCGGCGCGTGGCCGGCGACGACAGCACCGAACGGCCGACCGCGTCGAGCAGGTTCGTCATCAGCACGTCGCGCGCGAGCGTCGACTTGCCCGACCCGCTGACGCCCGTCACTGCGACGAGCCGCGCGAGCGGAATGCCGACGGTGACGTCGCGCAGGTTGTGCAGCGTCGCGCGATGGACCGTAAGCCAGCCGTCCGGCACCGCCGCTGCGCCCTTTTTGCCGGCCACGCTCACCGCGCGGCGCGGTTGCAGCGGGTGCGTCATCGGGTGCGCAAGCAACCGGCCCGTGACCGAATCCGGCTGCGCTGCCAGGTCGGCGACCGCACCCTCGGCGACCAGCGTGCCGCCGCGCTTGCCGGCGCCCGGGCCGACGTCGATGATGTGGTCGGCGCGGCGAATCGTGTCCTCGTCGTGCTCGACGACGACGAGCGTGTTGCCCTTGTCGCCGAGCTTGCGCAGCGCGTCGAGCAGAATCTGGTTGTCGCGCGGATGCAGGCCGATCGTCGGCTCGTCGAGCACGTAGCACACGCCCTGCAGGTTGCTGCCGAGCTGCGCGGCGAGCCGGATCCGCTGCGCTTCGCCGCCCGACAGGCTCGGCGCCGCGCGATCGAGGCTCAGATAGCCGAGCCCGACTTCCTCGAGAAACGCGAGGCGGCTGCCGATCTCGCTGACGATGTCGCGCGCGATCTGCGCGTCGCGGCCGGTCAATTCGAGCGCATCGATCCAGCGGCGCGTGTCGGACACCGTCCACTGCGCGACCTCGACGATCGGATGCGCATCGAACGTGACCGCACGCGCGGACGGGTTCAGGCGCGTGCCGCCGCAATCCGGGCACGGCTCGTTGCCGACGCCTTCCGGTTCCTGCTCGTCCGACGGCAAGGTTTGCTCGCGGCCGCGATCGTCGCCGGCGAGTAGCGTGTCGTCGTAAGCGGCGCGCTGTTCGCGCGTGAGCGTGACGCCGGTGCCGACGCAGGTCGTGCACCAGCCGTGCTTGCTGTTGTACGAGAACATCCGCGGATCGAGTTCCGGGTAGCTCGTGCCGCACACCGGGCACGCGCGCTTGACCGACAACACCTTGACCTCGCCGACGCACGCGGTCGAATGATCGTTCTGCATCGCGTGGTGCAGCCCGTCGAGCGGCGCGAGCAGGTGCATCACACCCTTGCCGAGCTCCAGCGTTTCGTCGAGCAGGCGCCGCAGCTCGGCCTCGTTGTCCGGCGACACGACGATATCGGCGACCGGCAGCTCGATCGTATGTTCGCGGAAGCGGTCGAGCTTCGGCCACGGATCGACGGGGACGAACTCGCCGTCCACCCGCAGATGCGTGCTGCCGCGCGCTTTCGCCCACTTCGCGAGATCGGTGTAGACGCCCTTGCGGTTCACGACGAGCGGTGCGAGAAAGCCCACGTGTTCGCCGCGATGATCGCGCAGCAGTTGCGCGGCGATCGATTCGACGGTTTGCGACGTGACGGGCGTGCCGTCGTGAATGCAATGCTGGAGCCCGAGCTTCACGTACAGCAACCGCAGGAAGTGCCACACCTCGGACGTGGTCGCGACCGTGCTCTTGCGGCCGCCGCGCGACAGCCGCTGCTCGATCGCGACGGTCGGCGGAATGCCGTACACGGCGTCCACTTCCGGCCGCCCGGCCGGCTGCACGATCGACCGCGCATATGCGTTCAGCGATTCGAGATAGCGGCGCTGGCCTTCGTGGAACAGGATGTCGAATGCGAGCGTCGACTTGCCGGAACCCGACACGCCGGTAATCACGTTGAACTTGCCGTGCGGGATGTCGACGTCGAGCGCCTTCAGGTTGTGCTCGCGTGCATTGACGATCCGCACGACGTCCTCGCCCTCGATCGCGCGGCGCTCGCGCGCGGCGCTCAGCACGGCCTGCAGCGGCACGCCTTCGTCGGCGAGCGCAGTTTCGCCGTCCATCGCGCGGTCGTACTGCAGCAGCGCGACACCCGTATGCGATTCCGCGCACGCCTTCACGTCGTCGGGCGTGCCCGCGCAGAGTACGCGGCCGCCGCCGTCGCCGCCTTCCGGACCGAGATCGATCAGCCAGTCGGCCGCGCGTATCACGTCGAGGTTGTGCTCGATCACGATCAGCGAATGGCCGGCCGCGAGCAGCTTGCCGAACGCCTGCATCAGCTTCGCGATGTCGTCGAAGTGCAGCCCGGTGGTCGGCTCGTCGAACATGAACAGCTTCGCGCGCGCGATCCGTGCCTCTTCGCTGACGACCCGCCGCCCGCCGGCGGCGGCCGCCGATTCGGCGAGGAAGCCTGCCAGCTTCAGCCGCTGCGCTTCGCCGCCGGACAACGTCGGCACCGGCTGCCCGAGCTTCACGTATTCGAGGCCGACGTCGACGATCGGCTGCAGCACGCGCAGCACCTCGGCATCCGTCGCAAAGAACGCCGCCGCTTCGCTGACGGTCAGATCGAGCACGTCGGCGATATTCAGTGCGCGGCCGTCGCGCTCGATGCGCACTTCGAGAATCTCGGCGCGATAGCGGCTGCCGTCGCAATCGGGGCAACGCAGGTAGACGTCGCTCAGGAACTGCATCTCGATGTGCTCGAAGCCGGAGCCGCCGCACGTCGGGCAACGGCCGTCGCCCGAGTTGAAGCTGAACGTGCCCGCGCCGTAGCCGCGTTGCAGCGCGAGCGGCGCCTTCGCGAACAGCTTGCGGATCTCGTCGAACGCGCCGACGTAGCTGGCCGGGTTCGAACGCGTGGTCTTGCCGATCGGCGACTGGTCGACGAACACGACGTCGCCGACCTGGTCCGCGCCGATCAGATTGCGGAACGCCCCCGGCGACTCGGTCGCCTTGCCGTGGTGGCGCGCCATCGCCGGATACAGCACGTCCTGCAGCAGCGTCGACTTGCCGGAACCCGACACGCCCGTCACGCACACGAGCCGCTGCAGCGGAATCTCGACCGTCACGTCGCGCAGGTTGTGCTCGGTCGCGCCCTCGAGCACGATACGCGGCGTGTTCGCGTCCACCGGGCGGCGTTCCCAGTTCGACGCATGCGCGACGTGCTTGCGGCCGCCGAGATACTCGCCTGTCAGCGTGCGCGCGGACCGGATGTCGGCCGGCGTGCCGTCGTACACGATCGTGCCCCCGCGCTCGCCGGGGCCGGGGCCCATGTCGATCAGGCGGTCGGCCGCGAGCATCACCGACGGATCGTGCTCGACGACGACCAGCGTATTGCCCGCATCGCGCAGCCGCTGCATCGCGTCGACGATCCGCGTGAGGTCGCGCGGATGCAGTCCGATGCTCGGTTCGTCGAGCACGAAAAGCGTCTTGGTCAGCGACGTGCCGAGCGCGGTCGTCAGGTTGATCCGCTGCACCTCGCCGCCCGACAGCGTGCGGCTTTGCCGGTCGAGCGTCAGATAGCCGAGCCCGACGTCGCACAGGTACTTCAGCCGCGTGCGCACTTCGGCAAGCAGCAGCTTCAGCGCATCGTCGAGCAGCGCGCTCGGCAGCGTGATCTCGTCGAAGAAGCGGCGGATGCGCTCGATCGGCAGCAGCATCAGGTCGTGCACCGTCAAGCCCGGCAGCGCTTCGAGCTGCGCGCGCGTCCAGTCGACGCCGCGCGGCATGAAGCGATCGGCCGGCGCGAGCACCGCGTCGGCGTTCGCCTTCGAGCCGAGACGCCACTGCAGCGATTCCGTCTTCAGGCGCGCGCCGCCGCATACGTCGCACGGCGTATAGCTGCGGTACTTCGACAGCAGCACACGAATATGCATCTTGTACGCTTTCGATTCGAGATAACCGAAGAAGCGTTTCACGCCGTACCACTGGCTTTGCCACTTGCCGTTCCAGTCCGGCGAGCCGTTGATCACCCAGTCGCGCTCCGCATCCGTCAGATCGGACCACGGCGTGTCGCGGCGAATGTCGGCCTTCGCCGCATAGCGCATCAGGTCGTCCTGGCATTCCTTCCACGCGGGCGTCTGCATCGGCTTGATCGCGCCGCCGCGCAGCGTCTTGCGCGCGTCAGGAATCACGAGGCCGAGATCGACGCCGATCACGCGGCCGAAGCCGCGGCAGGTCTCGCATGCGCCATACGCGGAGTTGAACGAGAACAGCGCCGCCTGCGGTTCCGCATAACGCAGGTCGCTGTCGGGATCGTGCAGGCCGGTGGAGAAGCGCCACACCTGCGGCCCGGCCACCGCGTTCGCGGCTTCCGGAGCCAGCACGTACACGTTCACGCGGCCGCCGCCGCGCTTCAGCGACGCTTCGATCGCGTCGACCACCCGCACCTTGTCGGCCTGCTGCACGCGGAAGCGGTCGGCGACCACGTCGAGCAGTTTGCGCGGGCCGGTCGGCGACGCGACTTCGCGCTGCGCCTGCACGCGCGTGTAGCCGCTCGCGGACAGCCACTGCGCGACCTCTTCTTCCGACGCGCTTTCCGGCAACTCGACCGGGAACGTGACGACGACGCGCGGATCGTCGGCACGCGTGCGCTCGACGAGTTCCGCGTAGATCGTTTCCGGCGTGTCATGCCGCACCTGCCGCGCGGTCTTGCGGTCGAACAGTTCGGCCGCGCGCGCGTACAGCAGCTTCAGGTGATCGTTGAGCTCGGTCATCGTGCCGACCGTCGACCGCGAGCTGCGGACCGGGTTGGTCTGGTCGATTGCGATCGCGGGCGGCACGCCGTCGACACGCTCGACCTGCGGGCGATCCATCCGGTCGAGGAACTGCCGCGCGTACGCGCTGAACGTCTCGACGTAGCGCCGCTGGCCTTCCGCATACAGCGTGTCGAACACGAGGCTCGACTTGCCTGAGCCCGACGGGCCGGTCACGACCGTCATTTCGCCGGTGCGCAGGTCGAGATCGAGGTTCTTGAGGTTGTGCTGACGTGCTCCGCGAATGCGGATCAGATTGCTGGATGACAATTTGCCTGCCCGTCTGAATGGAGTTAGCCGGAATTCACGGTGCCGGAACGCTGCGGCGGATGCCCGCAGGCGCGGCGCGCGTGCGGCCCGGGTCATGCCCGGGCCGCACGCGTTCGACGGATACTATACTGTATATTCATACAGTTTTCCACGGACAGCACGCGCGCCGCGTTGCGTCGCTCCACGGCACGCTCAGGCAGGCAACCTGCGACCTACTTCTGCAGCGAAATCTCCACCCGACGATTCCGCGCGCGCCCCTCCGCCGTGTCGTTCGACGCAGCCGGATTCGCTTCGCCATGCCCGGTCGCGGTCAACGCATCGGCCTTCAGCCCGTGTTCGCGCAAGTACGCGGCGACCGCATCGGCGCGGCGCTTCGACAGCGCCTGGTTGTGCGCATCCGAGCCGGTTGCGTCGGTATAGCCGTCCACTTCCACGCGCGCGAAGTGCCTGTCGCCCTGCTGGTTCAGCAGCTTGTCGAGCGCGGCGGTGGCCGCCGGCGTCAGCACCGCGGAATCGGTCGCGAAATACGCGTCCCCGGTCAGGCTCGCTTTTTCGACCGGAGCAGCCGCGGGCGCACCGGTCGCGGCAGCCGGCGCGGGTGCCGCGCCGCACTGGAACACGAGCGAGTGCGGATCGGCGCCGTCGCGGTAAGGCGTGGTCGAATCGATGCGACGCACGGGCTCGTTGCCGCACATCCGCGTCGCGACCTTCATGCAGGTGTTGACGCTCGACAGGATCCCGTGGCAATCGACGCGGAAGGTGCGAATGCCGTCGCGCGGCTGCAGTTCGTATGCGTTGAACGTAGGCCCCGACGCGCTCGAACACGCGGCGAGGGAAACGACGGAGGCCAGCAATGCAAGATGGATGTTTTTCACTTGTTTACTCCGAGAATGCGATGGGCGCAGCGCGCGCGGCTCGCTGGCGCGGCCGCACGCGTGCGTTTGCGGTCGGCGCGGTCCGCTCCGGCCGAACGTGCCGGAACGAACCGCCGCACGCGATCACTTCCACTGATACAGCATGCCCGCGCCGACGACGCGCTGGCTGCCGGCGAAACCGCCGTTCAGCGTCGCCTTCAGGTTTTCCGTGATGCGCGCCTGCACGCCCACCGCCATGGCCTTCTGGCCCTGGAACGACGCGGTGCCGAGCCCCATCGCGAAATTCGAATCGCGGTCCATGTGCGGAATCGATGCCAGCGCGGCCGTCGCGGCGATACCTTCGCGCGCCATCGAATCGGTTTGCTGGATCTGCTGCTGCATCTGCGAGATCTGGTTGTTGACGGTGTTCAGCGACTGCGTGAACTGGTTCGATACGGCATTCAGCTGGTTCACGTTCACCGCGTCGGTACCCTGCGTGCCGGCCGCGACGTTCACGACCTGCCGCGGCGAATCCGCCGAGCCGACCGCGACGACGTTCGAGCGGCCGCCGTCGTTGCTGCCCGCGCCGATCGCCGTCGAGTTGTTGCCCGATGCAGTCGAGCCCACGCCGATCGCCGTCGAACCGTTGCCCGACGCCGTCGCGCTATTGCCGACCGCCGTGCTGTTCGAGCCCGATGCGACCGCCCCCGAGCCGCCCGCCGACGAGTTCGAACCGCTCGCCCCCGGCGGCACGTTGCCGCCAGGCGGGTTCGTCGTGTACTGGCCGCCGAGGTTGGTCGTGCGTTGATCGATCAGCGTCGTCAGCTGGTTCGCAATCGAATCGAGCTGCGACACGTTCACCGCATCCGTGCCGTTCTTGCCGGCGGCGAGACCCGTGATCTGGCGATTGCCGACGTTCACTTCGCCGGCCGACGACTGCGGGCTGCTCAAGCCGTAGGCAACGTAATTCGTCAGCGCGCCGACCGTGGTCAGCGACCCCGCGCCGAGCGCCACGCTGTTCGCGAACGTCGCGGATGCGCCGGCGCCGAGTGCCAGTGCATCGGTCGCGCTGCTGCGCGCACCCGAGCCGAGCGCGACGCTGCCCACGCTCACCGCGACCGCGTTCGCACCCTGCGCCACCGACTGCGCGCCGGTCGCCGTCGCACCGCTGCCGAGCGCGATCGCATCGGCCTGCGCGGAGCTCGCCGCCTGGCCGATCGCGACACCGCCAGGCGCGGTCTGGTCGACGATCGCGCCGTTGCCGATCCCCACGCCGTTGTCGCCGTTGACGACCGTGGTCGGCCCGACCGCAATCGATTCCGCGCCGACCGCCAGCGAATCGCCCGCCGTCGAATTCGCGTGGAAGTACTTCTGGCTCGTGACCGCGAACGACTGCAATGCGCCGGTCAGCTGCCGCACTGTCACCGCATCGTGCTGTCCGGTGCCGTCGGCGACGTTGGTGATCTGGCGATACGTCTTGCTCGTCGCGTCGCCGAGCGACACCGCGCCGAGCAGCGTCTGGTCGGTCGTATCGAACGGAATCGACGCGCTGCCGTTGCGGATGATGCCCGACGACGGCGCCACCGCGCGATCGGCGACCGAGCCCGCGCCGAGCGCGATGCTGCCGTCCACGCGGGAGATCGCGTTCGGTCCGATCGCGACGCTGTCGAGGCCGAGCGCCTGGCTGTCCGGCGCGGTCGAATTCGCGTGGAAATACTTGATGCCGTTCGCGTTGATGTTGTCGATCGCGGAGCCGACGTTGTTGTTGATCGTGGTGGAGCCGTCGCTGTTGTACGTCACGTACGACGGCGCGGAGATCGTGCCGGTGGTCGGATCGTAGGTGGCGCCGCCGCCGATCGCGCCGGCCGTGCTGTTGCCGAGGTTCGTGTTGTTGTTCGTGATGGAGCTCAGGCCCGTCGACAACGAACTGATGCCGGTGGACGTTGCCGTCGACAGCGACGTCAGGCTGCTGCTGGTCGAGCTCAGGCCGGTGGACAACGAACCGACGGCCGTCGAGGTCGACGTGGACAGCGAGCTGATTCCGGTGGAGGTCGAAGTCGACAGCGACTGGATCGTGCTGTTGGTTGAACTCAAACCGGTGGACAACGAACCGACGACCGTCGACGTCGACGTGGACAACGAAGAGATCGTGCTGTTGGTCGAGCTCAGGCCGGTGGACAACGAACCGACGGCCGTCGACGTCGACGTCGACAGCGACGCGACCGTACTGTTCGTCGAACTCAAGCCCGTCGACAACGAACCGATACCGGTCGACGTCGACGTGGACAGCGACGTGATGCTCGACAGCGTCGACGTCGACAGCGACGTCACCGCCTGGTTTGTCGCATCGAGCTGCGAGCCGTTGATCGCGTCCGTGCTCGACGGACTGATCCGCCCGGCGGCAACGTTGGTGATCTGACGTTCGGCGCCAACGCTCCCCACGCTGACGACGCTGGTCGGATTGATGCCGTTGAAGCTGTACGTGACGCCGCCGATCGTGCCGGTCGCGGTCGGATTCGGCGCGGCCGTCACCGAGCCAGAGCCGAGGGCAACGTCGTTTGCGTTATTCGCGATGGCCGACGCGCCGAACGCGACTGCACCTGCCGCAGCGGCGGTCGACGTATTGCCGAGCGCGAGTGAACCCGTACCCTGCGCATTGTTCGAATTGCCGATCGCGACCGCGCCGTTGCCGTTCGCGGTGTTGTTCGAACCCGTCGTGACCGCGCCGGTGCCGATCGCGCTGCTCGGGTCGCCAATTGCGACCGCGCCGTCGCCGCTCACGGTCTGGCCGAAGCCGAGCGCGACGGCGCCGGTACCGCCCAGCACCTTCGACAAGTTGCCGCCGGCGATCGAGCCCGCGCCCGCGGTCGCGGCGATCGAGTTGCTGTCGCCGATCGCAACGGTCGATCCAGCCGCGGCCACGCTATTGATACCGATCGACGTCGCGTTCAATGCGGACGCCGTCGCGCCGGCGCCGAGCGCCGTGGCCGAAATGCCAGTCGAGCGCGCGAGGTTGCCGATTGCGACGCCGAACTGTTGCGTCGCGGTCGACTGAACGCCCATCGCAATCGAACTGAGGCCCGCCGCGTTGGCGTTCAGCCCATACGCCTGCGCATTGTCCGCGCCCGCCGTGGTGCCGGAGCCCATCGCGATCGAACTGGTGCCGAGCGACTGCGTGCCCGAGCCGGGCACGCCGGCGGTGCCGCCCCAACCGATGGCGATCGACGACCCGCCCTTCGCACCGCTGTTCACGCCCATCGCGACAGCCGAATTCCCGGAAGCCAGTGCGCCGCTACCCACGGCGACGCCGGCAGCGCCCGAACTCGTTGACTGGTTGCCCAGCGCGACGCTGCCCGTGTCGGTCGCATGCGATGCATAGCCGAGCGCGACGCTCTGCGCGCCGGTTCCGAACGCACCGAGACCGAGTGCGGCCGCATATTGACCGGAGGCCGTTGCATTGTTTCCGAGGCCGATTGCGGAGACGCCGGTCGCCGTCGCACCGCTGCCGATCGCCACCGTTCCGGACTGCGTCGCCTGCGTCTGATTGCCGAGGGCCACCGAATATCCGCCTGATCCGATTGCCTGCACGCCCATTGCAACGCTATTGACGCCCGTCGCCTGCGAGTTGATGCCGATCGCGGTCGAAGCGTCCGCGATCGCGTGCGCACCCGGGCCGAGCGCCGTGGCCGACACGCCCGTCGCCGTGGCCAGGTTGCCGAACGCGGTGGAATTCACCTGCGTCGCGATCGAACCGTTGCCGACCGCGATCGAACTCGCGCCGCCGGTGGCCGAACCCCCGCCCGCCGAGTACTGCGCGTGGGCGCCGGCATGAAAGAGCCCGAGGTACGCGGCGGCCATCGTCACGACGAATCGCCGGGGCGATAGCGCTGCCGGCGTTGCGATGGGCGCGACTGCAGGCGCGTCGGCTGCATGCGCTGAAGCACTTCGCGACGATGCCACGCGCTTGCCGCGCGCACGATCGAGCTCGGACGCCGCAACCCAGGCGCCCAGCGCTTCGTTCCAGATCGACTTGAACGACTTGTTCATCTTGTTTTCCCTCGGTTTACATGTGCTGGATGACGCGACAGCGCACGCGGACGGGCGAAAACTCCGTCTCCTTGATCGCCCGTGTCGCCACGTTTGCTTACTCACTTCGTACGACTAACTGAAAATCCGTACGGCTCTGCACGACACGCGCAATTCACGCTGCGATCACACGGTCGCACACCGCGCGGGGCGGTCAGGCGCGACTCGCGGCGACAACCGGATCGGATCGAATCATGGAAGCCGACGTCGCCGGCGTCGTGTGAGCACGTTGCGCGGCCCGCTGCGGAAACGCGCACGCGAGCGCCATCGCACCGCATCGGCGGCGACTTCGAATTTCATGGGGATGCGTCGTTCAGACGCCACACGGACGCGCGTCGGCTCGAACCGCAGGCCGACGGTCCTGTTTCATTCGGGAGGCGGCTGACGCCGCACGCACCCCGGAACTAATGCATGCGTCGCGGGAGCGGGGACGCTGACAGCCGACACCGGGTCCAGCGATCCGGTGCTTTGATCTGCCACGCTTTTAATGTTCATGTTTTTTCGTGCCGCCTGATTCGAGAGCGCTTTGCGCGCGACCGCCGGCCATGGAATCGCATTGTCCGGCGGTCGACACGAATTCACTCACCCCTTTCCATCCAGGCACACATCCGCAAGTCCGGATTTCCGGAAATACCGATGACTGGCCGGACGACCCTACATCGCATTAATCAACTGACTTTCTTTGACTATTTGTTGTCGCCTTGTATGTCAAACTCTCAGCAGCCTCGAAATCCTTCCTTTCGCTTGTATATCGATTCTTTCGAAGGACGACGAAGCTAGCACTGCCCTCGTGCCGGCACTCGCCGCCGCCCCGGTTCCCGGATTCCGGGATTGTCAGTGCGCAATGTCACATTGAACATATGCGCATTCAGACTGGGCAGTGCGGCAAATGAATTTCGCGGGGAGCCCGGTTTGTCTGAAAAACCGATTCCAGCCGTGTCGGGCCTAGTGTGCCGGGATTCATCGGATCAAATCTTTTCCCGGGCGGACAAAATGTTTTCCCGGGCAGACGATATTTACATTCATACACGTCGGCGCGGCGCTCGACTCGAATATGAAAGTATTTTTAAGATCGAATAAATAGAATCTTAAGTACGGGGACATTGAATTGATGAATGCGATGCGCACCGGGGTCCGCCACCCGCACGACACATTCCGCTCTAATTCATCGTGCGGGCCAATGCCGTTCGCGGAAATTGCGCCCGGAAATAACGACCGACATTTCTTATTCGACTCGGCACTTTTTCCCGCTTTATTTTCCGTAGGGTTTCCGGGCGCCGGGCACGCCGATCGGGCTGTCAAATATTTCCACACGCGCCGCACGGACACCCCGCCGTCGGCAGGCGTGTCGGCATATAATTTTTCGCAACAATGATGCGCATAGATGCATCGGTGTCGATCAGGCCTACCTCCTCTACGCGTTCGCAACCATGGCATCCCGCTCGTCCAGTCCAGCGTCGCTCCGCGCCACGCCGGATCTCGCTGGCGCACACATTCTCGTCGTGGACGACCGCCCGAACGACTTGCGGCTCCTGACGGAGATCCTGCGTGCCGCGCGCTGCCGCATCAGCGTCGCGTTCGACGGCCTGCAGGCGTATCACCGCGCGCAAGGGATCGCACCGGACCTGATCCTGATGGACGTGCGAATGCCGCGCATGGACGGGTTCGCCGCGTGCCGGCTGCTCGCGTCGACGCCGTCGACGCAGCACATTCCCGTGATCATCCTGACCGCCGCGAGCGATCTCGACGATCGCATCGCCGGGCTCGAAACCGGCGCACTCGACTACATCGTGAAGCCGTTCGAGCCGGTCGAGGTCATCGCGCGAATCCGTAATCACCTGAAGCGCGCGCGGCGCAGCCAGCCGTTCACACAGCTTCCGCAATTGCCCGACCATCCCGATGCCGCGCTCGTGCGCGCGGCAAGCGAAGTCCTGCTGCGCGAACTGCGCAATCCGCCGACGCTGGAAGAACTCGCACGGCAAGTCGGCACGCACGAAAAAAAGCTGTCACGCGTGTTCCGCGACCATCTCGGCCAGACCGTATTCGAGTACCTGCGCGATACGCGGCTGCGCGCCGCAAAGCACTTCCTCGCGGAAACGTCGATGGGGATCGGCGACATCGCCGAGGAAATCGGCTTTTCGACGCCGGGCAACTTCGCAACCGCGTTTCGCGAGCGGTTCGGCATCACGCCGTCGGACTGGCGGCGCCAGCGTCCCGCGATCGATGTCCAGCCCGCGTCGCACGATCGGCCGCACGATGCATAGGCGGCGCCCATCGGCGTGGCATGCCGCACTGCTGGTCGTGCTCGCGCTGATTGCCGCATTCGGCGTGCACCGCGCACACGCGAGCGAAAACCCTGCGCGTGTCGACGCAGCCGCGTTGATCGAGGATCCGGGCCACACGCTGTCCGCCGATCAGGCGGCCGCGCGGCTTGCGGACCCTCGGCACCGCGCGAGCGCGCCGGCGCAGCCATCGTTCAATATCGATTTCTCGCGCTCGGCATGGTGGGTCGGCACGACGCTCGTCAACCGCGGCGGCGTCGCCCGCGATCTGGTTCTGGCATTGCGCGACGCGCGCGTCGACCGCGCCGACTTCTATGCGTACCGCGGCGGCACGTGGACGTTCGTCGGCCGTTTCCCCGGCGACGGAGACGGCGCGATCCGGCGGCATTCGCGATACCCGGTGCTCGATGCGACGTTGCGCCCCAGCGAGCAATTGCCGGTATTGATCCGCGTCACGTCGCGCAAGGAAATGCGGCTCGCGCCCGCCGCCTTCACGCGCGACGCGTGGGACGCCGAGGAAATGCACGCGGCGATGTGGGACTTCGGGTTTCTCGGCGGCATGCTGGCGCTCATGTGGTGCGCAATGCTGATCGGCTTCTTCTCGCGCAGCAGCGTATTTCACATCCTGGCCGGCATCGCATTGTGCACGACGCTGTTCGAGGCGGCGTATCGCGGCTATACGACGTTGATCCTTTGGCCTGGCGAGCGCGAATGGTCCGCACGCGGCGAGGTGATCTTCGTGTACCTCGCGATCGCGTTGTTCATCGTCTTCATCCTCACGGTATCTCGTCGCGAAAAGGCCCGGCTGCCGCTACGCGCGGTCTATCTGACGATCCTGGGCCTCGAATGCGTCGGCATGTTCGGAGCCGCATTCGGCGATCTGCTGACGTTTACGTGGTTCTGCGTGCGGCTGAACGCCGTGCTCGCCGTCGTCAATCTCGGCATCGCGCTAACGCTTGCGATCCGCAGGACGCCGACCGGCCGCGTGATGCTGATCGCCGTCGCGTTCGGCGCCTTCAATTTGCTGATGCGCATCCTCGACGGCCTGAGTGCGGTTCCGCCTTGGCTGTTCTGGCTGAAATCCGAGATTTACCCGAACCCGGTGATTGCGATCGTCGGCCTCGCCACGCACCTGGTCGTGCTTGCCGCATGGATCCACCACGTCGGCCGCCAACGCACCGAAGCGCGCAAGCGCCTCGAACACTGGCAACTCACCGAGCAGGATCGCCTTCGCGACGAGGTCGCCAAGCGCACGGTCGCGCTCAACGACGCGCTGCAACAGGCGAAAACGCACATGCAGCAGAAGATCGAGACGCTCGGCTACGTGAGCCACGATCTGCGCGCGCCGTTGTCGACGATCAACGGCTACGCGAAGTTGCTGTTGCAAAGCGCCACGCAAGGCCAGGCGCGGCTGATCCGCTCGATCGACCGAAGCATCCGCTACCAGCTCGCGTTGATCGACGAGTTGCTGCAATACACGAAGGCGGAACTGCAGCCGCTCGGCATTTCGCCAGATACGGTCGACCTGCCCGGTCTGCTGAACGACATCGGCGACTACGCGATCGCGCTGTGTTCGCAGCAGAACAACCGGTTCGACTATCGGCCGCTCACGCCGTTGCCGGGCAAGCTGTCGATCGATGCGATCCGGCTGCAGCAGGTGCTGCTCAATCTGTTGTCGAACGCGTCGAAGTTCACGCGCGACGGCACGGTCGCGCTATCGGTCGGCGCGTATCCGCACGACGATGCGTGGCGGATCGTGTTCGAAGTATCCGATACCGGCATCGGCATCGACATCGACGAGACGACCGACATCTTCCGCGCGTACCAGCAGGTGCAGGCGGTCAACGGCGGCACGGGGCTCGGGCTGTTCATCGCGCAGCGGATCGTGCGCGCGATGCACGGCGAACTCGCCGTATCGAGCCAGCCGGGCATCGGCACGTCGTTTACGGTCCAGATCGTCGCGCCGGCAATCGGCCGTGCTTTGATTCCGGCGTCGGCGCTCGTGCGAGCCGACGCGCGTGCCGATCATGCCGACGTGGCGCCCGACGCGTTCGCGATGCACTGCCCGCCCGCCGACGCGCTCGATGAACTCGGCGCGCTCGCGAGCGAAGGACGCCTCACCGATATCGAGGAATGGCTCGGGCAACATGCGCACGCGCCGCGGCATGCAGCGTTCGTGCAGGCAATGCGCGAACGCCTCGACATGCTCGACCTGCATGCAATCGAGCGGCTCGCCGAATCGCTGAAGCGCACGGGCATCGCCGATCGGTCGTTCGATGCAGAACCGGATTTGGCCGACCCGGTGTGATTGCGACCTGCGCGCCAACGCCGCGCGGCCCGCATTCGCCGCGCAGTCGCCCGCGAACGCACATCCATTCAGCACCAGGAACCGACAGGCAAGCGTGCCGGCCGCCTGCGCAATCGGCGGCCCGCGGCGCACTCATGCGGAACGCTGAAAGCCCAGCAGCCTGCGCGTCGTCGACACCGGCGCCGCATCGTCGCCGGGCGCAGCGGGCGTCACGTCCGCCGCATCGCGCTTCGCGCGTTTCGGATCGAGCCCGGTGCCGCCGCTGCGCCGCCGCGCCGCGTGTCGCTCGATCACCCGCTGCAGCAGACAGAACACGCACAGCAGCGCGCCGATCACGATGCGCGTCCACCACGAGCTCAGCGTGCCGTCGAACGTGATCAGCACCTGGATCGTGCCCAGGATGCCGACGCCGAACACCGAGCCGATGACATAACCGACGCCGCCGGTCAGCAGCGTGCCGCCGATCACGGTCGCGGCGATCGCGTCAAGCTCCATTCCCTGCGCCTGCAACCCGTAACCGGACAGCACGTACAACGTAAATACCACGCCGCCCAACGCCGAACAGAAGCCGCTCAGCGCATACACGCCCACTTTCGTGCGCGCGACCGGCAGCCCCATCAGCAGCGCCGAGCGCTCGTTGCCGCCGACCGCGTACACGTTGCGGCCGAAGCGCGTGAAATGCGCGACGTAGATGGCAGCGGCCAGCGTCGCGAGCGCGATCAGCGCGCCTGCGCTCAGCGTGCCGCCGCCGAGCGGCACGCTGATGCCTGCAAGCGCATGGAACGTCGGCTCGTTGATCGTGATCGATTGCGTCGTGATCAGGAAGCATGCACCGCGCGCGAGGAACATCCCGGCCAGCGTGACGATGAACGGTTGCAGCCTGAAGTAATGGATCAGCGCGCCCATTGCGGCGCCGTATAGCGCGCCGAGCACGAGCACGACCGGCACGATCGCCCACACCGGCCAGTGCAGCCGCTCGGCGCCGATCGCGCACAGGATCGTTGTCAGCGCAACGACCGATCCGACCGACAGATCGATGCCGCCCGACACGATCACGAACGTCATCCCGATCGCGACGATCAGCAGGAACGCGTTGTCGACGAGCAAACCGGTCAGCACCTGCATCGAGAAAAACCCCGTGTACATCACGGATCCGAAGCCGAACAAAGCGGCGAACAGCACGATCGTCACGACGATCGGCAGCGTGCGCGGGTCGGCAAGCCGTGCGAGGAATCGGTTCATCGCGGCGTTGCTCCGGTGGCGGCGCGCGAACGCGCGAAAGGCAGCAGCCGCGACGCGTGCCGGACCACCAGCGCGCGCGCCGCGTCCGACTGGATCAGCGTCACGACGATCACGACGATCGCCTTCACGACGAGCGTCGCCTCCGGCGGCACGCCGATCGAATACGTCGTGTACGTGAGCGTCTGAATGATCAGCGCGCCGAGCACGGAGCCTGCAAGGCTGAAGCGCCCGCCGAGCAGCGACGTGCCGCCGAGCGTCACCGCGAGGATCGCATCGAGCTCGAGCAGCAGCCCCGCGTTGTTGCCGTCCGCGCTGCGCACGTTCGAGCTCGCGAGAACGCCGGCGAGCGCCGACATCACGCCCGAACACAAATACACGCCGAACACGACCGCACCTGCTCGCAAGCCCACGAGGCGCGTCGCAACCGGGTTCACGCCGATCGCGCGGATGAACAGGCCGAGGGCGGTGCGGTTCACGAGCAGCGCGGTCGCCGCGATCGTCGCGATCGCGATCCACACTGCGCACGGCACGGCCGCGAGATAGCCGCCGCCGAGTTCGAGGTAGCCGGGCGCGCCGATCGGAATGATCTGCCCGCCGGTAAGCAGTTGCGCGATGCCGCGTCCGGCGACCATCAGGATCAGCGTCGCGATGATCGGCTGCATGCCGACGAACGCGACCAGCACGCCGTTCCACGCGCCCGCGAGCAGGCCGACCCCGAGCGCGGCGGCGAGCGCCGCGCCGAGCCGCGTCGGATCGCCGTCGAGCACGATCGCCGCGGCCGCACCCGCGATCGCGACGATCGCGCCGACCGAGATGTCGATCCCGCGCGTCGCGATCACGAGCGTCATCCCGAGCGACACGATCACGAGCGGCGCCGCGCGGTTCAGGATGTCGATCGGGGCGCCGAACAGATGCCCGTCGAGCAGCAAGATCGACAGGAAGCCCGGCCGGTGCGCAACGTCGAGCGCGAACAGCAGCGCGAGCGTCAGCACCGGCCACACGAGCGGATGGCGAAGCAGCGTACGGAGCCGCATCATGAGCGGCCTCCCGCGATCAGGTGGTACACATGTTCCTCCGAGGCGTCGGCGCCGGACAATTCGGCGACCTTGCGGCGATCGCGCAGCACCGCGATGCGGTGACTCACGCGCACGACCTCGCTGATTTCAGACGAGATGAACAGGATTGCGAGCCCCTGCGCGCACAGCGCGAGCACGCGTTCCATGATGTCGAACTTCGCGGCGACGTCGATCCCGCGCGTCGGTTCGTCGAGGATCAGCAGCTTCGGCTCCGTCGCGAGCCAGCGCGCGAGCAGCACCTTCTGCTGATTGCCTCCCGACAGCAGCCCGATCGGCTGTTCGGCATCGCGCGCCTTGATGCCGAGCCGCGCGATGTAGGTTTCGGCGAGTTCGCGCTGGCGCGCGCGGCTGATCAGCCGCCACCAGCCGCGCCGCGCTTGCAGCGCAAGAACGATGTTTTCGCGGATCGACAGCGCGGCAACGATCCCCTCCTTCTTGCGATCCTCCGGACAATACGCGATGCCGTTGCGCACCGCGTCGTGCGGCGACGACAGCCTTTTGCGCGCACCGTCGATCTCGATCGTGCCGGTGTCGGTACGCTCGGCCGCGAACGCGAGCCGCGCCGTTTCCGTGCGCCCCGAGCCGAGCAGCCCGGCCAACCCGACGATTTCGCCGGGCCGCACGTCGAGGTCGAGCGGGCTCATCATCCCGCGCCGGCCGACCTGCTGCATCGACAGGAACGGCGCAGCCGCGCCCGCGTCGGCCGATACGGCCGCAGCGCCTGCGCGCAGCGTGCCCGACATCGGCTCGCGGCCGGTCATCTTCGCGACGAGCATGTCGACCGGCAGGTCGCGCGCAAGGTACTCGCCTTCGCGCTCGCCGTTGCGCATCACGGTGATCCGGTCGGACACCGCATAAGTCTGTTCGAGGAAGTGCGTGACGAACAGGATCGCGATGCCCGACGCCTTCAGCCGGCGCAGCACGTCGAACAGCCGCGCGACTTCGCCGTCGTCGAGGCTCGACGTCGGCTCGTCGAGAATCAGCACGCGCGCATCGACGGACACGGCGCGCGCGATCGCGACCATCTGCTGCACCGCGATCGGATACGAATCGAGCGAGCGCGTGACGTCGAGCGACAGGTCGAGTTCGGCGAGCGCGTCGCGCGCCCGCGCATGGATCGCCTTCCAGTCGATCGCGCCGCGCCGCATCGGCTGCCGGCCCGCAAAGATGTTCTCCGCGACCGACAGGTTCGCGCACAGGTTCACTTCCTGATACAGCGTCTGGATACCGGCCGCCTCGGCCTCGCGCGGCGCCGCAAAATTCACCGGCGCGCCGCCGACGCGAATCTCGCCCGCGTCGTGCGCATGCACGCCGGTCAGCACGTTGATCAGCGTCGACTTGCCGGCGCCGTTCTGGCCCATCAGCGCATGGATCTCGCCCGGAAACAGCCGGAAGTTCACGCGCTGCAGCGCACGGACTCCCGGAAACGCCTTGTCGATGCCGGTCATCTCGACCACCGGCGAATTCGTCATGGGTCGCCCTCGATTCGATGGAGTTGCCGGACGGCGGGAATTGCACCGCCGCCCGGGCCGCCGACGGTGCTCAGTACTTGCGGGTCGGCAGCACCTGCGCCGCGACGTTCATCGGGAACACCGTTTCGTTCGTGACGATCCGCTTCGGCAACTGCTTGCCGGCGACCACGTCCTTCACCGCGGTCATCAGTTGCGGGCCGAGGAGCGGGCTGCATTCGACGTCGACATTGATCTTGCCGGCGACCATCGCCTGGAAGCCGCCCTTCGTCGCATCGAACGACACGACGCTCACGTCCTTGCCGGGCTTGATGCCGGCCTCCTCCATCGCCTGGATCGCACCGAGCGCCATGTCGTCGTTGTGTGCATAGACGACGTTGATCTGCTTGCCGTAGGTTTTCGCGAACGCTTCCATCACCTGCTTGCCGCCAGCGAGCGTGAAGTCGCCGCTTTGCGATGCGATCACCTTGAACTTCGGATTGTTCTTGATCACTTCGAGCAGGCCCGCGCGGCGGTCGTTGGCCGGCGCGGAGCCGACCGTGCCCTGCAACTCGACGATGTTGATCGGGCCGGCGTCGTTCTTGTAGCGCTCTTCCAGCCAGTGTCCGGCGCGCCGCCCTTCCTCGAGAAAGTCGGAGCCGATCATCGTCACGTACAGCGACGGATCCTTCACGTCGACGCCGCGGTCGGTCAGGATCACCGGGATGTGGGCCGCCTTCGCTTCGGTCAGCACCGGCTCCCAGCCCGACTCGACCACCGGTGAAAACGCGATCACGTCGACCTTCTGCGCGATGAACGAGCGAATCGCGCGAATCTGGTTTTCCTGCTTCTGCTGCGCATCCGAGAATTTCAGGTTGATGCCGGCGTCCTTCGCCGCGCTCTTCACCGACACGGTGTTCGCCGTGCGCCACGCGCTTTCCGCGCCGACCTGCGAGAACCCGAGCGTGATCGGCTTTTGCTGCGCGTGCGCGCCGGTGGCCAGCGCCGTCGCCGCCGCGACGATCGCGCCGGCCGCCAGCTTCCTGAGGAATGTCATGGTTCGTCTCCGATGGTGTCGTTGTATGCCGCGGCGCCGGCCTGGCGCGATGCCGTGCTGTTGTGGTTCTGCATGGCGCGGACGCGGTTCGGGGCGCAGCGGCCCCGCGCGTGCGGCCGGCCAGAGATGTACCCCCGGATCAGTCTATGAACAAGTCCGATAACCTTCCAATGAAATCTTGGATTCCAGCGATATCGGTATCGGCATACGTATAAACACCTAAGTCCCCGCGGCGCTCGGGCGCGCGGCGCGCCGTGCAGGGCCGCACGTTGTCCCGTCGTGTTTCGCCGCGTCCGGCGCGCCTCGCCGCGGAGCCGGTCGGCGGCGCACGAATCTTGCTCCCGCCTCGCCAGCGCCCGCTCGTGCATCGCGGCGAACTGCCGCCAACAAGGAGAACGACGATGAACGCCGCGTTTGAACGCAGCATCCAGCATCCTGACCACCCGCCCGCCTGGCGCGGCGCAGCATGAACAAACGCGCGTCGCTTACGGCGCCGGCGAACGCGTGTGCGGTTGCCGCGTCGCTGCGCCATGTCGACGACCGGCGCCCCGGGTACACGCGCCGCCGGCTGCGCAACGGCTTCGCGTATTACACGCAGGATGGCGTGCGAATCCGCGATGCCGACGAGATCGCGCGCATCAACGCGCTCGCGATTCCGCCCGCGTACACCGACGTGTGGATCTGCATGGACGCGCGCGGCCATTTGCAGGCGACGGGCCGCGATGCGCGCGGGCGCAAGCAGTATCGCTACCACCCGCTGTGGCGCGAGACGCGCGATGCGAACAAATACGCGCGGATGGCGGCCTTCGCGCGCGCGCTGCCGCGCATCCGCGCACGGGTCGCGCGGGACCTGGCGCTGCCCGGGATGCCGCGCGACAAGATCGTCGCGACGATCGTCCGGCTGCTCGACACGACGCTGGCGCGAATCGGCAACGCCGAGTACGCGCGCGAGAACGCGTCGTACGGACTGACGACGCTGCGCAAGCGCCACGTGACGATCCGCCCGGGGCAAGTGCGGCTGCGTTTCACCGGCAAGAGCGGGATCGAACACGACGTGACCGTCGAGGACCCGCGCGTCGGCCGCATCGTGCGGCGTTGCGCGGAGTTGCCGGGCCACGAGCTCTTTCAGTATCTGGACGACGACGGTGCGCGTCATTCCGTCGGCTCATCCGACGTCAACGACTACCTGCGCGACGCAGCGGGCGCGGAGTTCACCGCGAAGGATTACCGGACGTGGGCGGGCAGCGTACAGGCGCTGGCGCTATTGAGGCGGATTCCGCATCAGGGCGTCACGCACGCGCGCAAGCAGATCGTCGAAACGGTGCGGGCCGTTGCCGACATCCTGCGCAACACGCCGGCCGTATGCCGGCGCTGCTATATCCATCCGCTGGTGCTTGAAACGTTCGAGGCCGGGGAACTCGATACGCTCGAGGTCGTCCGCAAGCCGAGGGGGCTGCGCGCGGATGAAGCGGCGTTCGTGGCGCTGCTGGAGCGGGCCGCGCGGCGGGAGCGGCGGCGCGCGCGTCGATGATCCGGCGGCGCGAGCGCCGGGTCTCGCGCCCGTTTGCGGCCCGGGAACGCCGGTTTTCGCCGCGCCGCCGCGCGTTCAATCGGGATTGCGCTCGATCAGAAACCGCTCACGGCGTCCACCCTTGATCCAGCGCGGCTCGCGCCCTCGCCCGCTCCATGTCGCGCCGGTCTTCGGATCGCGATACCGGGGCGCCGATCCGCTCCCGCGCGGCGCCGTTCTCGCGGCGCCTGCGTGGCGGCCGAAGATCTGGCCGGCGGTCAGCCCGTATTCCGCGATACGCGTGCGAATCTCCTGAATGACGGCGTCGAGCTCGGCAAGCCGCGCTTCCTCGACACGCTTCATCAGTTCATCGGCTTGCGCCTTCAATTCGCGATAACCGGACATGCGATTCCTCCACATTTACATGGCGTGATAAAAGACCGAATGGACGCGGGATCGCCATGATGCAATCCGCTTGAGGGCCGTGAGTCGAACGCCCATTCGGGAAAACCGGAAAGCCCGTCATGCGCGGCCCGGCGCGTTTTCTGCGCGAAATTCACACACCAGTTCGCCACTGGCCGCAAGTTCGTCGATTTGAACCGGCGTCAACGCGACAATCGATGCCGCAATTTCGTCAGAGATGCCCAATTGGCGCCTGCCCTGCTCGTAGTCGGTACGCAACATGCGCTGCGCAAGTGCGAGATACGCGCGATTGAATTGCGCGATTGCATCGAAGATGTCGCCCTGTCCGGTCATGATCGCTCCTGAGCCGACGGCGTCCTGCGGCCCGCGAGCGCGGCGCCGTGATTGGCCGTCCGGTAATGGATGCCTGAATCTATGTCATGCAATCACCTTCGTGCCGCCAATTCCTAGATGGCATCCGACATCCGTAAATTCGGCGGTTGCCATTCGCGATCGGCGATTGGCGATTGGCGATTGGAAATTCGGGATTCGTCGCTGTCGGATTCGGACTAGATTCGGTCACCATCGGGATCGGGAACGCCCATACGATTTTCGGACGGCGCGGAGTTCATTTGCGCGAGCGGCCCGCCACCGGCGAACGATGACTGCCTTGCGCGCATCGCCGCCTTCCTCGGCATTCACGATGCCGGATCCTGAACGGATGGAATCCCGAAATCATGTTGAAAGTGACGAAAGCCGTATTTCCCGTCGCCGGTCTTGGCACGCGATTTTTGCCGGCGACCAAGGCCAGCCCCAAAGAAATGCTGCCGGTCGTGGACAAGCCGCTGATTCAATACGCGGTCGAGGAAGCAATCGACGCCGGCATCACTGAAATGATTTTCGTGACCGGCCGCAGCAAGCGCGCGATCGAAGACCACTTCGACAAGTCCTACGAGATCGAAGCCGAGCTCGAGGCGCGGGGCAAGGAAAAGCTGCTTTCGCTGGTGCGCGGCATCAAGCCGAGCCACGTCGACTGCTTCTACGTGCGCCAGGCCGAAGCGCTGGGGCTCGGTCATGCGGTGCTGTGCGCGGAGAAGCTGGTCGGCGACCAGCCGTTTGCGGTGATCCTCGCCGACGATCTGCTGGACGGCCCGACGCCCGTGCTGCGCCAGATGATCGATGTGTTCGATCATTACCACGCGTCAGTGATCGGCGTGGAGGAGATTGCGCCCGACGCGTCGAAGTCGTACGGCGTGATCGACGGCAAGCGGTGGGACGACAACCTGTTCAAGCTATCCGGGATCGTCGAGAAGCCGGATCCGGCGAACGCGCCGTCGAATTTCGGCGTGGTCGGCCGCTACGTGCTGAAGCCGAAGGTGTTCGAGCATTTGCGCGCGCTGCGGCCGGGCGCGGGCGGCGAACTGCAGCTCACCGACGCGATCCAGTCGCTGCTGTCGGACGAGCAGGTGCTCGCCCATCGCTACGACGGCACGCGCTTCGATTGCGGCAGCAAGCTCGGCTATCTGAAGGCAACAGTCGAGTTCGCGTTGCGGCATCCGGAAGTCGCTGCGGATTTCGAAAGCTATCTCGCCGCGCGCATGCCGGCGCTGATGGTCGCCTGACCGCGTGGGCGCTGCGCAGCCGGTCGCGTGGACGGCCGTCAGCGATCTCGGCGACGCGGCGATGACGTTGCCGCTTGCGCTCTGGTGCATCGCCTGACTCGCGTGGTCGACGACCGGGCGACGTCAGGCAGTGTCATGGGCGCTGCTGCTCGCGGCCGGCATGGCGCTCGTCGGTGTCACGAAGATACTTTACGCCGGTTGCGGGGTCCGGATCGAGGCCATCGATTTCCGCGTGATCAGCGGACACACGATGCTCGCGTCGGCGGTCTGGCCGATGACATGCGTGCTGGTGCTGAGCGGCGCACCGCTGCGGGCAGGCACGCCTTTGCTGGCCGGACTCGCGCTCGGCGCGCTGATCGGCGTCGCGCGTGTGTTCGACGACGCGCATACGCCGTCGGAAGTCGTCGCGGGCTGGTTCGTCGGCTCGGCGGTCGCACTGGCGTTCGCGCGGCGGCACGGCATGCCGCGCGTCGAGGCCCGGTATCGCGCGCTCGCTGCCGGGTCGCTGCTCGTCGTGTCGGCCGTGGCTTACGGCCGGCATGCGCCGATTCAGGCGGCGATCGAGTGGTATTCGCCGTTTTTGTGCGGGCGATTCACGCTGCGGCCTTGACGATCCCGCCGCAGCCGTCCGGGGGTTGCCCGACGCCGAGCGAGCGGCGGCGGCGCTCACCTTCGTTGCACCGGCCTCGCCGAAAAAAGACAGAATACCGGCAGGATCGGACACCCCGGCTCGCGCGACGGCCTGACCGCCTATCCTTGAGCGCCGGAATCGCTTCGTCACGAAGAAGGCCGCGCATTCCGCGTGCGAACCGGCGCGCAAGCCCGTCCTGCCCGGCAGGCATCTTGCCCCGTGTCGCACCGCATCCCGCCGCGCGGCGCCGGAACGGCCAGCGCGCAGCGAATCCGGAGTCTCCGATCGGGCGCACGCATGTCGACCTTGCTCTTCTCAGTCAGCGTACTGTTCTTCTCGCTCAACGCATTCAGCGTGCGGGCCACCTTTGCCGCGTATTTCCTGCTCTGCGCACTTGCGTTTCTGCGCGCCCCGACGCTGATGAACCGGCAGCGATATTTGCTTCCGGTCTGCACGTATTGGCTGGTCAGCACCTGCCTCGCGTTCGTCCTGTCAGCATTCGGTGACTTCTACGTGAACTTCTTCATCAAGTTCGTGCTGATCCAGACGTATATCGCGCTGAGCTACTGGATGTTCGCGGGCGGCGTGCTCACGCGCGAATCGCTCGATACCGCCTGCAAGACGCTCATTTACGTGCACGCCGCCTTCTTCACGTTCCAGCTCGCCTACTACCTCGGAACCGGCACCTTCATCGATTTCGACAGCTACGTGCGTGAAGCCGATTCCGAGGCGCTCTACGCGACCAAGGCGCTGACCGACAGTCTGATCTCGATCCGCGCGCTGGGGTTGTATTCGGAACCGTCGTTCTATGCGATGACGGTCGTCCCCTCTTCGGTGATCCTGCTGCTGTCGCAGCGGCGCATTACGCTTGCGCCCGTCATCGGCTTCGCCACCGCGCTGCTTAGCTTCTCGGTCGCGTCGATGGCAGTGTGCGCGGTGCTGTGCGCGCTGCACGTACTTTCGGCGCGCGGCCGCCTGCGCACGAGGATCGCCGTCGTCGCGGTCGCCGTCGCATGCGTGCCGTGGCTCTACGGCGTCTACGACCAGCGGGTAAACCAGTCGGTCGATTACGATGCGGTCGGCAGCCGAACGCTCGTGCTGACCGAGCTGACCGAGCGCGATGTCGTCGCCGGCGTGTTCGGGGGCGGGCTGTTCTGGGACGAGCGCAACAACGTCGGCAAAACACATTTGCGTGGCTATCAGGTGCGGGACAGCTCCTTCTATATCTACCTAGTGTTCGCGGCGGGCGTCGCGGGCTTCGTCGCGGTCTTCGGGACGCTCGTGCTGCTGTTCCGGCGCAGGGGCCGACGCAAATATCTGCTCTACCTGCTGCCGATCCTGCTCTTCAAGTACCACGTGCTCTATGGCATGCTCTGGCTCACCATCCTGCTGTTCGTCGTGCTGGCTAATCAGGACGCTCCGCACCGGCGAACGGCCGCCCGTCGAATGCCGGAGGTTTCCGGCGGCAAGCCGCTCGCGCAACCGACATGACATCACGCCGACATGCGCCGACATTGCTCGCAGTAAAGCGGTCGCTGATCGCGCTGCTGTGCGCGAGCTGCACCGCGGCGGCGGCACCGGCGCAACCCGTACCGCCGCCCCCCGGCGACGTGATTGCGCACAGCCGGGCCGCCACGCGGATTTATCTCGGCTCGCCATCGCTGGCCGTGCTGCCGAACGGCGACTATGTCGCGAGCTTCGACACGTTCGGCGCCGCGGCCGCGCAAAACCGCGTACACATCTTCACGTCGCACGACAAGGGAGCAACGTGGTCCAGGCTCGGCGACGTGCAGGACCAGTACTGGTCGTCGCTGTTCGTGGTCAATGGTTCGTTGTATCTGATGGGCACCAACCGCTCGATGGGCACGCCGTTGATCCGCCGCTCCGATGACGGCGGCGCATCGTGGACCACGCCAGTGGATACATCGACCGGGCTGTTCCCTTATCCGGGACGCTTCATCACGGGGCCGGTGCCGGTGCTCGTCGACCGCGGCCGCGTGTGGCGCGCGTATGAAAGTGTGGAAGACGGCGACCTGCGTGCGCTGGTGATGTCCGCGCCGGTCGATCGCGACCTGCTCGACACCCGGAACTGGCGCGTGTCCGCGCACCTGCCGTCGGACAGGCGCTGGCTTGGCGGCAGGTTTCAGTCGTGGGAAGAAGGCAATGCGGTCGGCAGGCAAGACGCAGCGCCTGCGATCATGCTGCGCGTGAACACCGACAACGGCCCGGAAAAGGCTGCGCTGGTTGCAACGGCTGATGACGGCCGCACGCTGTCGTTCGATCCGGCACGCGATTTCGTCGACTTGCCCGGCGGCGGAAAGAAGTTCACGATTCGCTTCGATACGACGTCCAAGCAGTACTGGACGATCACGAATGCGGTGCCGAAGCGCGTCGGCCGAGTGAACCTCGAGCGCGTGCGGAACATGCTGGTGCTGCTGTCGTCGCCGGATCTGCGCCAGTGGAGCGCGCGGCGCGTACTCCTGCAGCATGCCGACATGAAACGGCACGGCTTCCAGTATGCCGACTGGCAATTCGACGGCAACGACATCATCGCCGTGCTGCGCGTCGCGTTCGACGATCCGGACGGCGGCGCCGCAAGCCAGCACGATTCGAATTTCATCACCTTCCTGCGCGTGCGCCGGTTCCGCCAGGACGAGGCTTCCGGTGCACTGACGCAAAGCCTCCAGTAACGCGTGCCGGCGCCGGCGCTTCCGCGCGTCATCCGACGCTGCGGACGCCTTCTGCTACTTCTTGAACACGCCGACGACCTCATCGCCGTCGACGACCAGCAGCGCCCCGATCCGCTGTTGCTGCATCAGCTGAAGCGCGTCCTCGACCCGCGTGCCGGGCCGCACCGTCGACGGCTCGATCGACATCATGTCGGCTGCCGTTCGCCGCAACACACCGTCGCCGTGACGCTCGATCGCGCGACGGATGTCGCCGTCGGTCACGATGCCCCAGCCGGCGGGCCGCTTCACGATCGCGAGCCCGAGCCGCCCGCGCGTCATCGCATCCAGCACATCGAGTGTCGACATGTCCTCCGTCACGAACGGCAGGTTTCCACGCGCCATTTCGTCGTCGACGGTCGACAGCAACCGGCGGCCGAGCGAGCCGCCGGGATGAAAGCGCGCAAAGTGTTCGGGCTGAAAGCCGCGTGCGCGCATCAGCGTGACCGCCAGCGCGTCGCCCATCGCGAGCGTCGCCGTCGTCGATGCAGTCGGCGCGAGTTGCAGCGGACACGCCTCGCGCTCGACGCCAATGTCGAGATGGGCGCGCGCGGCGCGCGCCAGCGCCGACGCGGCGTTGCCGGTGAGTGCGATCAGGTCGTTGCCGTTGCTGCGCAGGAACGGAATCAGCTTGATCACTTCGTCGGTTTCGCCGGAATTCGAAATCGCGAGAAACGTGTCGTCCGGCGTCACCATGCCGAGATCGCCGTGATAGGCCTCGCCCGGATGCATGAAGAACGCGGGCGTGCCGGTGCTCGACAGCGTCGCGGCGATCTTCCTGCCGACGATGCCGGACTTGCCCATGCCGCACACGACGACGCGGCCGCGCGAAGCAAGAACGATCTCGATCGCGTCGTCGAAGTTCGCGTCGAGCCGTGCGGCCACGCCGGCCAGTGCAAGCGACTCGATCTCGAAGACCTGCCGCGCCGATTCAGTATGGTTCTGTCGCATCATGGGTGTGCCGTTTGAGAAGGGAGACGACGCGCTCGACGTCGTCGGGCGTATCGATGCCGGGCGGCGGCGCATCGGGCCAGCGCATTACGTCGATCGGCAAGCCGAGCCAGAGCGCGCGCAACTGCTCGAGCTTTTCCAGCTGCTCGAGCTCGCACGGCGCCGTGCTCGCCAGTGCCTGCAAGGTCGCATTCCCATAGCCGTAGAGGCCAATGTGGCGCAGGAACCTGCCGCTGCCCGATTCACTTGCGTGGGCCGCGTCTGCGGGTCGCCCGTCCCGACAGAACGGGATCGCCGCGCGCGAGAAATACAGCGCGCGGCCGCGGCAATCGACGACAAGCTTGACGATCGCCGGCTCGTCGAGCAGCGCGGCGTCCCCGACCGGGCACGCCACCGTCGCGACACCGAGGTCCGGCGCGGCGCCACAGAAGCCGGCGAACGCTTGCAACAGCGCGCTCGGCACGAGCGGTTCGTCGCCCTGCACGTTGATCACCGCATCGGTGTCGGCCCAGCCGAGCATGCGCGCGACTTCCGCCGCGCGATCGGTGCCGGACGCATGACGGGCATCGGTCATCGCGAAGCGGACGCCTCGTGCGTCGAGCACATCGGCGATGCGTGCGTCGTCGATCGCGACGACGATGTCGACACCCGGCAGCGCACGGCGCACACGCGCATGCACGCGAACGATCATCGGCGTGCCGTCCAGATCGACGAGCGGCTTGCCGGGCAGTCGCGTCGAACCGTACCGGGCGGGAATCACGACGCGCACCGGCCGCAGATTACTGCACGACGTCATGACCGCTCCATTGTTCGAGCAGCGGCCGGTACGCGTCGTCGAACGACAGTCCGCCCTCGGCCAGCAGATGCTCTGCCACCGCCCTTGCCACACCGCGGCCGCCGGCGATATCCGTGACACGATCGACCCGTGAACGCACGAGACGATGCGCATCGGCTGGCGCATACGACACGCCGACGCGTTCAATGACCGGGAGATCGTTCACGTCGTCGCCAACATACGCGATCTCGTGGTCGTCGAGCCGTTGACGTCTCTTGATGTCCGCATAACCGGCGGCCTTGTCGTCGCAACCGGTCACCAGCACGTCCACGCCGAGCTGCTGCGCGCGCCATGCCAGTGCACCGCTGTGCTTGCCCGACAGGATGCCGGTGTGGATGCCGTGCGCGCGCAACAGCGCAAACGCGACGCCGTCCCTGGCGTGAAAACTCTTCATGAACTCGCCGTCGCCTGTGACATGAAGCTGACCGTCGGTCAGCACGCCGTCGACGTCGAACAGCACCAGGCGCACGGGCCCGCGATACATTGCGCCGCTCATCGGATCTCGAGCGGCGGCAACCGCTTGACCAGGTCGTCGACCGCCTTCACCTGCTGCAGGAACGGCTCGAGCAATGCGAGCGGCAGCGCGCTCGGACCGTCGCAGCGGGCGCGATCGGGATCCGGATGCGCTTCGAGGAACAGCCCGGCGAGTCCGACCGCCATCCCCGCGCGCGCGAGATCGAGGACCTGGCGCCGCCGGCCGCCTGACGCGGCGCCGCCCGGATCGCGCATCTGCAGGCTGTGCGTGACGTCGAAGATCACCGGGCAGTCGCCCGTCGCATCGCGCATCTGGCGGAAGCCAAGCATGTCGACGACGAGGTTGTCGTAACCGAACGAAGACCCGCGCTCGCACAGGATCACGTTGCCGTTGCCGGCCTCGCGGCACTTCGACACGACGTGCTCGATCTGCGTCGGGCTCATGAACTGCGGCTTCTTGATGTTGACCGGTTTGCCTGTCTGCGCGATCGCGACGACGAGATCCGTCTGACGCGCAAGGAATGCCGGCACCTGCAACACGTCGACGACCTGAGAGACCGGCTCGGCCTGCCACACTTCATGCACGTCGGTTATGACCGGTACGCCGAACCGGCGCTTGACCTCATCGAAGATCCTGAGCCCCTCGTCGAACCCGACGCCGCGATACGAGTGAATCGATGAGCGGTTCGCCTTGTCGAACGATGCCTTGAACACCAGCGGAATGCCGAGACTTCGCGTGACCTCGACGAACGTGCCGCAGACGTCGAGCGTGAAGTCGACGCTTTCGAGCACGTTGAGACCGCCGAAGAGCACGAACGGCCGGTCGTTCCCGGCGATGATGTCGGGGGTGATGGTTACATTCATCCTGTTCTCCACGAAATGGGAAAGGTGTTGCAGCGCATGCGCGACAGCAGCAGCCGCGCGAGCGCTCGGGTCAAGCGCGGCCGCTTCCGACTGTCAGCGGGCCGCACGTGCAGCATAGAGCGGTGCGAGTTCCGCGAACAGGCGCTCCTCGCCGAAGCGCTGCCGCGCCTCGTCGCGTGCCCGGCGGCCCAGTTGGCTGCATAGCGTGTCGTCGCCGACGATGCGCGTCAGCCACGCGATTGCGTCGGCCGCCGTCGCGTACACCACGCCTGTCTGCATATGACGCACGACGTCCACGTTGCCGGCACAGTCGGACACGACCACGGGCCGGCCGGCCAGCATCGCCTCGATGACCGATACCGGCATGCCCTCCCACGACGACGTCGACAGATACACGTCCGCGCGCCCGAGCCGGCACGCGACCTCGTCGTGCGGCAGCCATCCGGTTACTTCGACGCCCGCTTCCGTCAGCGTTGACTTCAATGCCGCGTCGCCGTCGCCGATCCATACGAAGCGGGTGCCGTGCGCCCGCATGCGTTGCGCGATCCGGGCAAACAATTCGGGATTCTTTTGCGCACGGATGCCGCCAACAGTCACCACGCAACGGGGAGCAGCGGCCAACGCGTCGACGTTGCCCCTGTGGGTAGACGACGTGACGTCGCTCACTGCATTCTCGACCACCACCACCGGTTGACGAAGCCATGCGCGGATCGCGCGGCCTTCGCTTTCGGAACACGCGACGTACAGGCATTTGCGCACGCACGCGATCCATTCGAGGGCGACGAACGCCAGACGCTTCATGCCCGAGATATCGCGACGCATGAACGAAATGCAGTGCGGGCTGTAGAAGAATGCCGTCTTCGGCAACGCAAACAACGTCGACAGCCGCCCGAGAAAACCGGCAAACGACGAATGCAGGTGTACGACGTCCGGACCGATCTCGTTCAGCGTCGCGCGCAGCCGGCCGACCGTGCGCAGCAGGCCCATGCCTTTCATTTGCACATGGCGCAGCGACACGCGCGCGTCGAACATCGCGGCGAGTCCCTGCGGCGTGTCGGGCCGCACCGAGTAGACGACATGCACGTCGTGCCCTTCGCGGGCAAGACGATTCGCGATCAGACACACCATCGACAACGTGCCCGTCGCGCTGGATTCGACTATGTGGACGATTTTCATCTGAGGCCGTTTCATGAGGAATGAGTCATCGCGTGCCGATGGCGAATAGTCCCGTCAAACGCGTGGCCCGCGCCCGGCCACCGCATCGATATACGCGAGCACCCCCGATCGTTCGATCACGCGCCCCCATTCCAGCGACTTCATTGCGGCCGGATCGGGACAGCGCGCGCGAATCTTCGACAGTGGAAACAGCTCGTCGAAGATCGTGGCGCCAGTCACGTGACACTGAATCCCGAGTTCATGCGCCGTACGCACATTCGACGGCGCGTCGTTGCATACGATCTTCTTGCCCAGCGACGCGTACTCAAGCAGCTTCGTTGGCGTCTGAAAACAATGCGGACGGTGATAAGGAAAAAAGCACACCGCGTATTCGCTGTCGCGAACGATCCGCAACGCGTCGGATTGCGGCACGCGGCCGACGAAGCGGATGCCCGGCGTATCGGCGAACGCCGCGCGGATCTCGGGCTCCGGGTTGCCGACCAGCACGAGCGTATCCGCTTCGTCGCGCCGCGCATCGCGATAGGCGGCCAGCACCTTATGAAAGCCGCGTTCACGACTCATCTCGCCGATATAGCAGAACCGGCCGGCCGCGGTTTGCCGGGCGTCGTGGGCATCGGCGCGGGCCGGGTCGAAAATCCAGTCCGGCACGCCCATCGGCAGCAGCAGCGAACGCACGCCGTCGCGAAACGCCATCGCGTCGCGCATCCGCGCGTTCTGGAAGATGCGCAGATCGGGGCGCACGTTCAGCGCTCGCTTCACGCGATCCTTGAGCGCCGCGAGCCGGCCGACCGACAGCGACCGATAGTCATGAATCACGAATCGCGCAGGCGGCAACGCGCGATAGAAGCCCATGATGCACCACAGAATGCACTGTTGCCGGTCCGGAAAGCGCGCGTACGCGTCGAGATCGCCGTCGAACACCTCGAAGCCGTGCGTTCTCAGACGACGTCCGTACGCAGCGATCTCGGGATAATTCGCCTTGCCGGGATGGAGAATGAATACTTTCATGTCGGTCCCTGCCCAATGTCGAGAATCCGTGCCGGCACGCCGACGGCCACGCGGCCGTCCGGTATGTCGCGCAATACCACTGCCCCCGCGCCGATCCGCGCGCGGTCGCCGACACGCACCGCGCCGAGCACGATGCTGTGCACGCCGAACTCCACGTGATCGCCGATCGTCGGCACGCCGCCGATCGTGCCGTCCTTCAGGATCGTGTTACCGATGGTCACGCCGTGCCGCAGCGTGCAGTAATCGCCGATCACCGCATAGCCGTTGATCACGAGTCCGGTACCGTGATAAAGCGCGAGTCCCTTGCCGATCTTCGTCTTGACCGGAATCTCGATGCCCATGAGCCAGTCGCACACCACGATGTAAAGGAGGATCAGCGGCGCGCCGGCCAGCAGCGTGAACCGGCTCCGGCACGCGAGGTAATGTGCGACGCGGTAGAAGATCACCACGCAGCGCGTCTTGACGAACGCGTTGCGGCGGCAGTCTTCGGCGATCGCCTCGGCGGTCTGTCGCAACGATACGGCCATGTCAGTACCGACTCCCGAACACGCGTCGCGCGGCATCGGCAGGAATGCGCGCCGCGCCGAAATAGTCGATACCGTCGACCAGGAACGAATGGATGTACTTCAGCAGCCGCTCGCGGTCGAAATCCCTGTAGAAGCAACGGCCGAGCGACACAACGCGCTTTCCGTACAGCATCGCCTCGAGCCCGACCGTCGAATTGATCGTCACGACCGCATGCGCATGCCGAAGCAGCTCCGTCGTCGGCGACGTTACGATCTCGAAGCGATAGGTCTGCTGCAGGCGCACGATCGCGTCGATCTCCGCTGCGTCCGTCTCGGCCGGATGCAGCTTCACGAACAGATCGGCGTTCTCGTTCGCCGCGAACTCGAACGCGTGACGGATCGCGTCGAGATTGCCGACGTCGGAGTGCAGCTTGATCTGCGTATCGCCGGACACCTGAAGCGGCAGGAACACATAGCGGCAGGTTGCCAGCGTATCGACCGACATGTGCCTGGCATCGCGCGGCGCCGGCATTCCGTTGCGCGCGCGCACGCTCGCGACGCGCCTGCGGCCGACGCCGCGACTGAGCACCTTCAGCACATAGTTGGTTGCGGACAGGGTCTTGCGCGCCCACGAGGTCCGCGCCTGCGGCAGCGGCATCTGCTTGTAGCGTTCATATGCCGACAGCCAGCGCGCATGCGTGTCCTCGTCTGGCCGCGGCAGCCGATCGACGACTTCCGGGTTGCGGCTGATGGTCGACAGTGCGTTGACGCCCAGTGGATCGACGAACAGCTTGCCCGGCAGGTTCGAGATCTCGATGAAGCGCGTGGCGACGCCGTGCACCGCACACGCCTGCCGCACCGCGCGACACACAAGCTGCTGCCCGTTCCACATCACGCACTGCTCGACACGCAGCGCGCGCAGCAGTTCCGACGCGATATGGAAAATCGCCGCGGACTCGCGCTTGGCGCGCGCCTCTGACATCTGCCCGTTCAGCACTTCGATCGACAGCTGGTATGGCGTGTGGTCGACCTGCTGGCCGTCTGACTTGCCGATCGGCGTCAGGCGGTTCAGATACACCGACCGATAGCCGTTCAGCAGCAGGCCGAGATGCGCGACCGGTTCGCTGGTCAGGAACGCGAACGCATATTCGTGACGCACGGCGTGCACGAGGCGAGTGACGAAGTAGTAACGCTCGAGGGAATCAACGACTATCAGGATCATGGTGTGCTCGTTCGTCGTGTCTGCGATCTCACGCCACCGCTCGCGGCGCGGACAGGCTTGTCCCGAGAACCCGGTAGGTGAGCGCGATGCCTGCCGCCATCAGCACCGTACCGGTCAGCGAAAAAACCTGCACGCTCGTGGCGGCCGACAGATCCATCAATCGCGCAATGCATAGCGCGCCGGCAAGACACACGCCGCAGGTCAGCTGAAACAGGAAATCGATACGTTGCGCACGCGCCGCCAGGAAGATCTGCGACAGCGGCACGTAGATCAGCTGCAAAGCGAACAGCGGCATCAGGCTGTGATAGAACCCGACCGAGCCGCGCCAGCTTTCGCCGAAGAACAGGTTGACGAGCGGCGCGAACAGCACGAGTCCGCCAGCCAGGTATATGGCCGCTAGCGCCGTGAGCGCGCGCGCGTAAATCCGGTACACGCGCGGCACCGTCGTGCCCGCATCCGCGCGTGCCATTGCGCCGATCGCGTCGCGGCGGAACACGCCGCCGACGCTTTGTGCGATCAGCGACACCGGAAAGAACCCGAGCCGGTACGCGGCGGCGAAGTAACCGGCGCTCTGCGCGTCGAACCAGTGCGGAATCGCGATCGACAGCGCGTAGGTCAGCACCGACGCGCATAGCGTCGACGGCAGGATATACAGCGCGAAACGCCGGTTCCTGACGAAAAATTCGCGCGAGAGCCGGAACGAATACCCGGACCGATAACCGGACAACAGAATCGCAACCGCCATCACGATCGATACCGCGACGCTCACCCACGTGTACAGCGCAAACACGTCGACATGCGCGCACGCATCGCACGCGAGCGACAGCATGAGGCCCGCGAGGAACGCACCGTTGACCACCACGCGGGACAGCGCGATCCAGCCGTAGCGCCGAAGGCTGTTCAGATAGGATCCGGCAGCCAGTTGCACGAACGTTGCCAGTGCATAGGCGGAAACCGGATACAGATCGCCACGGCCGGCGATCGCAAGCAGCGCCGTGACGCCGGCGACGACGGCCACGCTCAGCATCGTCACGTTGACGAACGCGTTGAACGATTCGCCCGGCACATCGTCGACGCACGCGAGCTCGTAACGCAACGCGAGCAGCGTGCCGATGAAGGTCGCAAGCGCGAGCAGATAGTTGAAGTGGCCGAGCGACTCCGGACCGAAACGCCGTCCGATCACGAATATGCAGACGAACAGCGCGATCTGCCCGGCCACGACGCCGGCGAGCGACACGATCGAATCCCGTGGATTGATCATCTCGCCTCCGTGTGCCGTGCACGACCGGATGCGCGCGACCGGCCCACGACGGCCATCCCGCAGGCGTCACGCATCCTGCACCCCGTATTCGTACGCGACGTAGCGATAACCGCCGTACTTCGACCCGTACCCGTACTGTCCGAGGCGCGGATTGACGCCGTTGAAGATCACGCCGTTCAGGCGAACGCCGTTCTGCGCGAAGCGCTTGGCCGACTCGCCGATTTCGCCGAGCTTCGTCTTGCCCGCCATCGTGACCAGCAGCGCGGTGCCGGCGACTGCGCCGAGTATGCCGGTATCCGGCACGGCGAGTACCGGTGCCGAGTCGATGACGACGATGTCGTAGCGCGACGACAAATCGCCGACCAGCGTCGCGAGATTGCGGTTCAGCAGCAGTTCGGCGGGATTCTTCGGCATCGTCCCCGTGGAGATGAAGTCGAGACCGTCGACCACTTCGCGGTGAATCACATCCTCCACGCGCGCGCTGCCTGCGATCAGCTCCGTGAAGCCGCGGCCGCGCGGGAAGCCGAGATAGTCGTGCAGCCGGCCCTTGCGGATGTCGCCGTCGATCAGCAACACCCGCTTGCCGGCGCTTGCCATGACCACCGCGAGGTTCGACGACAGAAAGGTCTTGCCGACGCCGGGAGCGGGACCTGCAATCAGCACGATGTTGTTTTTTGCCTCGAGCATCGCGAACTGCAGCGCAGTGCGCAAACTCCGCAGGCATTCGACCGCAGGCTCGTTCGGGAAGTCGATCGCCAGGATCGACTTGTGTCCGCTCTTGCGCGCAGCCTCCTCGGCCAGATCGCGCTGATGGTCGCTGATCGGCACCGTCGCGTACACCGCCAGGCCAAGACGACGCTCGATCTCATTGTGATCCGAGACGCCATGAAACAGCATCGACCGGAGGATCGCGGTGCCGCAACCCGCGAGCAACCCGAGCAGCACCGACGCCAGCACGACGAGCGCTTTCTTCGGCCGCACCGCCACTTCCGGCACCGCCGCAGTATCGACGAGGCGCACGTTGCCGGTCTTGCCCGCCTGCACGAGCTGCAACTGCTGCATGTTGTTGAGCAGTGCAGTGTACAAGTCGGTGTTGACCTTCACGTCGAGCATCAGCCGCACCATTTCCTGTTGCAGGTCCGGCAAGCGCCGGATCTGCTGCTCGGCCGCCTTCCGATAGCCGCCGAGCGCGGCGATCTGCTCGTCGATCACCGCGACGCTCGGGTGCCGTTCGGTGAAGCGCGACAGCAGTTCCTGCCGTTTCTGCTGTAGTTCGAGCAGGCGCGTCTTCGCGTCGGCGGTCTGCGCGAGCGCGAGCTTCGCCTCCTCGGTCAGATCGACCGTGCCACGCTCGTCGCGCAGTTTCGTCAACCGCGCTTCGGAATCGGTCAGCTGCTGCTTGAGCTGCGGCAACTGCGCAGTCAGAAATTCCAGCGACTGCGCTGCCTCCGCCGATTTCCGCTCGATGTTCTGCCGCACGTACTGACGGCCGATTTCGTTCATCGTGTCGCTGACCCATTTCGGATCGGTGTCCTGCAGGCTGGCGACGACGACATCCGACTGCTTCACGCGCTCCTGCACGTTGAGGCGGTCGCGGATGTCCTCGATTGTCTTCAGCCGCGAGTTGCGCACCAGTACGAACGCGGCGCCGGGTTTCGCGGCGATCGACGCGACCTGCAGCGTGATTGGGCCGCGCGGCGACCGGAAGCGTTCGAGCTCGCCGACCGTCCCTTCAACGGGTGCGTCGAGATCGCCGCCTTCCAGCCGATAGCGCTTGCCGCCGAGGCTTGTCAGCGTGAACGGGTCGCCTTCGTTCTTGCGCGGCACGTCGAAGCGCCGCACGTCGATGCGCTCGCGCGCCCAGACGTAGCCGCCGAAGCCGGCCAGGCCCGGATCGGACAAGCCGTCGCTGTGGCGCGCGATCCAGTCGCCGATCAGCGGAAAGCGCTTCGGCTGAGCGTCGATGAACAGGTTGAGCTTGTCGACCGCGCGTTCGACGACAAGGCGGGACGCGAGAATCTGCTGTTCGGCGGCGGCCGACGACTTGACGTCGAACAGTGACGAAACGTCGCCGAGCAACGACTTGGCAGCCGACGTGTCGGGGCTGTCCTCGACCTGGACCATGATGTTCGCTTCGAATACGGGCTTGCCGAGAATGGCATACGCGAGCCCGGCGGCGAGCAGCGCGCACGTAATGGCCGCGATCAGCCAGCGGCTTTCCAGCAGGATGTCGAGCACCGCGACGAAATCGGTCTCGCTGCCGTCATCGGCAGGTCGCTGCGGCGGGATGGAGGGTTGGGTCATGGCGACGATATGCGTGTATTGGGTTCCAGTGAGGCATCGACCTGCAGCCGCGTCAGACGATACGCAGGCGCTTCGACCACTCGGACACGCCGAGTTCGATCAGGCGTGCGCAGCGTTCGAACACGAAGCGGGGCTGGCGGTAAGGGTCGTGCACGTCGAAATCCGTGTACTCGCCGAGACGGAACACGCGACCCCGCACGAACGGGAACTGGTTCTCGAGCGACGTGCGCTGGCGGCGGTCCATCACGAGGATCAGGTCGGCGTCGATGCACAGTGAGCGGTCGACCTGCTGCGCGCGATGCGTCGACACGTCGAAGCCGCGCATCTGCATCACCTCGCATGCATACGGTGCGGCCGGCATGCCGACCAGCGCGTTCAGCCCGGCGGATGCGACGCGCCGCCCGGGCATGGCGTGCCGCAGCATCGCTTCGGCCATCGGGCTGCGGCAGATGTTGCCCTCGCAGACGATCAGGATCGATTCGATCATTTGGTCGCAATCGCCGCGGTCAGACCTGCGTTGACGGCAGGCAGCAGCAGGCTGAGCACGCGGCTGAAGCGCACGAGCCCGTTGCCGTCGACGTATACGATGTCCTTCGGCTTCAGCTGGAACTGATTGGCCAGTACCATCGCGACCGGCGAGCGTGCATCCAGGTGATAGACCTGCGGCCGCTCGTCCTGCATCCCGCGCACCACATACAGCTGAGCGGCGTCGGCCGTATTCGCGTTGAGGCTGCCGGCCTGCGCGATGGCCTCGCTCAGCGTCAGCCGACCGTTTCGCATCGGCAGCGCGGTGACCGGCTTGTTGACCTCGCCCATCACGAACACGCCACTCTCGTCGCGTGGCAATACGCGCACGAGATCGCCGTTGCGCAGCACGATCTTCGATGGATTGCGGCCCTGCTCGGCCATCTCGGTCAGGTCGATCCGTCGTTCGACGCCGTCGCGCACGAGCACGATGCGGCTCTGGTCTGCCGACGCGGAAAATCCCCCGGCCCGCCCGATCGCGTCATACAGCGTCATCGGAATGTCGTTCACGGATTGCGAACCAGGCGTATGCACCTCGCCCTCGATATACACCTGCTTCGCACGGAACGATGCAATGCGCACCGTCACCTGCGGATTCCTGAACGTCCTGTCGAGGCGGCGCGTAAGCTGCGTCTGCACCTGCTCGGCCGTCAGTCCGGCCACCGGCAACCGGCCCGCGAACGGAAATTGCAGCGTGCCGTCCTGATCGACGACGAAACCCGGCGGCGCATCCGCGGCGCGTGGCGCGGCCTGCGCGGGCGCGCCGAGTGCAGCGGCAAGCTCCGGGTGGTCCCAGACGGTGATCTGCAGCACGTCGCCGCGTCCGATGGTGTATGCGTCCGGCGCCGAGACGATATCGTGCGGTTCGCCGCGCGCACTGCGCTCGGAGTCGCGCAGGCGCCGGATCAGCGCCACATCGATGTTCGTGACCGGCACCGGGAGCTCCGCAGCGTTGTCGGCCGGCGTGGCGCCGTCGTGCAGCGGGATCGACGCCGGCTGCTGCATGCGCATGCCCGGCGCGATCCCGCATGCGCCCAGCAATGCACACAGCGGCAGGATCATCGCGATCCGGCCGGCCCGCGATGGCCGCCACGGCGCGCACGCGCGCGCCGACTCCGTTTGATGCAACCTCTGCATTACAACCTCGCACTTTTTTAATTTGGAATTGCTTCGGTCGCCCCGCGGCGTGTCGCCCGCGAGTACAGCACCCCTGTCGAGACCGGACATGCTTGTTGCCACTGCTTCTGCCAAATACCGCGTTGTCGCCGCACCGTGGCGCACTCGCGCGCGGACGCGCGCCGCTCGCGTACTAATACGCGCCGGAACCGCGCACCACGACGGTAATCGTCCGGAACAGAATGCCGATATCGCGACGCAGCGACCATTCGCGCACGTAGCGCACATCGAGCGACACGCGCGTCGCATAGTCGGTGTCGTTACGGCCGCTGACCTGCCAGAGGCCCGTCATGCCGGGCTTCGCCATCAGGTAGTAGCGCAAGTCGGCGCCGTAGCGCTCGAGTTCGGCTTCGACGATCGGACGCGGCCCGACCAGGCTCATGTCGCCCTTCAGCACGTTGAGCAGCTGCGGCAGTTCGTCGAGACTCGTCTTGCGCAGCAGGCGGCCGATCGGCGTGATGCGCACGTCGTGCTTGAGCTTGAATTCTCGATGCCATTCCGCGCGGGCATCGGCATCGCGCTCCAGCAGCGCCTTGAGCACCGCATCCGCGTTCGTCACCATCGACCGGAATTTCAGGCACTTGAACCGCCGGCCGTCGCGGCCGACGCGCTCGTGGCCGAAGATCGCCGGGCCGCCGTCGCGCCGCACGAGCCACGCGATGCCGAGCAACACCGGCGCGAGCATGACGAGCAGCAGCGACGCGCCGGCCAGGTCGAAGGTGCGCTTGACGATCCGCTTGATGCGGCTGACCGTGCGTTGCCCGTGCAGGTCGGCCTGCGCGATGGCCACCGCTCGCATCTGGCCGCTGGCCCGCTCGAGCATGCCGAAGATCGCGAGCGTCAGCGCGCGGAATGCGATCAGCCCGACCCCGCTCGCGAGCGTCCAGTACACGAACCACTGGCTCGACAGCACGTGAGCGCGGTGAAGCAGGTACAGCAGCGCGGTGCTCATGCCCTGCACAACGATCCAGGCGAGCACCGTGCGGCCGAGTATGTGCAGCGCCGAGCGCGTGCGCGCGGCCTCGTAGATGCCGCAGGCCGGAAATACCGACAGCGCGAGCGCGGCCGCGAACGCGACGAGCGCACCGTCGAACAGGGTTCCACGCACACCGCCGGTGGCACCTATCAACGCGGGAATGAACGCACCCAGCACGATCAGCCCGACATCGGTTGCCCGATTGATCAACGAATTCATTGATATGAACTCCTAATTCATCGTCCAACATCCGTTCGCGATGCAGCGGAGCCTCGTGCCGCGGCGCGTCCATCGGGCGCGCCTGTCGCGATACCGTTGCTTCAACGTTTCCGCAGCGCATCATATTCGCCGCGACTCGTGCCTCCACCGTCGTCGTCCGAATTCGCCTTGCTGATGGCGGAACACATCAAGGCAGGTTCGGAGCGCGAATTATTCGATCGCTTTCATAAATAGAACGATGCAGGTTTAATCCACACTCAACGGTCATGCACAACCATTTCCTGTCGAATTTCAATTGCGCGTACGACGCGCCATTGCATGCGGATTCGCCACTCGGCACGCGTGCCGCCGCTTGCGCATCGTGCGTTCGACGCACCGACGCGGTACGGCGGCAGGCTGGAGGCGAGCATCCGCTCATCGAAGGCCGGACACTCGCTCATTGAATAAAAAGGCCTGCACGGTGTGCGCAATGCAGCACGGCAGGCAAAATTCCGAGGAGTGCCGGGGTGCTGACTCCTCGAAAGGCCAGCCGATAAATTAATCGGGGGAAGCGGTTTTGGATCGGTCCGTGTCGGACCGCGCCACGATTGTGGCTGAATCCGCCTTCGTCGCATGAAGCGCGATTTATGGCGGGAATTGACGAAATCCGAATAACGCATTCTTTATCCGGATTGGACATTAATTCCTTCGCACGATGCAATTGCGCCGCATCGGCCGACGCGGCGCACGGCCGCGCACGTCACACGTCGATGGCACGTCTACGATGGTGCGCCGCTCATCCAGTCGCCAAAGTCCGATGTGAAGAGCAGGTCCGCCGATGCGCCGCCGCTCTTCCGGGCGGCCGCGCGATATTCGGTCGGGGACGTCTGCAGGTGCTGACGAAACAGTTTAGCCATCCGGTCGCCGCTGCCGAGGCCGGTGCGGCGCGCGACCTTGTCCGCCGGAAGGTCGGTCTCGATCAGCATGCGACACGCCTTTTCGAGCCGGATTTTCAACACGAACTCGGTCGGGGTAACGCCGATCTCGTTCTTGAAGCGCCGCAAGAAATTGCGCTCGCTCATCGCTGCAGCCTGTGCGGCATCGGCAATCGAAATCCGGTTCTCGCTGTTCACGCGAAGATGATGCGCGGCCATCCGGATCAACGTGCTCGCGCGCGCGACACGCGCGCCGAACAACACGTCGGTCAGCTTGCGGTTCGCACCGGATACCATGCACATCACGATTTCCTGCGCGATTTCGTAGCCCATGTCGGTCCTGACGATCGACAATGCGTCGGAAAACGGCCCCTCGTCTTCGTCGCCCGTCTCGCCGTCTTCGCGGCCGTCGGATGACGCATGACCGCAGTTCATCCCGGCCGCGGCCTTTTCGGCGCCCTTCTGGGTCAGGTGAATCTGCGCGAGCAATTTGCGACCGCCGTGACTGCCGCGCACGACCCGCGCGCGCTGATACGCATGCCGCAGCCAGCCGATCAGCTGTTCGTCAAGCGCGTCGATTCCATCCTGACCGCTCAGCACGAACATCGCGTGCACCGTGCTCGCCTCCAGCGTACGGGCCGCTTCTGTCCATATGCCGACGCCCGATGACGAACGGACCGGGCCGCCATGCACCGAATACAGTCGCAATTCGTACCGGTCGGTAAAAGACCCGTCGGCGCGCCCTAGCTGATTTGCGAGTTCGAAAACGGCGGCCAGCTTGCCCATTTGCATGATGGAAAAACCTTCGAGCAACAGTACGATTACGCTTGCTCGTTGATGCCCGTTGCCGGCGCTTCTACCACGATTCACGCTTAACCCCGTCGAGAAATGAGTCGACACTGTTTGCATCATTACCGCCCTTTAACAATTTTTTACATTTGTCTTTTCTGCGCCGCATCATAGGGGCGACCCTCGCCCGCTGATTTCGCACTGTCCGTTTTTGCCGTGTTGTTGTCCGAATCCATCAAGCCCGTGGTACGGCACTATTTATTGAGATTTGTCACACCCTGTAGAAATGCGCACATACAACTGTCCAGGCAATTGATCTGCATCAACATCTGACAATTTGAATCGGGATAACCGAGACAACTCGTCCCGCGAAGAGCGACGAGAGGGGGAAACCGGCGAGTCGGCGGATTGCGGCTGGCACTGCCGCATTGAACGTCGGAGGAGTATGGCGATGAGAATGCGTGACCACCAGCGGTTTCATTCCCGTGGTGCACAACCGGATACCGGTACCGTGTGAATCACGCGTCCAAAGAATGACGTCGGCAGGCCGTGCGCACCGGCCCGCCGGGCTGCCCGGCCGCTACCTCGCTTAATCGCGCATTTCGAGTGAAGTTCGACGTCGCGGGGCACTGCGGTGCGCTTTAAGCGTCCGCACGCCATGCGTCTACCGGCATTTGCGCGGCCGCGATACGGAATGGCGGAGTGAATCGACGAAGCCGCATTTGCATTTGGCGCACTTCGATTTCATGAAAGCGCACTCCCGAAGAGCGTGGCTCGCATTAATGTAAATCGCGCGAATATTTCATATCGTATGGCCAACGTAAAACCGGCCGCGGCATCGAATGCTTCGATATAGCGTCGCGCAAACGTTGTCGCCGAAATGGCCGATCGCTGATTACATCGCGTTACTCCGCTTTACGTTCGATTGCGCGGGATGCGTATGGCCCGCGAATCCGCGGTCATTGCGCGGGGCGGGTGTACGCGCTTCTGTCATATCCGAACGCGTGCAGGTAAGCACTGAAATCGCCCCGCGGGGCGAATCGTTCTTGTGACCGTCGTGCGTCGGTCGAAAGGGGGAGTCGGGCGAGGCAGGACACGCAGCGCCGGATGCCGACGCGCTACGCATCCATCGAAGACGCGTTTGAATTAAAAAGGCGTTTCAGACATCGGATGGAGCGGGGCGCCCGACCGAATTGGCAACACTGCGAAAAACCAGCGGCCGCTCGTCCTGCCGTGCCGGCCGCCGCGCGAACTGCACCGCCTGCTCGACGACGCCGTGATGTGCGGACTTCGCACACACGGGATCGGCCTCTGCCGGATCGCCGGCAAGCATGTATGCCTGACATCGGCATCCGCCATGATCCGCGTGACGCTCGTCGCAGGTGCGGCACGGGTCCCGCATCCAGCCGTCGCCGCGAAATGCATTGAACGCGTCGCTTTCGTACCAGATCTCCTTTAGCGAACGGTCACGCACGTTCGGCAGCGCGAGGCCCGGCAGCGAGCGTGCGGCATGGCACGGCAGCGCGGTGCCGTCCGGCGCGACGCCGAGGAATACCGAGCCCCACCCGTTCATGCAAGCCTTCGGGCGGTGCTCGAAGTAGTCCGGGACGACGAACAGGATCTTGCACCGCTCGCCGACGAGCTTCCGGTAGCGGTTGACGGTTTCCTCCGCTTCGCGCAGCTGCTCGGCGGTCGGCATCAGCTGGTCGCGATTGAGCATCGCCCAGCCGTAGTACTGGGTGTTCGCGAGCTCGAGAAAATCGGCGCCGAGATCGAGCGCCATCTCGATGATCTGCGCGACGTGCGGCAGGTTGTACCGATGCAGCACGCAGTTCAGCACCATCGGGTAGCCGCGCGACTTGATCATCCGGCCCACGCCGCGCTTCAGTTCGAATGTGCGCGTGCTCGTCAGGAAATCGTTCAGCTCGCGCGTCGAATCCTGCAACGACAGCTGGATGTGATCGAGCCCGGCGGCCTTGAGCCGGTCGATGCGTGCGTCGGTGAGGCCCACGCCCGACGTGATCAGGTTGGTATAGAAGCCGAGCGAACGCGCATGCTGCACCAGATCTTCAAGATCGCCGCGCTGCAGCGGCTCGCCGCCGGAAAAGCCGATCTGCGCCGCGCCGAGCGCACGCGCGTCGCCGATCACCGCACGCCACGTGTCGGTGTCGAGTTCCGGCCCATGCGTCGCGAAGTCGACGGGGTTGTAACAGAACGCGCAATGCAGCGGGCACCGGTACGTAAGCTCGGCGAGCAGCCACAGCGGCGGGGACGGCCGGTTCGGAGCGGATGTCGTGTCCATGTCAGTCGAGCCAGCCGCGCAGTCGCGCGTGATCGAGAAAGCGGTAGACGTCCGACGCGAGATCCGACGTGCTGAACAACTGCTCGAGCTCGTCGATGATGTCGTCGAGCTCGCGCGTGCCGTCGCAGCGCGCGAGGATCTCGCCCGCGCTCGGATTGAGCCTGACCATCCCTTCCGGATACAGGAGCACGTACGCATCCTGGGCCGCCTCCCATTGCAGACGGTACATGCCCTTAAGCGAAGGACGCAGCGGCACGCCGCTGACGGCGTCGTTGGTATTCATGCCGGATACGCCTTTTCAATTGCGTCGAGGATCGACCACAGCACATCGAGTTTGAACGACAGGATGTCGAGCGCGCGCCGTTGCGCGGCCGGGGTCGTGAAATGGCGCAGCGTGACCGCAAGCCCGTGCTCGACGTCGCGCTGTGCGAGCGGCACGCGGCTGCGGAAATACTGCAGCCCTTGCGCATCGATCCACGGATAGTGCGACGGCCAGCCAGCGAGCCGGTCGAGGTGGATCTGCGGCGCGAACATCTCGGTCAGCGACGAGCACACGGCTTCCTGCCATGGCGCGCGCCGCGCGAAATTGACGTATGCGTCGACCGCGAATCGCACGCCGGGCAGCACGTGCTCGAGCGACCACAGTTGCTCGCGCCCGATCCCGACCGCTTCGCCGAGCCGCGCCCACGCTTCGATCCCGCCCTCCTGATCGCCGTGGCCGTCATGGTCGAGAATGCGCTCGACCCATAGCCGGCGCGTGTCGCGATCCGGGCAATTGGACAGGATCGCCGCATCCTTCAGCGGAATGCTGACCTGATAGTAGAAGCGGTTCGCGACCCAGCCGCGGATCTGCGCCGGCGAACACTCCCCGGCATTCAGCCGCCGGTTGAACGGATGATGGATGTGGTAGCGCGATTCGAGCGCGCGCAGGCGCGCCTCGAATTCCTCCGCGCTCCAGGGCGTCGCGTGCAGCGCAGCGGCGGGAATCGGTGCGTTCATGGGTCAAACCTCGAATTGCATGCCGTCGTGGGCGACCTCGATCCCGTGCTCGCGCAATTTCGCACGCTGCACCGAGCCGGGGTCGAGAATCGGATTCGTGTTGTTGATATGCGTGAGCACCTTGCGCGTGCGCGCGGGCAACATCCGCAGCCGGTCGATCATGCCCGGCCGTGTCGGATCGCCGCACTGTGCGAGATGGCCCATGTCGGCCGCGTGCTTCGACGACAGCCCGAGATCGATCATCTCGGTGCCGGTCCAGAACGTCCCGTCGACCAATACGAGATCGGCGTCGCGCATCGCGGCACGCACGCCGTCGTCGACGTCGGCAAGCCCCGGCGCGTAGAATGCGCGCCGGCCGGTCCGCGTGTCTTCGATCAGGAATGCGATGTTGTCACCTTCCACGCTCGCGTCGCGGCGCGGCGAATAAGGCGGCGGCTTGCTGTCGACGGGCACGGCGGTGAAGCGCAGGCCGGGTGCGCCCGCAATCGCGAACGGTTCGGCCGATGCGATCGCGTGCACGTCGACGCCGCAGTAGTGGCCGAGCAGCGGCACGATCGGCAAGCCGGTCGACAGATCGTCGAGCACCGGCGCGCTCGCGTACAGCGGCAGCGGTGACGTGCGCTCGCGCAGCATCAGCAATCCGGTGACGTGATCGATCTGCGCGTCGCAGAGCACGACGGCCACGATCGCGGTGTCGCGCATCGCACGGGCCGGTTGCAGGTCGGGATTGGCGCGCAACTGCGCGAGAATGTCCGGCGACGCATTCACCAACACCCAGTCGATGTCGTTGCCGCTGACCGCGATCGACGATTGCGTGCGCGGCACGATGCCGTCGGTGCCGGCCCGCGCACGACGGCAGTTGCCGCAGTTGCAGTTCCACTGCGGCAGCCCGCCGCCGGCGCCCGACCCGAGTATCTTGATCTTCATCTGCGTGTGCTCCCGGTGCCGCCGCATCGTGTACGTCGATGCGGGCGGCACTGCGCGCGTCGATCAGCGGTTGGCGATGTACATCGTGATTTCGAAGCCGAAACGCAGGTCGGTATAGGCGGGAGTGGTCCACTGCATGATGTGTCTCCTTGTTGAGTTGGTGAGTCGAAACAACCGCATCGATCAAGCGGCCGATACTCATTCAGCAAGGAGTGTGCCGGGGACGGTTTTGCGGCGTGCGACGGCCCGCGCGCGCATGCGGCTGCCAACGGGTGCGCATGCCACCGGCATTCTTACGATTTCAATACAGCTTTATTTCATAAACCATCGATCGATGGTTCGCGGTGTGCGCCGCCGACTGAGCAGGTGTTGAATCCGTGAACACCGGGGTGTTGCAACCTGACACACCCCTGTGACACTTGCGCCCGCGCTCAATGTTCGTCCGGCTCCCGCGCGTCCGTCCCGGCGGCCGGCATCTTGCGATAGATCGTATTGCGCGACACGCCGAGCGCGCGGGCGGCGGCCGACACGTTGCCGCCATGGCGCGCAAGTGCGGCCGCGATCGCCGAGGCCGCCACGTCCTGCAGCCGCGCATCGCAGGCGGTCGCCGTCGGCGCGAACGTCGCGGCTTGCGCGGCGGACGGCGCCGTCGCCGCGCCGCCGTGCTGCGCGGTCTGCGCGGTCTGCGCGGTCTGCGCGGTCTGCGCACTGTCGCGGCGCAGGTCGTCGAAGAAATCGTCGGGCAAATGCTCGCACCGGATCTCGCAGTCGTCGTCGACCATCGCGGCCGCCGTTCGCAGCAGGTTCGCGAGCTGCCTGAAGTTGCCCGGCCACGCACAGCGCTCGAACAGCGCCATCACGTCCGACGCGACGCTGAGCGGGCGGCGGCCGGGCCCCGACAGCGTCTCCCGCTGCAGCATCTTCTGCACGACCACCGCCAGATCGGTGCGGTCGCGCAGCGGCGGCAGGCGCACGACGAGGCCGTTGAGCCGGTAGTACAGGTCCTCGCGGAAACGGTTCTGCGCAATCATGTCGCGCAAGTCGCGGTGCGTCGCGCAGATGATCGCGATGTCGACGCCGATTGCCTTCGTCGAGCCGAGCGGATTGACGATGCGCTCCTGCAGCACGCGCAGCAGTCGCACCTGCAGCGGATAAGGCATGTCGCCGATCTCGTCGAGAAACAGCGTGCCGCCGTTCGCCTGCAGCAGCTTGCCGGTCGCCCCCTTGCGACGCGCGCCGGTAAATGCGCCCTCCTCGTAACCGAAGAGTTCCGATTCGATCAGCGTCTCGGGAATCGACGCGCAGTTGACCGCGACGAACGGACCGTCGCGGCGCGGCGAGTCGTTGTGGATCGCCTGCGCGAGCAGTTCCTTGCCGGTCCCGGTCTCGCCTGTGATCAGCACCGGGATGTCCTTGCCGATCACCTTGCGGACTTTCGCGATCACGGCCGCAACCTGCGGATCGCCGGTGTCGAGATAGCTGAGCCGCGACAGGTTTGCCGCACCCTGCGGCGCGCCGGACCGCGCGGGCGGCGCGGCGCCGTCGTGCACTTCGGCGGGCCGGCTGCCTTCGGCGCGCAACGCGCGCCGGAACTGCACACGCGCGCAGACCACCGCGCCGTTGCCGAGGTTCAGCGACACGTGCGGCTCCGTGCTCGCGCGCATACGGTCGATCAGCTGCGCGCTCGTCACGTCGAACAGCGACGCGAGCGTATGCGCGCGCAGCGCCGCGAGCGGCATGCCGAGCTGGAACTGCGCGCTGCGGTTCGCCGACAGGAAGCGGCCGTCGGCCGTGAACGCGACGATCCCTTCCATCAACGTGCCGAGGAATTCGGGGCGGCCGTGGAACGACACCTGCAATGTCTCCTGGAACGTCGTCGTAAACAGGTGGTTCTCGATCATCTGCACCGACATCTTCGCGAGCGCCATCGTGTGCTGGTGATAGCTGCGGTGGTCGCCGGTCACGTCGAGCACGCCGATCGCGTCGCCGTACGGATCGAGGATCGGCACGCTCGAGCAGGTCAGGAAATGGTTCGCGGCCAGGAAATGCTGATCGCCGTGCACGACCATCGGGCACAGCTCGGCCAGCGCGGTACCGATCGCGTTGGTGCCCTGCCGGTTCTCCGCCCAGTTCGCGCCGGGGCGCAGCGCGACGCGCTCCGCGCGCCGCAGGAAGTCGTCGTCGCCGATCGAGTGAAGAATCAGCCCTTCCGCATCGGTCAGCACGATCATGCTCTGCGTGTTCACGATCTGCTCGTGCAACGTCTCCATCACGGGCATCGCATGCACGCACAGCACGCGGTTCTGCTCGCGCTTGAGCGCCAGCGCGGCGCCGGACAGCACGTCGTAGTCGGGGCGTGCGGACGCCTGCAGGCCGAACGTTTCGGACCGCTGATGGGACTTCTGGATCGTCGGCGTCGGCCAGCCGGGCACCTGCGTAGCCCGTGCGTTGGCCGTCGGATGAACGTCATCGCGCATTGTCTCCTCCGGGGATCCTGCCGGTCGGTGCCGGACTGTTTCCCATAGGTGCAAGCAAACATCGGGCCACGACGGGTTATGCGCGCGGCGTTGTCCGGCCACGGCGCCGTGCCGCGCAACATGAAAGGAAAACGCAAGAATGACAGCGGGACGCGCGCAACGCTGCGCAGACCGTTCCAGCCCATCGCGAACGTGTTAGCGTGAAACGCGCTCGCGTCGCCACCCGGACGAATCCCTATCTGCCTTACTGGTGCGATTCTGGCTTCATACGTTTCATCTCACCGGAGGCCGCATTGCGCGGCGCCGCTGCCCTCGCCGCCACGAACGATCGACATATGCAACCGCTCCGCCGCTCCTCCATCCGCATGCGCCACCTGTCCCGCGATGCGTGCACGATCGCGTGGACCGAAGCCGGCGACCCGCGCGGCGAGCCGGTCGTCGTACTGCACGGCGGCCCCGGCAGCGGCAGCCGTCCCGCGGTGCTGCGCCTGTTCGACCTCACGTGCATGCGCGTCGTGCTGGTCGACCAGCGTGGCGCAGGCGCGTCGCTGCCACGCGGGGGCTTGCGGCACAACGACACGATGAGGCTCGTCGGCGACCTCGACGCGCTGCGCGCGCGGCTCGGCATCGCACGCTGGGGCGTCGTCGGCGGATCATGGGGCGCCGCGCTCGCGCTCGCGTATGCGGGACGGTACCCCGAGCGCGTGACCGGCGTCGTGCTGCGCGGGTTGTTCCTCACATCGCCGCGCGAAGTGCGCGGCCTGTTCGTCGGCGCGCGCGCGCGGGCGCCCCGCGCGTGGCGACGCCTGACGGCCGCCGCCGGCACCGCATGCGGCCGTCGCCTGATCGACAGCTGCGCGCGACGCCTGCAGCCCGGTGCCGGCGTCGCGCGGCAACGCGCGCTCGCGCTCGCGTGGAACGCGTATGAAGACGCGATCCTCACCGGCCGGCCGACACGCGGCGCGCGGCCGACGCAACCCGCGATCGATCGACTGGTCGACAAATATCGAATCCAGGCGCACTACCTGCAGCGCCATTGCTGGCTCGGCGAGCGCCGGCTGCTCGCGCTTGCGCGACGGGCCGCGCAGGCCGGCGTGCCGATCCGCGCCGTGCACGGCACGCGCGACCGCGTATGCCCGGTCGACAACGTCGATCGTCTCGCTCGCGCGGTGCCGGCCGCGATCGTCGAACGTGTGCGGGCCGGTCACCTCGCGAGCGACGATGCGCTCGCGCGCGGCGTCACGCGTGCGGTGCGCGACATGCTCGCCGTCTCCGTGCCCGACACTGCGCAGCCTGTCGACTCGCCGGTTCAGTCCCACGCGTAGCGTGCGCCGATCCATGCGCCGCGCGGCGCGCCCGGGCCGATGAACTGCTCGTTGACCGGGTTGAGCCCGTCGAAGCCGTGATTCGGGCCGTTGAAGAAGTTGCGCCCAAGCGTCCCGAAGCTCGCGTAGCGCTTGTCGAGCAGATTGGTGACCGACGCGAACAGTTGCATGCGCTTCGTCACCTGCCACGTCGTATCGACGTCGACCAGGACATAGCCGGGGATCTTGCCGTTCACATCCCGGTTGTTCTCGTCGCCGCGCGCGAATACGCCGCTGCGGTACGTGACGTTGGCGCCGACGTTCCACTTCGGGGTCGCCGCATAGTCGAGCCGCAACTTTACGGTGCTCGACGGAATGCACGGCATGCGGTCGCCGGACCGCACGACGATGTTGCCCTGTGCGTTCGCGCTCGAATTGCTCGCACTGCTTTCGGTCCATGTCGACCGGTAACGCGCATCAACATAGCTGTAGCTGACACCGATGCCGACGGGACCCAGCCGCGTATGGCCCGCGAGTTCGACACCCTGACGGCGGGTCTTGCCGACGTTCTGGAAATAGCCGAGCGTGCCCGCGCCGCCGTTGCTGCTGATGAACTGGATGTCGTCGTCGAGCGTCGTGCGGTAGACGGCCGCGCTCCATGTCGTCGCGTCCGCGATGCGGCCGCGCGCGCCGAATTCGATCGTCTTCGCGATCACCGGTTTCAGCGCCGGGTCCGCCAGAAAGTCGTTCGGCAGCGAGCACGGCGCGGCTGGATCGGCGCATGCGAGCTCGATCGCGGTGGGCGAGCGCATGCCCTCGTTGTACGTCGCATACGCGGTGAATCCCTGCACTGGATTCCACGTAACGCCGACGGCAGGGTTGAAGCGCGCGAACGTATGGCGCGCGTCGAGCAACGGCTGCAGGCCGCTCACGTCCTCGATCGCCGCGCGCGACCAGTTGTAGCGGCCAGCCAGCGTCAGCGACCACTGCCGCGTCAGCGCGAGCGTATCGTCGAAGTAGACGCCGTAGTTCGCATTGCGTGTCTTCGCGCGCGTCGTCGGCGTGAAGTCGCCGATCCCGATCGTCGCGCGCGTCTGCGTGAACGTCGCATCCTGCGACGACTGGTCGAAACCCGAGTTCGCAAGATCGGCGGACGCGCCCACGACGAACTGGTTCTCCATGCCCGCGACCTTGCCGAGCAGTGTCAGTTGCAGGTTTGCACCATAGCTGTCGGTCGCGATCGCCGATCGATCGTTGGTCGCCTGCCGGGTCTGGGTCGCGCCGTTGTCGTCGACACTGCCGAAATCATCGTTCACGTTGCTGCTGATGTTGGTGTTGCGGTAATGACGGTAATAAACGTTCCCGCTGAGCTGCACGTGATCGTTGAACGAATGATCGCCGGACATCGTCACGTATGCGGCGCTGTTGCGATTCAGGTCGGGATATGTGTACGCCTGCGCGCGGTTGTCGAGGAACGAGCGCGGAATCGTCTGCGTGCCCTGCAGCGAATTCTCGGCGCCGCCGGCGGAGATCGACAGCGTCGTATCGGCATCCGTATAGCGCAGCTTGCCGAAGCCCTGCCGCACGCGGCTGCCGTTGTGATCGGCCCAGCCGTTGTCGTTCGTCACGTTGCCGGTCACGTAGTAGTCGACGTGGTTGCCGATGCGCCCGCCCTGCTCGAGTTGCGCCGTCTTGCGGCCCCACGACCCGATCGACACCTCCGCCGCGCCGCCCGGACTCGTCCTGCCGTTCTTTGTGGTGATCGCGAGCGCGCCGCCGAGTGTGTTCAGGCCGAAGGTCGGATTCGAACCGGGAATCAGTTGCATCGTGTCGATCGCTGCCTGCGGAATGAGATCCCAGTTCACGACGTCGCCGAACGGTTCGTTCACGCGCACGCCGTCGACGAACACCGACAGGCCCTGCGGCGTGCCGACGACCGGCGACGCGGTGAAGCCGCGGTAATTCACGTCTGCCTGATACGGATTGCCCTGCGCCTCGTTGATGTCGACGCTCGACACGTTCTTCTCGAGATAGTCGGTCAATACGCTGCGGTGCTGACCGGCGACGTCGCCGCCTCGAACGGTCTGCACATTGGCCGCCACGCGCGACAGCGGCGTACCGATCCCGAGCAGCGGCGTCGTGCCGACGACCACGATCGGCGCGAGCATCGGCGCAGCGACGTCGTCGGCCGGCGTTGCCTGCGACGACGCCGGCGCCGCCCAGCCACCCAGCATGCCGCCAACGCATAGCGTGACGCTCGCGCGCCGTGCGGCGACGCAGCGCTTCGATGCGTGCAGTCCCTTCATCTCCCGTCTCCTCCAGCCTGTTGTTTATGTCGTTATCCGTAACGATGCATCGACGGTAGACGCCGCTGCAGCGCTCGAGCTCGCTCTGACCGACGCACTACATCGGAGAGCGACGGAACATCGCACGGCTTGCGTCGCACGGCGTGGACAACGGCAAGAAGCATGCCGATCGCCGAACCGTTCCGCCGCGGCCACCCTGCCGCGGCTGCGCAGACAAGCGCGATGCTCGACTGTTGCAGCCCGTGACAACGCCGTTGCACCTGTGTCAATTTGGATCAACGCCGCCGCTGCGCGCGACATCCACGCGCACATCTGCCGCAATCCGTCGGAATGTCCGACGGTCATTGCCCGCTGCGTGCATGCGTTCCGCCACAGACGGAATCGATACGGACGCCGTCCGCGCCGCACCGTCAGCGCTGCGCTGTCATGTTTCGCAACACTTGGGCAACGTCTGTCCCTGAACGCAACACACGCGGATCAACCCCACTACTCCGCGCGCGTCGCCGCCGCGCGCTCAATCGCCAGCTCTGCCTTGCAGCGCAACCTTCGCGAAGCAATGGCATGCGATTTGCGTGACTGGGTGCGCACTGAACCCGGAACCCCACCCAGCCGGCCTGGCCGGATGTTGGCCGCGGTGCGACCACAATGACTCAGGAGACAACCATGAAGAATCTCTCGGCTTCGACGAGCCGACTGGCAATGATCGGCATCGCGGCAGCAGCTGCGATCGCCTTGAATCCCGGCGTCGTGGATGCCGCCGCGGATTACCCGGCCGTCACGTACCAGCGTCTCACCGATGCGCAGCGCGATCCGGGTTGGCTCACCTACTACCGTACGTACAACGGCCACGCGCATTCCCCGCTCAAGCAGATCGACCCGTCGAACGTAAATCAGCTCACCCAGGCATGGAGCTACAAGTTTCCGGCCGAGCTGAAGCAGGGCTTCGAAGCAACGCCGATCATCAACGGCCGCTACCTGTTCGTGACCACGCCGAAAGACAACGTGTACGCATTCGATGCGGCCACCGGTGCGCAGCTGTGGAAGTACGAGCCGAAGCTCGGTGCGGAATCGTTCAAGACGGCCTGCTGCGACGTCGTGAACCGCGGCGTCGCGCTGTACGGCAAGAACGTGTACGTCGCGATGCTGAGCGGCGAAGTGGCCGCGCTCGATGCGCAGACGGGCGCGCTCGTGTGGAAGAAGCAGATGTTCGAGCCGGGGCTCGGCTATGCGTTCTCGCTCGCGCCGCTCGCGATCGACGGCGCGATCGTGGTCGGCAGCTCGGGCGGCGAATACGGTGCGCGCGGCTTCATCGCCGCGCTCAGCCCGACCGACGGCTCGGTGCTGTGGAAGCGCTTCACGATCCCCGGTCAGGGCGAGAAGCACGGCGATACGTGGCCGGACGGGATGCAGGCGCATGGCGGCGCGCCGGCGTGGCTGACCGGCACCTACGACGCGGCGACCCGCACGCTGTACTGGGGCGTCGGCAACCCGGGCCCGTGGCTCGCGGATCTGCGCCCCGGCGACAACCTGTATTCCGATTCGCTGCTCGCGCTGGACCCGAAGAACGGCGAGCTCAAATGGCATTACCAGTACACGAAGCACGACACCTGGGACTATGACGGCGTCAACACGCCCGTGCTCGCGACGATCAAGTACAAGGGCAAGGAGCACGACGCGATCATCCACGCCGACCGCAACGGCTACTTCCACGCGATCGACCGCGACAGCGGCAAGCTGATCTACGCGGAGCCGTTCGTGAAGGCGACGTCGGTCACCGGCTACACGGAAGACGGCGCGCCCATCCAGGATCCCGCGAAGTATCCGAAGGTCGGCACGACGATCGACACGTGTCCGAGCTTCCTCGGCGGCAAGAACTGGTGGTCGGTGTCGTACGACCCGGAGCGCCATCTCGCGATCGTGCCGTCGCTGCATGCGTGCATGAGCCTGTCGGGCAAGTCGGTCAACTACATGGAAGGGCTGCCGTACCTCGGCGAAGGCTTCGAGATCAAGCCGGAGCCGGGCAGCGAAGGCTACGGCGAACTGCAGGCGATCGACGTGAACACCGGCAAGAAGGTGTGGAGCCACTGGAGCAAGCTGCCATGGAACGGCGGCGTCGCGACGACTGCAAGCGGCCTCGCGTTCAGCGGCTCGCTCGACGGCCATCTGTACGCGTTCGACGTGTCGACCGGCAAGGTGCTGTGGGAAAGCCCGAAGCTTGCGAGCGGAATCATCGCGCAGCCGTCCGTGTTTGAAGTCGACGGCAAGGAGTACGTAGCGGTGCTCGCCGGCTACGGCGGCGCGAATCCGATTTGGGGCGGCCCGATGGCGAAGGCGGCAGACGATGTGCCGCGCGGCGGCACGCTGTACGTGTTCGCGCTGAACCGCGGCTGAGCATCGTCCGCTTCAACCGCATGACGCCCGCGCCGCCGGCGCGGGCGCCTTCTCCCCGTCACTCTTTCAACCGAGCGTCCGATCATGAACATTCGATATTCCCGCGTCGCCGCAGCCTGTGCGCTCGCGGCATGCACGGCGCTGTCTCCGGCGCCGGCCACGGCAGCGACGCCCGTGCGCGTCTGCTCGCTGCCCGGCACGCCGACGGCCGCCCTCGACAAGGCCGTCGCCCGCGCCGTGTTCCGCACGGCCGGCATCGCCGCAACGTTTGCCGCGCACGAGGCCGGCGGCGGCGACGACGACGGCGTGTCCGCACACGAACTCGCCGGCATCCTCGAACGCGACTGCGACGTGCTCGCCGGCTTCCCGCGCTCGGCGATCGCCGACGCATCCGACACGAAACTGCTGTTTTCGCAGGGTTACCTGCGTTCGGGCTACGTGAGCGTCACGCGCCGCGACGCCGGCACGCCGGCGGCCGGCCGGGAAATCGTCGCGGCAACCTACGCGAGCCCCGCACAACTGATCGCGGTCCAGCAGAAGGGCGCGCGCTTCGATCTCGAGAACACGTCCGCGCAAACGGTGGACGCGGTCGCCCGCGGCCGTGCGCATCGCGCGATCGTCTGGTATCCGGCAGTCGTCGCGTATCAGGCCGCGCATCCGAAGCAGGCGTTCCGTATCGGCGCGACGTCGTCGCCGTATGCGGACTGGCAGCTTACGTTCGCGTTCGCGCCGCGCTCGGCCGTGCTGCAACAGCGCATCGACGCAGCGCTTACGCAGATGACCCGCGACGGCCGGCTCGCCGCGCTGACGCGCAAGTGGGCGCTGCCCGGCAGTGCGCTCGAAGCGCACGAGTCGCGTGAGTCGCACCAGTCGAGCACGCCTGCACGCTTCCTCGACGGTGCAATGGCGGCAGGCAGCCGTTCGACATCCGGGCTGCTGCACGCGCGCAACGTGCGCGCAGGCGGGGGCTTCATCCGGGTCGGCGCGAGCGCGGGCGACGCAGCGCCCGCATTCGACGCCGCGCAAGTCGCCCATGGCAAGGAGATCTACGGCAACGCCTGCGCGAAATGCCACGGCGCCGACCTCGAAGGCAATACCGCGCCCGCGCTGAGCGGCCCGTCGTTCGCGCCGCTGTCGCATTCGCATCTGACGATCGGCGGCGTATTCGGCTACATGGCGACCAACATGCCGGCGGACCAGCCCGGCAAGCTGAAGGACGACGAATACGCGGACCTGATGGCGTTCCTGCTCGCGTCCAACGGCTATGTCGCGAGCAACGCGAAGCTGACGGCCGATACCGCGCGCGGGTCGACTGCGCCGCTCGTCGTCGGTCCGGCCGGGCACAAGGAGGCGAGCCAGTAACACCTGCCCGAGCGGCAGAACGATGCGATGCGTGCCGCGCCCTTCTCCACAATTTCATCTTCATCAGGAAACGAACGTGACATATCCGACCCCCCGCAGAACCTTCCTCGTCCACGCCGTCGGCCTGTGCGCGACGCTCGCCGCCGCACGCACCGCATTCGCGGCGCCGCCGCTCGTCGACGAGAACGATGCCGCCGCGAAAACGCTCGGCTACCGCGCGCACGCGTCGAGCGTCGACGCGGCGCAGTTCCCGAAATACCAGGCCGGCCAGCGCTGCTCGAACTGCCGCTTCTACAAGGGCGAAGCAGCGGATGCGAGCGGCACGTGTCCGATGTTCGGCGGCAAGCTGGTCGCGGCGGACGGCTGGTGCAACGTCTATGCGAAGCGCGCGTGACACAGCGCGCGGCGGGATGCCGGTGCGGTCCGCACCGGCATCCGCGGCAGGCAGTGGCGGTGGCGGCACACTGCCGCACGCCGCCGCGCATCTGCAAGCGCTGATCGCGACGGGCCTGTCGCGCGGTTTCGTCACGCGCGGCGACATCATCGACGCACTGCCCGACGACGACGCGCACCACAGCGGCGTCGACGCGGCGGCCGCGGTGCTCGGCGAGCTCGGCATCGCCGTGCGCGACCGTACCGATACCGCGAGCGGCTGGACGCTCGAGCGCTACTTCCGCCCGGCGCCGGCCGCGCGCGCATGGGTCGACGGGGCCGGTGCACTCGCCGCGGCGGAATTGCTCGCGCCGCGCACGACTGATCCGGTCCGGCTGTACCTGCGCGAAATGGGCATGACGCCGCTTCTCACACGCGACGAGGAATTCGCCTATGCCCGGCGGCTCGAACGCGGGCGCGCGGCATCGGTCGCGGTACTGTGCGGCGATCCCGAAGCACTCGACGCGCTGGTTGCCATCCGCACGGAAATCGCCGAATGCCGGAGCCCGGCATCGATCTACGTGGTCTGTCTCGCCGATGGCGCGGGCGACGATGCACGATCCGTCGACGCCGCGGCACACGCTGCGCCGGCCATCGCAGGTGAATCCATCCGCGCCGACGAAGGCGACGACATGAGCCCACGCCACGACGATTCCGTGCAGCGCAACGCGATCGTGGCACGGCTCGCCGGTCTCGACGCGCTGGCCCGCAGCATGCGCGCGGCGCTCGCGACCGGCGGCACGGCGTCGGCCGCCTATCGGGCAAATGTCCGCGACGCTGCGGCGTTGCTCGGCACACTGCATCTGTCCGCTCGAGCGCTCGAGCGCATGAGCGAAGCATTGCGCGCCCGCGCACGCCGACAGCGCATGCTGCGCGGCCGGCTGGCGCGCATGCTGGCCGAGGTGGGCGTTGCGTCGTCGTTCGCGCATGCGGCCGACGCGGACCACGCGGGCTGGCTCGCGTCGTGCATCGCCGCGCATCCGGCCTGCGGGCCGATCCTCACACGGCGCGCTGCGGACTTCGTCGATGCGCGTGACACGATCGTGCGCGATGCCCGGACATCGGCGCTTCCGCCCGACGCGACCGCAACGCTCGATGCGCGCCTTGGCGCGATCGAACGCGCGATGCACGCCGCCCGCAACGGGCTGTTCGATGCGAATTTGCGGCTCGTCGTGTCGATTGCGAAGCGCTATCCCGATCGCGGGCTGCCGTTCGCGGACCTGATCCAGGAAGGCAACATCGGCCTGCTGAAGGCAATCGAGCGCTACGACTATCGGCGCGGCTTCCGGTTCTCCACCTACGCAACCTGGTGGATCCGGCAGGCGATCACGCATGCGCTCGCCGATTTCGGCCGCACGATCCGCGTGCCCACGCATACGGCCGACGCGCTGAACAAGCTCGCGCGAATCGCGCGCGAACACCGGCAACGCGCGGGCACGGCGCCCACGCCCGCGCAACTGGCCGCTCACATGGGCGAACCGGTCGACAAGGTGCGCGACCTGATGGCGATCGTCAAGGAACCGGTATCGGCCGACGTGCCGATCTCGCCGGAAGGCGACATGACGTTCGCGGACGTCGCGCCGGACTTGTCGTCGCCGTCGCCGGAGGAGGCCGCCGGCGCCGCGCAACTGCGCAGAACGATCGCCGCCGCGATCGACCGGCTGCCATCGCGCGAAGCGACGGTCCTCCGGCTGCGCTATGGGCTGCAAACGGACGAGGGCTGCTCGCTGCGCGACATCGGACGCCAGCTGAACCTGTCCGCCGAACGCGTGCGGCAGATCGAAGCGGCGGCACTTGCGCGCCTGCGCGCATCCGACGCGCTGGGCGCGCTCCGGTCATTCATCGCGTAGCACGGCTGCGCGCCCGCCTCGGTGCGGTTCGCCGTGTTGACGCGTGCAACAGCCACTGCTGCATTTCGACGCAACCGGCTGCCGGGCGGAAGCGCCGATCGCCCGGTTCGTTCATGCTTCGCAGTACCGATCCAACGTCATGAACCGCATGGCGGCTCGGGATGCCGGCCGTTTCGAGCGAGTGCCGCATCGATTGGCATGCAAGTTGCGTTTCGACAGTCACGCGACCACTGCACGATTTTCATGGAGAACACCTTGAGCGCCCTCGTATCGATCCTTCAGGAACACAGAATCTTCGAACCGTCGGCCGACACGCGCGAGCACGCGACCGTCTCCGGCATGCCGGCCTACCGCGCACTGGCCGCCGAAGCCGAGCGCGATTACGAAGGCTTCTGGGCGCGCCTCGCACGCGAGGGCCTGAGCTGGCACAAGCCGTTCACGAAGGTGCTCGACGAGAGCAATGCGCCGTTCTACAAGTGGTTCGACGACGGCGAGCTCAACGCGTCGTACAACTGCCTCGACCGTCACGTCGAAGCCGGCAACGGCGAGCGCGTCGCGGTGATCTTCGAGGCCGACGACGGCGCCGTCACCCGCGTCACCTACGCCGAGCTCCTCGCACGCGTGTCGCGCTTCGCGAATGCGCTTAAAAAACGCGGCATCGGCAAGGGCGATCGCGTCGTCATCTATATCCCGATGTCCATCGAAGGCATCGTCGCGATGCAGGCCTGCGCGCGCATCGGCGCCACGCACTCGGTCGTGTTCGGCGGCTTCTCCGCGAAGTCGCTGAACGAGCGCCTCGTCGACGTCGGCGCGGTGGCGCTCATCACCGCCGACGAGCAGGCGCGCGGCGGCAAGACGCTGCCGCTCAAGAGCATCGCCGACGAGGCACTCGCGATGGGCGGCTGCGAGGCAGTCAAGAGCGTGATCGTCTATCGCCGCACCGGCGGCAAGATCGACTGGTATGCGCACCGCGACCTGTGGATGCACGAACTGGTCGACGGCGAGTCCGACACCTGCGCGCCGGAATGGGTCGGCGCCGAGCATCCGCTGTTCATCCTCTATACGTCCGGCTCGACCGGCAAGCCCAAGGGCGTGCAGCACAGCACCGGCGGCTACCTGCTGTGGGCCGCGCAGACGATGAAGTGGACCTTCGACTGGAAGCCCGCCGACGTGTTCTGGTGCACCGCCGACATCGGCTGGGTCACCGGCCACACCTACATCGCGTATGGCCCGCTCGCGTGCGGCGGCACGCAGGTCGTGTTCGAGGGCGTGCCGACGTATCCGGACGCCGGCCGCTTCTGGAAGATGATCGGCGATCACAAGGTCACCGTGTTCTACACCGCGCCGACCGCGATCCGTTCGCTGATCAAGGCCGCCGAAGCCGACGAGCACGTTCATCCGAAGCGCTACGACCTGTCGAGCCTGCGCATCATCGGCACGGTCGGCGAGCCGATCAATCCGGAAGCGTGGATGTGGTATCACAAGCACGTCGGCCAGGAGCGCTGCCCGATCGTCGATACCTGGTGGCAGACCGAAACCGGCGGCCACATGATCACGCCGTTGCCGGGTGCGACGCCGACGGTGCCCGGTTCGTGCACGCTGCCGCTGCCGGGCATCATGGCTGCGGTGGTCGACGAGACGGGGCAGGACGTACCGAACGGGCAAGGCGGGATTCTGGTCGTCAAGCGTCCGTGGCCGTCGATGATCCGCACGATCTGGGGCGACCCGGAGCGCTTCAGAAAGAGCTACTACCCGGAGGAACTGGGCGGGCGGCTGTATCTGGCAGGCGACGGCACGGTGCGCGACAAGGACACCGGCTACTTCACGATCATGGGGCGCATCGACGACGTGCTCAACGTGTCGGGCCATCGGCTCGGTACGATGGAGATCGAGTCGGCGCTGGTGTCGCACGAGCTGGTCGCGGAAGCGGCGGTGGTCGGCCGCCCGGACGACACCACCGGCGAAGCGGTGGTCGCGTTCGTCGTGCTCAAGCGTTCGCGCCCGGAAGGCGACGAGGCGGCGGCGCTCGCGAAGGCATTGCGCGACTGGGTCGGCAAGCAGATCGGGCCGATCGCAAAACCGAAGGACATCCGGTTCGGCGACAACCTGCCGAAGACGCGCTCGGGCAAGATCATGCGGCGCCTGTTGCGCTCGCTCGCGAAGGGCGAAGCCATCACGCAGGACACCTCCACGCTCGAGAACCCGGCGATCCTCGAGCAGCTGGGCCGCTCCCTCTGACGAAGCGGCCGGCCTCACCCGACATCTTTCGACGCACGCGCGTGCCGGCGCTCATCCGCGCCATCGACGCGTCGCACGCGGCCGCCATCCGGCCGCACATGTGCGTCCCGCCGCGCCCATCCCGCGTGCGCGGCGCACGCGACGAACGCCGCGATGCCGACACCCGTCGCATCCGTCTGTTCGATGCATCGACGTACGACACCACAACACTGGAGACAACCCAATGAAAAGCAGAATCATGATCGGTTGCACCGCGCTCGCGGGTGCACTGGCCAGCCCCGGCAGCTTCGCGCAGAGCAGCGTGACGCTGTACGGCAACCTCGACGCCGCGTTGCTGTACACGAGCAAGACGCTGGGCGCGGCCACCGGCACAAACGCCGGTCACCAGTTCGCAATGACCGACACCGGCATGACGCCAACGACGTTCGGAATGACCGGCAGCGAGGATCTCGGCGGCGGCCTGAAGGCGCGATTCCAGCTCGAAAGCGGCTTTGCCGTGACCAACGGCGCGTTCAACCATTCGAACGGCAACTTCTTCGGCCGCCAGGCGTGGGTCGGGCTCGATGGCGGTTTCGGCACGATCAAGGCGGGCGTGCAGTACTCGCCGTTCCTGCTCGCAATCTTCGATTCGGATCCGCGCAGCTTCTCGCACTTCGGCAGCGGCCTGATCAACTACGTCGACAACGTGCTCGTGACCGGCCTGTTCAACCCGAACGCCGTGTCGTACACGAGCCCGACGATCGCGGGCCTCACCGGCAGCGCGATGTTCGCATTCGGCGGCAAGGCCGGCGACTTCCAGGCCGGTCGCCAATATTCGGCGAGCGTCAAGTACGAGCACGACGGCTTCATGATCGACGCCGCATTCTACGACGGCAACGACGGCACCAACCCGACACCGACGCCGAGCACCGTCGCGTTCGTCGGGCGCACGATCGGTGCCGCTTACCGGTTCGGACCGGTCACCGCGAAGGCGTCGTTCGCCAGTTACAAGGTCGGCGGATCGTTCAGCAACAACGTGTACGGCGGCGGTCTCGACTATCAGGCAACGCCGGCCGTCGATCTGAACGGCGGCGTCTGGTTCACCAGCGATCGCAACGACACGGCCAACCACTCGCTGCTCGCGGCGCTCGGCGCGACGTACAGCCTGTCGAAGGCGACCGCGCTGTATGCGCAGGTCGCGATGGTCAACAACCACGGCGCGATGAACACCGGGCTCGGCATCAACAATGCGCTGTATGCGGTCACCGGAACGACTGTCGGCGCGAACGTCGGGATCCGCCACATGTTCTGATGCGCGGGCGCCGGTTGCCGCGTCGCATCTCCAGCACCATTAATTCGTGCTCCAAATAAATCTCCGCCGAATCCGGATCGCAACGATGTATCCGGATTTCGGCGGCGCTTTCATCGCGTTCGGATTCGCCAGCAACGCGCCGTTTACTCCGCACGCTTCCCCGCGCACGAGCGGCGACGTATCGGGATGCGCATGCGCCACGGCGTCGATCCGGTCGCCACCGGTATAGACCGCCGCACGCACACCCCGTACCGCCACGCCGCCCGACACGCGACGACATGTTGCGCGGCGGCTTGCCTGCCTGCGCCGTCCGTGTCGTTTACGACCGGTTTCCGGGCGCATGACCGATAGTCCGCTCTGCCCGTTTCTCTACACTGCTTCACACCAACACACACTCGCCGGATGCTGCGTGACGCGCGCCGCACCACCGACATCCCGGCGATCCAGAGACAACCGCCTTCGCCCCGACGGTCACGCGCCCGTGCCCGCCGCGCATCCGCACGGCCAGCCGCGAAGGCCCTTCCAGGAGCGTTCATTGAGTTCATCGCAAGCGCACCCCGCGAAAGTCCGTGCTTCCCGCAAGGCCCTGAAGTTGGAAGACGTCACGATCGTCGATCCTGCCGTGCTGAAACGCGCGGTCGGCGCAATGGCGTTCGGCAACGCGATGGAATGGTTCGATTTCGGCGTCTACAGCTACATCGCCGTCACGCTCGGCAAGGTGTTCTTCCCGTCGAGCAGCCCGTCCGCGCAGTTGCTCGCGACTTTCGGCACGTTCGCGGCCGCGTTCCTCGTGCGTCCGCTCGGCGGCATGGTGTTCGGCCCGCTCGGCGATCGCATCGGCCGCCAGCGCGTGCTCGCCGCAACGATGATCATGATGGCCGTCGGCACGTTCGCGATCGGCCTGATCCCAAGCTACGCGTCGATCGGCATCATGGCCCCGATCCTGCTGCTCGTCGCCCGCCTCGTGCAGGGCTTCTCGACCGGCGGCGAATACGGCGGCGCCGCCACCTTCATCGCCGAGTTCTCCACCGACAAGCGCCGCGGCTTCATGGGCAGCTTCCTCGAGTTCGGCACGCTGATCGGCTACACGCTCGGCGCGGCCACCGTCGCGATCCTGACGGCCGCGTTGTCGCACGAAGCGCTGTTGTCGTGGGGCTGGCGCGTACCGTTCTTCATTGCCGGCCCGCTCGGCCTCGTCGGCCTGTACGTGCGGCTCAAGCTGGAAGAAACGCCCGCGTTCAGGAAGGAAGCCGAAGCACGCGAAGCGGACGAACGGGCGCGGCCGAAGCAGTCGTTCGGCGCCCTTCTCGTCGAACAGTGGAGGCCGCTGCTGCAGTGCGTCGGCCTCGTGCTGATCTTCAACGTGACCGATTACATGGCGCTGTCGTACCTGCCGAACTACCTGTCTGCGACACTGCACTTCAACGAGACGCACGGCCTGTTCATGGTGCTGCTCGTGATGGTTCTGATGATGCCGATGACGCTCTACGCGGGCCATCTGTCGGACAGGCTCGGCCGCAAGCCGGTGATGATGTTCGGCTGCGTCGGCCTGCTCGCGTTGTCGGTGCCCGCGCTGCTGCTGATCCGCACCGGCGGGATGCTGCCGGTGTTCGGCGGAATGCTGATCTACGGCACGCTGCTGTCGACGTTCACCGGCGTGATGCCGTCCGCGCTGCCCGCGCTGTTCCCCACGCGCATCCGCTACGGTGCGCTCGCGATCGGCTTCAACGTGTCGGTGTCGCTGTTCGGCGGCACGACGCCGCTCGTCACCGCGTGGCTCGTCGACCGCACGGGCGACCTGATGATGCCCGCCTATTACTTGATGGGCGCGTCGTTCATCGGCATCGTGTCGGTGCTTGCGCTGCGCGAGAGCGCACGGCGGCCGCTGCCCGGCTCCGCACCGTGCGTGTCGAGCCGCGCAGAAGCGCAGGACCTGATTCGCCGCGGCACGGACGAAGGCCGCGTGCGCGAGCGCAAGTTCACGCCGATCGGCGAACGCGCGTAACGGGAGCCGATGCGCCGTCACACGATCGAGGACGCCGCGCGGGCACTTGCCGCCCGCATCGGCCGTGCGACCGTCAGCCCGCCGCGAGTTGCTGCGCGTCGAACCAGTCGAGCAGCGTACGCGTCACGAATGCGGGATTCTCTAGATTCGAAATATGGCCTGCATCCGGCACCAGCGCGTGCCGGCAGCCGATCACGCCCGCCATTTTCATCGTCTCCGACGGCGGGCGCGCCATGTCGCCGGCGCCGCACATCAGCAGCGTGCGTTCGGCGTCGAGTTCAGCGAGCGCGGCAAGCGTATCGGGCCGCCCGAAGATCAACCGGCCGAGCGGAACGATCGATTCCCGCAGCCGGTCGGCAGGCAGGCTCGCGAGTGCGGCGCGGAACGCGCTCGGCACCGGGTCGGCCAGGTTGACGTCCGGCCGGAAGAACAGCGGCACGATCGCATCGAGCAGCGGCGGCACGATCGAGCCGGCGGCGGCGATCGCATCCAGCATCCCGAAGTAGCGCAGCCGCGTCGCGTCGGGTTCGGCCTCGAGCGATGCATCCATCAGCACCAGCGAGCGCACACGCTCCGGTTCACGCAATGCAAGCCGGGCAGCCCACATCCCGCCGACGCTCAGGCCGACGACCGCGCACTGCTCGATCTCCAGTGCATCGAGCAATGCGCTCGCGTGCACGGCGAGATCGTCGAGCGAATGCGTGCCGTCGGGCAGCGGGCCCGACGCGCCATGGCCCCACAGGTCCGGCACGATCACGCGATAGCGGCTCGACAGCGCGTCGATCTGCGGCGCCCACATCGCCGCGTCCCACAGATAGCTGTGTCCGAGCAGCACCGGAAAGCCGGTGCCGTGTTCCTGATAATGCAGCGTGCTGCGTTGAATGGTCAGTGCGGGCATCCCGCCTCCGGGTTCGTCGATGTCTTGAAGATGGATGGCAGCCGCCAGCGGGCGCCATGTTCGGCGGCGTATTGCGACGCGCGCGAAGCGTCGAATTATCGCACAAGTCTCGGCGATCGGGGATGACGATGCACATGGTGAAGCCGCAGTCAGATGCCGCGCGGCGGGCGCTGTGCGTCATCCCGGAGTGCGACGACGCAGGCGTGCCAGCCGACGCGATATGGCGCCGGTACGTTGCCGGACACTGCGCGGGCCACGGCAGTCATTCCGCCGTGCCGGTTCCCCATAGCCCGCGTCACGCGGTGCGCCCGTTCACCGGATTCGTCGTGCGTGTCGGGAAGCGTTCAAGCGCGCGCGGCGCCGGACGACCTCGATCGTCCGGCGCCGCGCGGGGCAACGCGTGCGGTCAGAAGACCGCGTGCCCGCTGATCAGGCTTGGCAGCCAGGTCGAGAAGAACGGCATGTACGTGACGATGTTGATCGCGCTGAAGATTGCGAGGTAGTAAGGCCACGCCATCTTCGTCGTCTCGCCGATCGACACGTTGCCGATCGCGCAACCGACGAACTGCACGGAGCCGATCGGCGGATGCACGAGCCCGAGCGAGCAGTTCAGCAGCAGCATGATCCCGAACTGCACCGGCCCGACGCCGCACGCCATTGCGATCGGCAGGAACAGCGGCGTCGTGATCAGGATATGCGCGGCCATGTCGACGAACGTGCCGAGGAACACCTGGATGATGTTGATGTACAGCAGCATCAGCCACGGCGCGGCGGTCGACTGCTTCAGCAGCCCTTCGATCGCATCCGGAATCTCGAGGTACGACATCTGGAAGCGCAGCATGTTCGACACCGCGATCAGCAGCAGCACGACGCCCGTCGTTCGCGCCGCATGCGACAGCGCGCGGCGCAGCTTCTCGACGGTCAGCGTGCGGTAGACGATCGCCGTCAGCACGAGCGAATACACGACGGCAATCGCGGCGGCCTCGGTCGCGGTCGCAATGCCCTTCGCGACGCACACGAGAATGATCGCGATGACCATCAGGCCCGGCACCGCGCCGACGAAGCTGCGCAGCACCGCATACCAGCCGGGAAACGACGGCAACGCGGACGAGCCGTCGTCGCGGCGCGGATAGCCGTGACGCACGGCCTGCCAATACGCGGCGGCGAGCACGAAGCCCATCACCCACAGCACCGGCAGCAGGCCGGAGAACAGAAGGTCGCCGATCGACACGCCGCTCACCTGCTGCCCGTGCAGCATCCCGGTGATCCCCTGCGCCGCGAACGCATAGATGATCATGTTGGTCGACGTCGGCATCAGCGCACCGGCGAGCGACGCGTGCGTCGTCACGTTGACCGCATACGCCGCGCTGTAGCCTTCGCGCTTCATCAGCGGAATCACGACGCCGCCCATCGCCGACGTGTCGGCGGTCGGCGAGCCCGACACGCCGCCGAACAGCGTGCACGCGACGACGTTGGCCATTCCGAGGCCGCCGCGGAAGTGCCCGACCGTCGCCTGCGCGAAGCGCAGGATCCGGTCGGCGATGCCGCCATGCAGCATCAGCTCGCCGGAAAAGATGAAGAACGGCACCGCGAGGAACGAAAACGCATTCATCCCCGAAATCATCGATTGCATCGCGGTCGCGATCGGCAGCCCTTCGACCATGTAGGTCAGCACGCATGCGAGGCCGAGCCCGAACGACACGGGCACGCCAAGCACCAGGAATATCAGAAAACTGACGGACAGAATCGCGAGTTCCATGGCGTTATTGTCCCGACGAAGAACGACGAAGCGCGAGCAGATGCTCGAGCGAGAAAAGGATGATGGCGATCGCCGCCGGAATCGTGATCAGGTAGCGCACGCCTTCGGGCAACCCGATGATCGGAATGCGGTCGCCCATCGTCTCGGCGGCCATGGTGCCGCAGCCGATCATGATCGCGATCGCGAACGCGATCAGGCTCACGTGCTGGATCGCGATCACGGCCGTTCGCGGTCCCGCGGACAGACGCCGCACGAGCGAGTCGAGGCCGATGTGGCCGCCGTCGCGCACCTTCATCGCCGCACCGAACATCGCGATCACGATCACGAGCAACAGCGCGATCGGCTCGACGAAATCCGGCGCGTTCTCGAACACGTAGCGCATCACGACCGCGTAGAACACCAGCAGCGTGAGCGCCGCGAGACACAGCGACGCCGTCACCGCCAGCGCGCGGGACACCAGGTCGTTCACGCAGCGCAGCAGCGGCGCGGCCGCGCGCGGGCGGCACGGCGCCGCGCCGCCGGCGGCGGCCGCGTCCGGCGAGCCGACGGCCGCGGCGCCAGTCACGGAAGTGCGTCGTGTCACTTGGTCGCCTCGATCTCGTCGACGATCTGCTTCATCTGCGGCGTCTTTTCGTACTTCGCCCACAGCGGCTGCATCGCCTTTACGAACGCCGCGCGATCGATCTGCGCGGCAGGCAGGATCTTCGCACCGCCCTTCGTCACCGTCTGCTGCGCGGAGGCCTCGCGCGCGGTCCACAGCTTCTGGTAGTACGGCACCGAATCGGCCGCCGCCTTCCTGATCGCCGCCTGCTCCTGCGGTGACAGCGTGTCCCAGATCTTCTTCGAGAACACCAGCACTTCCGGCGTCATCGCGTGCTGCGTTTCAGAGTAGTCGGGCGCCACCTCGAAGTGCTTGGTCTCCTCGTACGACGGCAGATTGTTTTCCGCTGCATCGACGAGGCCCGTCTTCAGGCCGGTGTACACCTCGGCGAACGGCATCGGCGTCGGCGTGCCGCCCATCGCCCTGATCTCGTCGACCATCAGGTCGGACGGTTGCACGCGCACCTTCAACCCTTTCATGTCGGCCGGCGTGCGTACCGGGCGCTTCGCATAGATCGAGCGCGCGCCGCTCTCGTAGAACGTCAGCGCGATCATTCCCTTCGCCGCGAACGCGTCGAGAATCTTCTGGCCGGCCGGACCGTACATCGCCTTGCGGAAGTGATCGATGTCGCGGAACAGGAACGGGAACGAAGGGATCAGCGACTCGGGCACGATCTCGTTGAACGATGCGCCATTCACGCGCGCCATGTCGATCGCACCAATCCGCACCTGGTCGACCGTGTCCTTTTCGGAGCCGAGCGCGCTGTTGCCGAACACCTTGATCGAATCCTTGCCGCCCGTGAGCTTCGACAGTTCGTCGCCCATGTACTTGACCGCCATGTTGGTCGGAAAGCTGTCGCCGTGCACATCCGCCGAGCGGAACACGCGGGCGTGCGCGGACACCGCGAAGCCGGCCATCAGCGCGACGGCCAATGCGGTGCGGGAGCGAGTGAATCGGTGCTTCATCGTCAGTCTCCTTGCTGGTTGCTCGTTATGTCATCGCGGGTCCGGGGGCTTGCGCGTGGGCCCAAGCGCGACGTTCGCCGAACCGCAGTCATACGTTGTATGACGTGTTGACCGGAATGTACGTCGGTTAATCGTTTAACTCACTTGGTGCATACCCTATAAGCCTTCTCGTTGTGCGTTTTCGTCATGGTGCCGGGCAATGAGGTTCGATATTCGGCCGCAGTGCGGAGAAACGTTTTCCGGAAATGAGCGATCATGCGAGCTGGCTCCGTAGTAAGGGTTGACGCGCAGCTGGTGGTGCTCTCATTCCATCCTGCTTGTTATCTGACGACTGACCACAACATCGCTGCGAAGCGCCCCGCTACACGCTTTCATCCGCTCAATGCAAGCCCAGGCTGCGGATGCGCGTCGCCCTCCATCCATCCGCATCCGGCGCATGGCCGGCCGCGCACCGCCACGACGGGCACGAACCATGCGCGCGCCGTGACAGCCGAAACGCTCATGGAGGCAAGCGATGCAAACGAGCAAACCGCAAGACGGACAGCGTGAGGATTCGCCATTGAACCCGGGCGACGACGGGCCGCCTGATGCGCCCGGCGTCGGCGAAGACGTATGCGGCGTGTGCCGCGGTACCGGAATGGTGGAAGGACAGCCGTGTACCGTGTGCGGCGGCACGGGGAAGGTGTTGCAGGGAATCGGCGGCGGCTAGGCGCGAGCCGCAACGTAGGTACGCGATTCGACGCGCTGCAATCGAACACGTTGCCGGTGCAACGCAGGCGATTTCAATTCGGGGCTGGACGCCGCCGTCACGCGGCAGCCAAGGTGGTTCGAGACGCGCCCCCGCTCAGCGGCCCACGCGCCGGTCCCGCAGAAACGCGTTCAGTTCGTTGCCCGCGTGTTCGATATGCCGCTTGAGCAACGATGCAGCCGCGCGCGCATCGCCCTTGCGGCACAGCGCGACCAGTTCGGCATGTTCGGATTCGGCCACGTCGCGCGCGGCTTCCGACAGCGACAGCTGCACGCGCGTGTAGCGGTCGGTCTGCTGCAGCAGCGATGCGACGATCGCCGCCGTCTTCGGTTGTTCGGCGCGGGACAGCAGCAGATGATGCAGTTCCGTATTCAGTTCGCCCCAGCGCCCCGACTGGCTCGCATGCAGCACTGCGCTGTATTCGTCGAGAATCGCGTCGAGCCGCGCGAAATCGTCGGCGGTCAGCTTCGGGATGGATTTTTTCAGCAGCACGGGTTCGAGCAACGCGCGCAGCTCGAACAACTCGGTGATGTCCTCCGGCGACAACTCCGACACGATCGCGCCCTTGTGCGGCAGAATTTTTACGAGCCCTTCGCTCTCCAGCTGCACGAGCGCTTCGCGCAACGGAATCCGGCTGATGCCGAGTTCAGTCGCGAGCGCATCCTGGCGAAGCTGGAAGCCGTCGACATACTCGCCCGTCAGGATGCGGCGGCGCAATTCGTTCGCTGCGGCCTCGGCGCGCGTGGCGTAGACAAGAGCTGGGCGTTTCTCGTTCATGTAGCGGTGTGGGCGGGGAAAGGCGGTAAGGCTGACGCCGGCGCGGCGGCGGCGATTGCATATTTTCTACGATATTAGCAGAGGGACTGCGGCCCAGCGCGGTGGGCGCAGCGTCTGGTCGCCCGGCCTTGAGGCAACCGAAGGCGCGCGCCGGGACCCGCATGGGCCGCACGCCGTACCCGCGTACCGCCGTCGATTCGACGCTCGCGTTCCACGGCGCGCACGACAAGGCCACCATCGCGGGTGGCTTCCATGCGTGCGAACGCGCTTCCGTCGTCCGCGTCACGCGTTCGTGCGCGCCGTCGCGTCGCCTGACGCGACGCGCCGGACATCTCGCTCGGAGGCCGCGACGCGGCCGCCCGGCGCCCTTCCGGGCGCCCGAAACCCGACCCGTCGTCACGCCCTTTTTATTTTATATTGTATAAAATATGCGGACTGGCTAGAATGCGCTTGTCGATTGGCTGACTCTCGGGCGGAACCGGAGGCAACGTTTCGGCACCGAGGCAAACAGCAGGCGGCCGGCCGCCGTCCGAATCGCATGAGGCGGACCAAGACGGCGAGCGCGCATGCGGCCCACGCTGCCGGCAATGGCAGCTGACCCTATCTGAATGAGGAAACGAGATGAGCGACAACATTTTTACCGGCACCATTCCGGCCCTGATGACGCCGTGCACCGCCGACCGTCAGCCGGATTTCGACGCGCTGGTGAAGAAGGGCAAGGAGCTGGTGGCACTCGGCATGCGCGCGGTGGTGTATTGCGGCTCGATGGGCGACTGGCCGCTGCTGACCGAAGCGCAACGTCAGGAAGGCGTCGCGCGCCTCGTCGAAGCCGGCGTGCCGACGATCGTCGGCACGGGCGCGGTCAACTCGAAGGAGGCCGTGTCGCACGCCGCGCATGCGGCGAAGGTCGGCGCGCACGGGCTGATGGTGATCCCGCGCGTGCTGTCGCGTGGCGCATCGCCGGCTGCGCAGAAGGCACACTTCTCCGCGATCCTGAACGCGGCGCCGAACCTGCCGGCCGTGATCTACAACAGCCCGTACTACGGCTTCGCGACCCGCGCCGATCTGTTCTTCGAACTGCGCCGTCAGCACCCGAACCTGATCGGCTTCAAGGAATTCGGCGGTGCGGCCGACATGCGCTACGCGGCCGAGAACATCACGTCGCAGGACGACAGCGTCACGCTGATGGCCGGCGTCGACACGCAAGTGTTTCATGGCTTCGTGAACTGCGGCGCGGCCGGCGCGATTACCGGCATCGGCAACGCGCTGCCGCGTGAAGTGCTGCAACTGGTCGACCTGTGCAAGAAGGCCGCGCAAGGCGACGCGGTGGCGCGCGTGCGTGCGAAGGAACTGGAAGCGGCGCTGGCCGTGCTGTCGTCGTTCGACGAAGGCTGCGATCTGGTGCTGTTCTACAAGCACCTGATGGTGCTGAACGGCGACAAGGAATACACGCTGCACTTCAACGAAACCGACGTGCTGAGCGACGCACAGCGCAATTACGCGGAAGCGCAGTACACGCTGTTCCGCAACTGGTACGCGAACTGGTCCAAGACGATCGCGTAAGCGCGCGCGACGATGCGGCCAAAACGGCCGCATACCCGGACCGAAAGCCACGGATCGTTCCGTGGCTTTTTCTTTGGCGCGGGCGACGCGATCGCGAGCGCATCGAAGCAGCCTCCCGCGCTACTTCGCTGCCCCGTTGCGCGACTCGATCCCGGCGATCTTCGCGAGCAGCGCATGGCAGAGCTTCGTCAGATGACATGGCATGCCGGGAATCGTCAGCAACGCGTCGATCCGCTCGCGCCAGTAGCTCGGACGGCTCACACGCATCGCATACGGCATCGCCGCCCTGCCGGCTTGCGCGTCGCGTTCCAGCAGCGCGACCATTTTCCCGATGTGAGACAGCTCGCGCTCCACATAGTCTCTCGTCAGCATGTGACGCCCCCGTGATACGGCACCGGCCTGTTGTCATCGGCGTCGCCGCATGGGCTTTTCGCTCGACGCGTGGTATCCGTTTCCGATCACGGTACGCGCGTCATGTGTCAGAAAATCACGTGCGCACTCGACGGTTCTCGTTCATATCATCCGATCAATGTCGTGTCAGCGCGACCGGTTGGCGAACGCTGTTCCCGATTTGCGCCCCGCTGGAGCGTCGCGCCGGTCGCCCAAATGAATCGACGGCGCGAATCATCCATCGCGACGCGTTCGGCGCGGATTCGCCGGGCACGCGCGAGTCCGCGCGCATGAGTCATCCGGGTCGCCGCCAGCCCGAACACGGCTATAATCGCCGCTTTCGGTTTGGTCGTTGCCATGAAGCCGCTGGCCGTTCCCTCTCTCGCGAACATCGCGTCGCGTCTTCGCCTGAAGCAGTTGAAGCTGCTGATCGCGCTGGAAAACCACGGTTCGCTGCACAAGGCCGCCGAAGAAATCGCGATCTCGCAACCCGGTGCGACCAAGGTGCTGCGCGAGATCGAGGACATCCTCGGCATGCCGCTGTTCGAGCGGCAACCGAAGGGGCTCGTCGCGAACGACCTCGGCCGCTGCGTCACGCGCTACGCGCGCCTCATCTACAGCGACCTCGAACACCTGCATACCGAAGTGCTCGCAATCACGCAGGGACATGGCGGTCACCTCGCCGTCGGCGTGATCATGGGCGCGGTGCCGCTGCTCACGCGCGCACTGACCGACCTGCGCAGACGCCAGCCGCACCTGTCGGTCGAGATCGTCGAAGGCACGAGCGCGAGCCTGCTCGCGCTGATCGACGAGGGCCGCATCGATCTCGCGATCTGCCGCAACGGCAACGGCCGGCGGCCCGAAGCCTACGACTGCGTGCCGCTCCAATCCGAGCCGCTTGCGGTCGTGACCGCGCGCACGCATGCGCTCGCCGGGCGCGACACGCTGACGCTGCGCGATCTCGCCGATGTCGAGTGGGTTGCCTATCCGGTCAACACGCCGATGCGGCTCGCTCTGGAACGCGCGCTCGCAGATGCCGGCATCGACGTGCCGCGCTATCCGATCGAAACGGCGTCGACGTTCGCGACGCTGACACTCCTGCAGGAAAACCCGGAACTCGTCGCGGTGATTCCGCGCGAAGTCGCGGAATTCGGCGAACGGTTCGGTCTCGTCGCGTGCCTGCCGGTCGCGATCCCGACGCTTGACGAGCCGTTCGGCGTGGTGGCCCGCGCGTTCGCGCACCTGACGCCTGGCGCGCGCATGCTCGTCGAAACGCTGCAGAGCCCGCGGCTCGCTACCTGACCGGCGAGAATGCCGCCGGACGCGGCAGTTTCGCCCTCACGTTCGCCCGCATCGTGAACGCCTTCGACGCGAGTTGCTCGGGCGAGTCCGCGATCGAGCATGACGATGGGTTCGCTCGCGCGCGGGTGTGCCGGTATCGAAAGCGTTCGTTTCGCGTCCAGGCGCGCCGCAGGCATCGCGGTTCCGTCCCGTGCATGCCGGCCGGTTGAAGTCGATGCCCCGCGCGGACATAATTAGGCATACTTGAGTATTCAAAGGTCTTACATGCTCGACATCCGCCAGCTTCAATACTTCATCGCAGTCGCGGAAGAGGAACACGTCGGGCGCGCTGCGGAACGCCTGCATATCTCGCAGTCGCCGCTCAGCAGGCAAATCGCGCAGCTCGAGGACAAGCTTGGCCTGACGCTGTTCGAACGCAGCCAGCAACGCATTCGCCTGACGCGCGACGGCCGCACGTTCCTCAGCGAAGCACAGGCGTTCCTGCGCCACGCGAACCGGCTCGAATCGCTCGCGCGCCGGCTCGGCCGTGGCGACGAAGGCGGGCTCTGCATCGGCTACGTCGAAACGGCCACGCACTCGGGCGTGCTGCCGCGTGCGCTGAAGGCGCTGCGTGCGGACCGCCCGGCCGTCCACATCGCGCTGTACAACTACACGTCCTCCGCACAGCTCGAAGGATTGCGCGAGCGCAGCCTCGACATCGCGCTCGTCACCGAGCCGCCCGCGCCCGACGATCCCGAGCTCGAATCGATGCGCGTGCTGAACGATCCGATGTTGCTCGCGCTTCCCGAAGAACATCCGCTCGCGAAGAAGAAGTCGCTCACGGCCGACGATCTCGCCACGCAACCCTGGATCGGCGTCGCGCAACCGGAAAGCGCGCCGCGCCACGGCGCGTTCGTCGCCGCTTGCGCAAAGGCCGGCTTCTCGCCGGACATCTCCGTCGAGGCGAGCGAGCCGCTCGCGGCGCTCGGCCTCGTCGCCGCCGGGCTCGGCGCGACGATGATCCAGCAGAGTCTGCGTCAGCAGGTGCCGGGAGGCGTCGTGGTGCGCGAGTTGCCGTGGTTCAGTTATCGCACACCGTTATGGGCGGCCTGGCACAAGGTCAATCTGCGGCCGCTGGTGGGGGTGTTTCGCGAAATTCTGACGGGCGGGGAAGCGGTCGCAACGGTCGAATGAGGCAGTTCGCGTCGCGCAGCGGGGACGTAACGTCGACCACGGCAGGCGCCGCCTGCGGCACACGGTGCAGCGCGCCGTGTCGCCGTGGTCCCCGCACGAAAGCACGCTCGCCGAACCGGCGTGATCGACGATTGACGGACGACGCGCGTGCTCGCGGCAAACGCGGCTGAAATCGATCGGCCGGCATCGATGCGCACGCAACGACATGCACATGCGCATTCGCCGATGCCGGCATCCCCTACCTGCGTTACTCCGCGAGGGTCACTTTCCCGTCGAGCAGCCGGTTGATCGCCAGCGGATTCGACGCTTTCAGCGCATCGGGCAGCAGCGCATCCGGCATGTCCTGGTAGCACACCGGCCGCAGGAAGCGGCGGATTGCGAGCGTGCCGACCGACGTCGAGCGCCCGTCCGCGGTGGACGGATACGGGCCGCCGTGCACCATCGCATGCGTGACCTCGACGCCGGTGCCGAAACCGTTGACGAGCACGCGGCCCGCGCGCCGCTCCAGCGCCGGCAGGAACGCACGCGCTGCGGCGTAATCGGCTTCATCGATATGAAGCGCCGCCGTCAACTGCCCTTCCAGCGACTCGATCAGTTCGAGCATCGTGTTCAGATCCGGACACCGGACGATCAGCGATGCGGCGCCGAACACTTCCTCGTGCAGCGCCTTCGCTTTGCGGAACGCGTCCGCGCTCGTCGAGAACAATGCGCCGTGCCCCTGGTTCGCGGCGGTCGGCGCATGCGTGCGTGCGACCGTGCGCACCTCCGGATGCTGTGCGAATGCGTCCACCGACCGCTCGAACGCGCGGTGAATGCCCGGCGTGAGCATCGTCGCAGCAGGCGCGTGCGCGAGCCGTTCCGCGGCGGCGGCGGTAAAGCGCTCGAGCGCCGGGCCGTCCACCGCGAAGATCAACCCGGGATTCGTGCAGAACTGGCCGGCGCCGAGCGTCAGCGACTGCACGAACTGCTGCGCGATCGCATCGCCTCGCGCGGCGAGCGCGTTCGGAAACAGCAGCACCGGATTGATGCTGCTCATCTCCGCGTACACCGGAATCGGCTCGGGGCGTGCATTCGCGATCGCGACCAGTGCGGTGCCCGCGTGGCGCGAACCGGTGAAACCGACCGCCTTGATGCGCGGATCGCGCACCAGCCCCTGGCCGATCTCGAGGCCGCTGTCGAACAGCAGCGAGAACGTGCCTTCCGGCATCCCGCACGTGTTCACCGCCTGCTGCACGGCCGACCCGACGAGTTCCGACGTGCCCGGATGCGCGGGATGCGCCTTCACGATCACCGGGCAGCCGGCCGCGAGTGCGGACGCCGTATCGCCGCCCGCCACCGAAAACGCGAGCGGAAAGTTGCTCGCGCCGAACACCGCGACGGGCCCGACGCCGATGTGACGCAGGCGCAGATCCGGACGCGGCGCCGGCTGGCGCGCCGGTTGCGCAGGATCGATGCGCGCTTCGACGTAGTCGCCGGCGCGCACCACGTCGGCGAACATTCGCAGCTGGCCAACCGTGCGGCCGCGCTCGCCCTCGATGCGGGCGCGCGGCAGACCGGTTTCGGCAACACAGCGCTCGACCAGTTCGTCGCCGAGCGCGACGATGTTCGACGCGATCGTGTCGAGGAACGCCGCGCGCGCTTCCGGCTTCGTTTCGCGATACGTGTCGAACGCGGCCCATGCGAGCGCGCATGCTTCGTCGAGATCGGCGACGCTTGCGCCGCCGAACGCGGGTTCCATGCGTTCGCCGCTGGCTGCGTCGATCGCGTATATGTCGCCGTTCGTGCCGCGCCGCGCGCGCTGGCCGATCAGCAGGTTGCCTGCGATAGTCATTTCCGTCGTGTCCTCTGTAGGTGAATCGATGCAAACGCCATCGAATGACGGGTTCGCTTATGCGTTGTGTTGACTTGTATCGGGCTGGCGTCGCGCAACGCGGCTCACTGCATGTTGCCGTCGGACCGCGCCGTCCGATCGAAACGTGCGCGGCTACGCGCCGCGCCCTGACAAGATGCACAGCGCCGTTCGGACAGGCCGCATGCGCGTCACCGGAAAACCCGCGCAATCGGCCAGCATACGGAGTCATCGGCCGCACGACAATTGAAAGGAAGTGATACCGGTATAACCGTTCGTTATCGCCCGCTTGCCGGAGGCCGCTGTGCGCGGCTCTTGCGGTGATGCGTCACCCCATCGAGTGGAACGGGACGCGTGCGTCGGCGTCGGTTTGCCGGCGCTACCGTGCTGCGGCGCGGCCGATCGATGCCTCCGTGCTTCAACCGGATAATTGCCGCACGCACGGCAATGTCGGGTCCGGTGCGCGTTGCGCACGGACCCCATAACGAAACACGAAGTCCGCAGATGCCGACACAGCCGCCGCCACTGGCTGACTGCGCGCGCGACTTCATCACGCGATCACGCACTCACGCCGCAAACCGCTTCGCCAGTTCGGCGAGACTGTCTTCGTAGATGCCGCGAAAGAGCTTGATCGCGTCGTCATCGGAAGCGCCGTTCGGCGTAAACGTGCCCGACCACTCGACCGTCGACGCATTCGGGCCGTTTTCGCGCACGCGCAACGTGGAGCGATAGTTCGCGACCGGGAACGGCGCCGCGAGGATCGCGTACGTATAGCTGCGATCGGCATCGTCGAACGCAACCAGCCGCTCGACGATCGCGTCGCCGTCAGGGTTCGCGAGACTGCGTACGCGGCCGCCTTCGCTGAGCTCGCTCGCCGGAATGTACGACAGCCAGTCGGGCAACGATCCGAAACCGCCGATCAATTTCCAGACCGTGTTGGCCGAAGCCGGAAGCTCGATGCTTGCACTTGCATTTGCCACGTCATCACCTTCGACGATCAGCGATCGATCGGCAGCGGTGCGTTCGCCGCGACGAGCCCCTGTTCGCGCATGTCGCGCCAAAAGTCGGCTGGAATCACGGCGTTCAGCGCCGCGTGGTCTTCCGCAATCCGCTCCGGACGACTTGCGCCGGGAATCACCGCTGCGGTCGCCGGATGCGCCATCGAGAACTGCAGCGCGGCTGCCTTGACCGGCACGTCGTGGCGCGCGGCGATCGTCTTGATCCGGTCGACCTTCGCAAGGATATCCGGCGACGCCTTCTGGTATTCGAAGTGCGTACCGCCTGCGAGCACGCCCGAACTGTACGGGCCGCCGACGACGATCCCGACGCCCTGCGCGGCCGCCGCCGGCATCACGCGCTGCAACGCGCGCTCGTGATCGAGCAGCGTGTAGCGGCCGGCCAGCAGCATGCCGTCCGGTTGCGGCTCGGCGAGATCGAGCACCAGCTCGATCGGTTCGACGCGGTTCACGCCGAGACCCCACGCGCCGATCACCCGTTCGTCGCGCAGCTTGCTCAACACACGGAACGCGCCCTTGCGCGCGACCTCGAATTGCGCGAGCCATTCGTCGCCGTAGAAGTCCTGCGCGATGTCGTGCACCCACACGATGTCGAGGCGATCGGTGCGCAGCCGCTTCAGGCTGTCTTCGATCGACCGCAGCGTCGCGTCGGCCGAGTAGTCGTTGACGATGCGGTTGGGCCGGCCGTGTTCGAACAGGCCGCCCTTCTCGCCGAGATCGCGCGCCGATACGTCTTCGACTTCGTCGAGGATCACCCGGCCGACCTTCGTGCTCAGCACGTATTCGTCACGCGAATGGTGCGCGAGTGCATCGCCCAGCCGCATTTCGGCAAGACCGGCGCCGTAGAACGGCGCGGAATCGAAATAGCGGATGCCCTGCTGCCATGCGGCCTCGACGGTGGCCGCCGCTTCCGCATCGGGGATGTTGCGGAACATGTTGCCGAGCGGTGCGGTACCGAAGCCAAGGATCTTTTCTGCGGGCAGCTTGCCTTTGAGACTCATGATTTTCTCCAGCGAGTAACGGAAAACGAGCTCAGTCTAGGCATGCGGGTTAAGTCTGTCCAAGACGGAATTCGACACAGTTGAGTCCTTTCCGGTCTAATCGATGAAGTGAGCCGCCCATCTGCGACCGCGTGCGCGGGGACAGTTCAAGCGGCATGCGCGTCCGGCAACGCCGCCGATGAAATCGGGGCGTCGCTTCGTGATCGCGGACCAACAACGATTTCGCGAAGGAGGTGTTTTCCGCGGCATCAAAATATTGAATTCGTTGCACACACAACTATGTGAGTGTGGTCGCGATTCATTCAACCGGACAAGAGCCTCGGGGGAAAGCGCTTGGTAGTGCGACGCCCACCGCCTCGATCCGGACTCGACGGGGATATGGATCGCACTGCGCCAATGCGCGGGCCGCAGATGAAACGATTCCGCATCATCGGCCGCACCGCACGTTACGGGTTGCCGCCCAGCGACTCGACTATCCGGTACGCGGTTTTCACACGATCCTCGATCGGGAAGCTGCGGTTCGCGAGCATTACGATCGCGAGCCGCTTCGCGGGAACGAACGCGACATAAGTGCTGAAGCCGTTGGTCGAACCGGTCTTGTTGATCCACGTATCCGGTCGCGGCGCAAGCGGCGGCTTCAGTGCGGTCGCGGGTGTCGCATCGAACAGCATCGTCGGCGCGTTGCCTTCGAGCAGCGTCGCGAGCGCGACCGGATACGGATACTGTTCCCAGATCAGATCCTGCGTGAGCGGGCCCGCACGGAAATAGCCGGTATGTGTGCGCTCCACCGCGCGCTGCAGTCGCGGCGCGGTTTCCACGAGTCCCATGTTCGCCTGCACGAAGCGCAGCAGGTCGGCCGCCGTCGTCCTGACGCCGTAGGCCGGCTGCCACAGCATGCCGCCCGCCATCCGGATCGGCTTGCCGTCCTTCGTATAGCCCTGTGCATAGTCGGCCTCGCGCGCCGGCGGCACGTTGATGTACGTGTGCGTCATCCCGAGTGCGGGAAACAGACGCTGCTCCATCAGCGCCGCGAAATCGCGGTTCATCGCCTTCGCAGTGAGTTCGCCGAGCATTCCGATCGCGACGTTCGAATACGTACGGCGCGTGCCCGGCGCGTACGCAGGCCGCCACGCCTGCAGATAATCCAGGAGCGCGCCGTCGTCGTGGATGCTGTCCGGCACCTGCAGCGGCATTCCGCCCGGCGTGTGCGTGCCGAGCTCGAGCAGCGTCACGCGGCCGAACGGCGTGCGCGTCAGCGCGGGCAGATACTTGCCGGCCGGATCCGACAGCGACAGGTCGCCGCTCTCCTGCGCGTCCGACGCGAGCGTCGCGGTCAGCGTCTTGCTGACGGAACCGATTTCGAACAGCGTGTCGCCGGTCACGGGTTTGCCGGTTTGCGTCGACATCACGCCGTAGTCGAACACGTAAGGCTTGCCGTCGGCGACGACGCCGATCGCCATGCCGGGAATCGCGAACTGCTTCATCAGCGGCGCGACGTGGCGGGTCACGGCGGCATGTATGTCGTCCTGCGTGGCGGCGGTCGCGCGGCCGGTCGGCGCGGCGGCGCACGCGGCGACGAACAGGATCGCGGCGAATCGTGTCGCGTTGAATCGCATGAGTACGGTTCCTTCGATTTTCCGGAATGGTTGTGTGGACAACAGATCGCGCCGCACCACGTAGAGGATGCAGCAGCGGCCCGCCGAAGCAGGACTATCCACCAACGGCCGGCCGCCAACAATCGACGATATGTTGCGCGTGCCGAAAGAAAATCTTATGCGGCGCAGGAGCCGGTCATGCGAATGTCAGCGCGGCAACCGGTCGAGAAACCCGCGCATCGCTGCGTCGATGCGCGCTGCCGCGGGAAGTGGCTGACGCCCTGCGTGGCCGTCAGTCAGCGTCGCGCCCGGAATTGCGCGCGCTTGCGAACGTCATGTGCGCGACGCGGCGCGCCAGCGGGCGCTGCGCCGCGTCGCTGCGATGCGGGTCAGGCCTGCGTTGACACCAGCCCGCCGGACGTGGAGCCGCCCGACTTCTGGATCGCCTGCGCGAGCTGCGCGATCGCGCTCGACAGCGCGGCGGAGATCGTGCCGGCTTCGGCGCTGAGCGTCTGCTGTTCGACCGCTGCGGCCGGGTCGCTCTTCGCGCGCTGCGCGGCGGCCGCCATCTGCTGCTCCACTTGCGCGAGCTGTTTCTGCAAGCGCTCGATCAGCTGCTTCAGCTGCGCGACCGCGGGATCCTCGCCCGACGATCCCGCCGCCCCCGGCGTCTGGCCCGCGGCATCGGCAGGCGCTGCGCCGCCCGTCGGCGACGAGGCGGCCGACGACGCCGTCGGCGTCCCACCGGCGGCGGACGGGCTGGCGGTCGCGTTGCCGGTGGCGAGCGGGGTCTGCGCGGCGGAAGAAAGATCGATCTGCATCGTGTCGGTCCGTAATGAGTGTGCGACTCGAGTCGGTTGAACGGAATTACCTTGCAACCGGTTTACGGCATTCGTCATATCGAACTTTAATGGGCGTGCGTACCGTCTCGGCACGACGCGCGTACATGCCGGTGTGCGTGCCGCCAGCCCGCTGCGCCGCCGAATTTCCGACGGGGCCAGAATGAGTCGCAGAAGGCGCTGGTAAAATTGCGAGTTGGCCTGCGATGGCACGCCATCGGTTGCGTTCCGGCCGCTTCAGGCAACGCCGCGCGGCTCCCCGCACTCGCGCACGCCCGGTCGGACGCGACATGCGATGCCGTCCGTCGCAGTCGCGGTGCAAGCGTCGCGCACGCACCGTCATCGCGACGCGCCCGCTTCGCGCGCACTACCCTTCATTACGCATTTCGAGGAATTCACGATGGCCCGCATCGGCGCCTTCTGCCTGACCACGTGGCTCGCGGCCGCGATTCTTTACTTCGGCCAGCATTCGGTCGCGATGATTGCGCTGAGCGGCGTGGTCGTGTTCGGCGGATTCGACCTGCTGCGTCCGTAACGACCGCGCGTACGTGGCGAGTCAGCCACCCGCCGCGCCGAAACATCGCATCACCCCGCGACGCACCGGTTCGTTGCCGCCGCCGGCGCGCCGGCCCGCTCATCGATTTGCCCTCGCGCGCGCACGAGCGCGACACTGCTCGCGGCGGCCTCGTGCCGCCTCAGTCGCTGCGGCCAGCGGGCGCCGCACATTACCGCGGCGACGTCCGCAACGACGACGGGCCGCCCGTCAGCGCGATGCGCTTGCCCGTATCGCGCAGCTTGCCCCCTTCCACCGCATACAGCGCGAGTTGCCGCTCGACGTTGAACTGTACGAGCACGTGCCGGCTGTCGGCGGTAAACACGATCCCCTGCGCGGCTTCGCCGCCCGGTACTTCGCTCGTCTGCACCGCGCGCCCGTTGCGGATCTCGAACAGCACGACCTTGCCGAGCTTGTGACGGCCCGGGTTGTCCGGCGTCAGGTTTGATCCGTCCATTGCCTGCACGGCGATCCATTTGCCGTCCGGCGAGATCGCGACGCCTTCCGGCAGCGACGGAACCGTCAGGTACTGGACCGTGCGAAACGGCGTGCGCGATACGTCGATCAGCGCGACCGAGTCCGCATCGCCGGCGAGTGTGCCTGCATAGCCCGGCAGCCCCGCGAGCCCGACATTGCTGACGACGGCCCAGTGATTGTCGCTCGACACGTCGATCGTGTACGGCGCAACGCCCGTGCTGAGCCGCGTGCCGCTGTCGGTCACGTTGCCGTCGTCGACGTTCAGCACCGCGACGCCCTGCTCGTCGCGCAGCGACACCAGCGCGTGCGTGCCGTCGTGCGTGAAGCTGATTCCGGCAAGCCGCTTCTTGCCGATCTTCAGGCTGCCGTCGAGCGTCACATGCGTGCCGTCGATCCGCAGGATCGACACGCTGCCGTCGACGTTCGCGACCAGCGCAAGCCGGCCCGAGCGGTCGATCGCAATTCCCTGCGGGTGCGTGCCGAGCTCGATGCGCGCGATCGACGCCGGCGACGCATCGAGGTTGACGACCTGCACGAACGTGTCGAATACGAGCTGCTTCGCGGCCTGGTCGTAGCGCGTCGGCGCGCCGACCAGCGCGAGCTTCGCATCGGGCGCGATCGCGACCGCCTGCGGCGGCCCCTGAATGCCGTTCTCGACATCGACCTGACGCGCGACCTTCGGCGGAAACACGCTCGCATCAAGCAGCGTCAGCGTATCGGACGGCGGCGATGCGAGAAAGGTGTCGCGCCCTTCGACGCGCTGGTATTTGCCGTCGTTGCCGGATACGATCCAGTCGGCCGCGTGCGCGGCAACGGCAGTGGCGGCGATCGTCAGCGCGGCGAGCAGGCGGGCGCGACGAAGGCGGGAGGGATTCGAATGCATGTCGGTCGGTTCTCCGGATCGGCTGCGGACGCAAGGATTCGCACGACCCTGCTGCTCGACGGGTCGCTGCAATCGCATGATGCATGAAAGCGCGTAGAAGCGCCGCCGCATGCTACCGCTCGGACCGCGTGCGGATCGATGCCGACACTGTCGAGCGTGCCGGGATCCCGCAGCCTGTTTCCGCGCGGGCTAGCGTCGAAAATTCGACGCGGCAGCCAACGTGCGCGGCCCGCGGCTCATGACTGCCAGCACGCGCTCCCGGCGCGGAGATTCCTGTGCGATGCTGCGGCCGGCCGGCGGTTACGCGCAGGCAGCATCCCGTACCATGCAACGGCCGCGCGACATCACTCGAGTTCGACGCCCTTGAGCTCGGGAATCAGGAACAGCGTCGCGACCATGTCGAGCACATAGAGGCCGGCGAGCAGCGCAATCGCCGTCTGGAACGAGTAGTGCGCTGCCAGCGCGCCGACCGCAACCGGCCCGAATCCGCCCGCCGCGCGGCCGATATTCCACAGCACGTTCTGCGCGGTCGCGCGCGCGGCCGTCGGATAGCCTTCGGACATCAGCGTCCCGTAGCCGCCCACCATCCCGTTGACGAACATCCCCATCAGCGCGCCGGCCCACAGCATCGCCGTCGGGTCCGACAGCCGCGCATATGCGATGACCGTCACGACCGAGCCGAGCTGGTACAGCAGGAACGTCGGCTTGCGGCCGATGCGATCGGCGAGCTGCCCGAACACCCACACGCCGATCATCATCCCGATCACGGTGGCCGCGGTCCACAGTCCCGACTTCGTCAGCGAGAAGCCCATCTGTTTCGACAGGAACGTCGGCAGCCAGATCATGATCCCGTAGTAGCCGAAGTTCTGGACCGAGCAAAGGATCGCGATGCCGACGCTCGTGCGCGCGGTACGCGCGTCGGCGACGAGCATCCGGAACGCGTTGGCGCGCGGTTGCGTCGCGCGCTGCTGGAATACTTCGGGCTCGTGCAGCCGGTTGCGCAACACCCACGCGAGCAGCGCAGGCAGCACGCCGACCGCGAACATCCCGCGCCAGCCGATATGAAGCAGCAGCAGCGGCGTCAGCAACGCGGCCAGCAGCACGCCCGCCTGCCAGCCGAGCGCGACGTAGCACGACACGCGTGCGCGCTTGCTCGCCGGCCACGCTTCGGCCGCGAGCGCCATGCCGATCCCGAACTCGCCGCCGAGGCCGATGCCCGCGATCGTCCGGTACACGAGCAGATCATGGAAGCCCTGCGCGAACGCGCACAGGCCGGTGAAAACCGCGAACAGCATGATCGTCCAGGTCAGCACGCGCACGCGGCCATAGCGATCGCTGAGTGCGCCGAACAGGATGCCGCCCGCGACGGCGCCGATCAGCGTCCACGTGACGAGCGCGCCGCCCTGCCCGGGCGTCAGCTGCAGCGCGGCCGTGATCGCCGGCAGCATGAAGCCGAGGATCAGCAGGTCGAAGCCGTCCATTGCATAGCCGAGCGCCGAGCCCGCCAGCGCCTTCCACGCGTACTGCCCGGCCTGCTCCGCGCGCGGCGGCGCCGGGTCGCCGAGCGCCGGAGATTTCATGTTTGCTGCCATGATGCCCTGCAGGAATTGTCCGGGCGACATTCTACGGCCTGTTCCCGCGCATCACGGGCCCGCAAACGAGCGCAGGCGGAAAGCGCCGCGCGCCTGCGCAGACGAATACGGACGCCGCACGGTAATGAATTCGAAAGAACTTGAAGCCGGCGATCCCCCAATCAGGCAGCACACCGGGAGAACGAAGCGAACGAAGCGGGCGCTGCGTGACAGCCGCCGCGGGCGAACGGCACCGGCCGGTGCCGTCGCGATATCTGTCAGCCCTGATCGTCTCCGGGCCACCACGTCTTCGCCGCACGTTCGACGAGCAGCGAATCGAGATCCTTGCCTTCGAGCCATTTGGGCCGGGGGCCGCGGCCCGACCATGAACGGCCGGTCGTTGGATCGTAATACTTGGCAGGCGCCTTGCGTTTTCGCTGGACGATGTAGCCGAGGGCGCTCAGCACTTCCTGCTGCGAGATACCCAACAGTTCGACTTGTTCCTTGAATGCCGCGAGCGCGGCCTGCTTTTCCTTCTGCTTGGCTTCCGACAGCTTGATGTTCAGGTCCCGAAGTTGTGCTTCGAGTTCCTGCAGAGCCTGAGTCATGTATTCATCCTCTTTGGGCATGTTTTTATTCAGAAAACGTCCGATGGCCGAACCTATCACGAAGTTCCGCCAATCTGTGTTGCGATACGTGAATGGTTTTACGGGCCCGCAAGACTTTCGCAGTATGCCGAAGGCAAGCAACCGTCGAAAGCCGCTTGGCACCGCCACGCAACACGGCGCGGGGCCGCGTCCGGATCCGCGACGGACCGCCGGCGGCGACCTCCTCGCCGCCGGCCGCCGCGCACATGACACATGGCGCGGCATGGCGCGAATGATAGCAGTGCGCATCGGTCGTGTTCGGACATTTGCGCGTCGGCGCGCTTGGGCATGCTCAGGTCCGCGCGCGGCATTCGGCGCGCTGCATCCACATTGCGTCCGGCCGGATGTGCGCGTAAATGCGGGTGTGCGGCGCGGTTCTGCGACGTCGGTCGACGGCGGATGCAGTCGATCCGCATGGCCTTCAGGACATCGAACCCGTCACGCGCCCGTTTCGGATAGCGACTGACGACCACGCGCGCCCGTTGCTGGCGCACATCGCGTCACGCACATCACGCGCGTGTTGAGCGGTTGCATCGCGAAGCCGTCGTCGATGGCAATTGCAGCACGCCGCACCTGCAACCGCCCCGGCTTCACGCGCGAGCACGCCGTCGCCCGAGCACGCGAGATTGTCCGCATAGCGCATGCAGGCCGCGGCAAGGGGAACGCGCGCATGGCGAGCTGCATGCCAACCCGGAACGCGCAGTTCGCCGCCGCTGCCGCGCGATCACCGCAGCGGCGGCGCCTCGCGCAATACCGCTCGCAAGCCGGCATCGAACGGCGTCGCATGAGCGATTCCGAGCGCACGCACGCGCGCTGCATCGAGGTGGCAATCGTACGGGCGCGGCGTCGCATCGGCCGGCGTGTCGATCCGCGCGAGCGCTGCGTCGAGCCCAAGCGCGGCCGCGATGCGCTGCGCGATGTCGTACTTCGTCATCGGCTCCTCGCCTGACCAGTGATGGATGCCGGTGACGGGCGCGCCCGCGAGATGACGCAGCGTCAGATCGCGGATGACGTCGGCGACATCCGGCGTGTAAGTCGGATAGCGGATTGCCCACGCGTCCATGCGGGCCGGTTGCGCGCCCGGCTGCGCGGACGCGACGATCGCCGGCACGAGGCTCGTCACGGCGGACTCGTGCCAGTCCACGACCGGTCCGTACAACAGCGGCAAGCGCAGCACGCACGCCAGCGGCGACGCGGCCAGCAACGCCGCCTCGCCTTCGAGCTTCGTGCGGCCGTAGACGTTCAGCGGATTCGGCGTCGCATCTTCGCGATAGGGCGCCGCGTTGCCGTCGAACACGTAGTCGGTCGAAATGCCGAGCGTCCACGCGCCGTAGCGCGCGGCGAGCGCGCCGATGCGCGCGGGCGCATCGACGTTGATCGCGCGCGCGGCCGCGGGGTCGCGCTCGCAGACGTCGGGCCGGCGCTCGGCCGCGCAGACGATCACGGCCGCCGGCCGGTGCATGTCGAAGAGGTGTTCGAGCGCGGGCTGATCGAGCGCGTCGAGCCGGGCAATGTCGCGCGGCGGCAGCGTGAGGCTCCGTGCGCCGGCGGTGTCCGGGTTCCGGACGGTCGCGAGCAGCGTCAACGACGGTTCGCGCGACAGCGACGCGGCGACCGCACGGCCGAGAAGGCCGGACGCGCCGATGAGCAGGATGGTCGGATGCGACAAGGTAGCCAACGATGAAAGGGGAAGACGCCCCAATCTATACGAGAACGCGCGGCCGATGTCGAGTTCGGTCGCCCGTCGGCTTGCCTCCAATGCAGCAAGGCCCGGCGCGCGATCGGGCGCACCGGGCCTGCCGTACAGCGAACAACTTGTGCCGCGCTCGCTTACTTCCGGTCGAACGAGTAGCGTCCCGGCCCGCTGATCGCCAGCAACAGCAGCCCGCCGATGATGCTGATGTTCTTGTAGAAGTTGATCATCGCAAGATACTGATCCATGCCCTGCAGCGCCCAGTAGCGATGCCCGATCAACGCGGTCGCGAGCGTATAGACCGCGAATACCAGCGCGAGCGGACGCGTATAGAACCCGACAGCGATCAACGCGCCGCCGACCAGTTCGACCGCCACCGCGATCACCGCAGACAGCTCCGGCGACGGCGCACCCGTCGACGCCATGTACGCGACCGTGCCCGAGAAGCCGTTCAGCTTCTGCCAGCCGAACAGCACGAACAGGATCATCATCAGCACGCGAGCCGCCAGCAGCAGCTCGTCCTTCTTCGACTCCAGCGAAACGTAACGCATAGCAATCACCTTGGTTTGACGGTTTGACGCATTCGGTGCCGACGCCCGCCGCAACGGCGGACCTGCTCACGACAACGAACCCTCCTCGCCAGTTCGAACCGCGGACCGTTGGCCCGCTGCCGAAGAGTCCGTCCGATCGCGCCGGCTGGCGCCGCGGAGCGGTTCTGGCGAAGCACGGGTGCAGTCTACTGTCTCATCGCAAATCATCAATCCGTCAAAACAAGATTCGCTGTCTCTGTGCAGTGGACAATTGTCACGTAACAAACGCGTCACATACGGCCGGCTCGCGGCGCGGTGCCCCGCTGCGCGGGCCACATCACGCCACATCGGGTCACATCAGGTCGACTGGATACGTGCTGTCGAGCTTGTCGTGCCATGCGCGAATGGTCTTCGGCACGGTCTTCTTCCATGTCGGGACGTTCGTGTAGTAGCGCATCCGCACCTTGTCATGCTGGTCGAACACCAGCAGCCCGATCCACAGATCGGCGCCCCGACGCATGACGATCGCCGCATTCGTCGCCGCGATCCCGCGCACCCAGTACGCCTCCACGTCCGCGTTCAGTCCGTCGAGATCCTGCTCGGCCGCCCTGACATTGACCATGTCGACGAGTGTCTGATAGTCGGCGCCGAGGAGCTTGTGCGCGATTGCGTTCTGCCGCGCATCGGTCAGCACCTTCAGCGTGACGAGGTCTGCTGGCAAACTCGCCTGCATGTTCGCCGCCGTCACGTAGTCACCGGAATACAGGACGCCGGCGCCGGCGCCGCAATCGGCATCGCTGCCGTGCTGTACGACTTTCAAGCGTCCGCCGTTGCGGCTGAAGTCGAGCCGGCATTGGTCCTGGAGAAACGTGCCGCCGTCGCCGTGCAGTTCGATGTCGCCGGCGAGCCCGCCGGTGTTCGCACCGTTGTTGCCGCTTAGTTCGAAGTGCAGCCGCGGCGCCGTGCCGGTAAACGTCAGCACGCCGCCGAACGACGGGTTGTCGCTGTCGCGATACCACGTCTGCTGCCAGCGGTCGGCGGCAAGGGGCGCGCCGTTCAGGCTTGCGAGCCGCTCGCGATAACGGTCGCCGAGACACGGCGCGTCGCCGCCGCACCGGTCGCGCTGTTTGAGCCATTTCAGTTGCTCGGCCTTCAGCGCCGCCGTATCGCCGCCTTTCGCGATCGTCTTTTTCCACGCGCGTGCCAACTGATCGTCGAGCGACGACAGGCCGGCGTCCGCGCAGATCGTCTTTTCGGTGCGCGAAGCCGCTTTCGCACTGTCAAAACCGGTTGCATGCGCGGCGATCGGCGCGATCGTCAGTAATGCCAATATCCTCGCCGCCCACCCGCTCGCGCTGTGCCTCTGCGGGTCGCAACATGCCGCTCGCTTTCGCGCGCCGGTGCGAGCATTCGAACGATTCTTGATTGTCATTGGCCGTGACTCGTCGTGGATCGCAGTGAGTAGAAGCTACGTGCCCGATGCAGTTCGGCGTAAAAATGCCCGGCGTGACACGCAGCGCATGCGGTGCCGCCGCCGAAGCGTAACGCGAACCGATCGCACGATCCACACCGGTAACACGCGCGATGTCCTGGCGTGACCGGGCGCACGGTAACGGTGACGGCAAGTGACGCCCCAAGCGCCGCACGCGCGGCCGTCGCGTGAGCGCATGCGCCCATCACGCGTGGTCCGGCCACCGGATGAAGCGCAGCGCCCCGCAGTGTGGGCCACGCACGCCGCGCTACGCGCAGCGCTGCGCGTAGCGCGTTCTCCACGGCCACGCATTGGCCCCGCTTCGCGCGGGTGAACTTCGATTCGACACCGCCGCGCCGGAAACCGACGATGCTTTCACCGCACGTCCGGCGCTCCGGCTACCGCCGCCGCCCGGCGCCGCCGTCCGCCTGAGGCACGACGTCCGCGAGCCGCTGCGCCAGAAACGCGATGAACGTGCGCAGCGTGACGAACCCTTCCCGGTGCTGCGGAAACACCGCATTCAGCGTGAGCGGCGCCGGTGCGTACGCGTCGAGCACCGGCACCAGCGCGCCGCTGTCGAGCGCCGCGCCGACGATGAACTGCGGCAGCAGCGCGATGCCGAGCCCGGCGATCGCGGCGTCGCGCACGACTTCGCCGTTGTTCGCAACGAGCGGCCCCTGCACGTCGAACGTGCGCGCGACGCCGTCGATCCGGAATTCCCAGCCGACGCGCCGCTCGCGCCCGTACATCAGGCACGTGTGCGCGGCAAGGTCGGCCGGCGTCGCGGGCGTGCCCTGCCGCTTCAGATAAGCGGGGCTCGCGCACGCAATCATCTGCCACGCGCCGAGCGGTCGCGCGATCAGCGTCGAATCCTCGAGCGCGCCGATCCGCAGCACGAGATCGAAGCCCTCGCCGATCAGATCGACGCGCCGGTCGGTCAGGTCGAGGTTCAGCCGCACGGCCGGATGCGCGGACAGGAATTCGGCGATCAGCGGCGACACGTGCGTGATCCCGAACGACAGCGGCGCGCTGATCTTCAGCGACCCGTGCAGCTCGGTGCTGCGCACCGACATCGCCTGTTCGGCATCGGCGACCTCCGCGAGGATCCGCTGCGCGCGCGCATAGAACTCCTGCCCCGATTCCGTCACCGCGAGATTGCGCGTATTGCGATGGAGAAGCCGCACGCCGAGCGACGCCTCGAGCGCCATCGTGCGCCGGCTCACAAATTGCTTGGACAGCATCAGCTGATCGGCCGCAGCCGTGAAGCTGCCCGCGTCGACGGTCGCGACGAAGATCCTCAGGTCGTTGAGTTCCATATTGTCCACTCCATAGCGACAGTCATTATCTCTACGGCGATTTATTTGTCAAATAGATTGACCTAAGATTCATCTCAACGAACGGCCGGCCCCACTTCCGAGGGCCGGCGAGATCCAGGAAAAAATCATGATCGAGACTCGTGCAGCAAACCAGCGTGGCCGTGCTGAACATGGCTGGCTCAGTTCCCGTCACACGTTTTCTTTCGCGAATTACTACGATCCGAAGCAAGTGGGCTTCTCCGACCTGCTGGTGATCAACGACGACCGCGTCGCACCGGGCCGCGGCTTCGGCACGCACCCGCACCGCGACATGGAAATCCTGTCGTACGTGCTCGAGGGCGCGCTGGAACACAAGGATTCGATGGGCACCGGGTCGGTGATCGTGCCGGGCGACGTGCAACTGATGAGTGCGGGCACCGGCGTGCGGCACAGCGAGTTCAATCACTCTGCGGACACGCCCGTCCACTTCCTGCAGATCTGGGTTGGCCCTGCGGAGAAGGGTGCCGAGCCGCGCTATCAGCAGACGAACATCGCGGCAGCCGACAAGCGCGGCAAGCTCGCGCCGATCGTGTCGCCCGACGGCAACGGCGGCTCGCTGAAGATCCGGCAGGACACCCGGATCTACGCAGGCCTGTTCGACGGCGACGAGCGCGCCACGCTGGAGCTCGCACCTGACCGCTTCGCTTACGTGCACGTCGCACGCGGCAGCGTGACGGTCAACGGCGTGACGCTCGGCGAAGGCGACGGCGCGCGCATCCGCGGCGAACAGGCGCTCACGTTCGCGGACGGCAAGGATGCGGAAGTGCTGGTATTCGACCTGCGTCCGGTCGAAGTGACGGCCGAATGGGCATGACGCCCGCTCGGAACATCGGGCCCCGCTGAAGGCGGGGCCTTCCCTACTCGGAGATTCGCAACATGGCCAAGGTACTCGTTCTTTACTACTCGTCCTACGGGCACGTCGAAACGATGGCGCAGCACGTCGCGGAAGGCGCGAAATCGGTGCCCGGCGTCGAGGTCACGCTCAAACGCGTGCCGGAAACCATTCCCGTCGACCAGGCGAAGGCGATCGGCGTCAAGGTCGACCAGGCCGCGCCGGTTGCGACCGTCGACGAACTCGCAAACTACGATGCGATCATTTTCGGCACGCCGACCCGCTTCGGCAACATGGCCGGCCAGATGCGCACGTTCCTCGACCAGACCGGCGGCCTGTGGATGAAGGGCGCGCTCGTCGGCAAGATCGGCAGCGTGTTCGCGTCGACGGGCACGCAGCACGGCGGCCAGGAAACGACCATCACGTCGTTCCACACGACTCTGCTGCACCACGGGATGGTGATCGTCGGCGTGCCGTACGCGTGCAGCGGACTCGTCAACATGAACGAAATCACGGGCGGCACGCCGTATGGCGCGACCACGCTCGCGGGCGCGGACGGCAGCCGTCAGCCGAGCCCGAACGAACTCGACATCGCGCGCTACCAGGGCAAGCACGTCGCGGAACTCGCCGCGAAGCTCGCGTCGTAACGCGATCGAATGCCGCGCGCGGGAAAACCTCGCGCCGCATCACATGGCGCCTGCGCGCCGCGCACGCGAACGAACGGCGCCGGTCGAACCCGGCGCCGTTTTCCATCGAGCAGACGGCGGCCGTTGCCGCCGCCTGCGGTCATCGATGGCGGTTAGCTGCGGTCACTGACCCGATGCCGGCGCGGCCGGCGCCGCCTTGGTCGCGGGCGTCTTTTCCACCGCGTTCTGCGGATAGTTGCTCTGGTCGTTCGTCAGCCGGTAGCCGCTGCCGGTCCCGATCGCCTTCAGATCCTTCGCGTGGCGCGCGCGCGCCGCCTTGCGGGCGGCTTTCTTCTGCGCCTTGTCGAGTTGCTTCTGCGTCGGCGCAGATGCCGAATCCTGCATCGGCGCGGACGCCGGATCCTGCGCATATGCCACCGGCACGGCGGCCGACAGCAGACCGAACGACACCGTTACTGCCATTGCCACCGAAACCGCCCGAGACTTTTTCATGGCGGGCTCTCCTTGTCGATTGTTGGTTGTGGGTCGAACGCCGGCGTGCGACGACGGCGCCGACCCAACGTTAGCCGATCGCCGCGCAAATGTCCGTGCGGCTTCCTGAATTCTCCTGATAACGCGTGCGATACGTCTGCGGCCCGCGCATTGACCGGCCGGCGCCGCGGGCAACCCGGCGCGGGCGCCATCAGGGAAACCGATAGCATCCACGCGCGCGCGCCGTCCGGTGTCCTGAACCGCTCAGATCCAGCGCGACAAAACCGGCAACAGGATCGGCACGATGAACGCTGTCAGTACGCCGTTCAGCCCCATCCCGAGCCCCGCGAACGCACCGGCTTCCTCGCTGACCTGGAACGCGCGCGCGGTGCCGATCCCGTGCGACGCGACGCCAAGTGCGAAACCGCGGACCGCCGGCTCGTCGATGCGCAGCGCGTTCAGGATGCCGCGCGCGCACACGGCGCCGAAGATGCCGGTCGAAATCACGAGCACCGCCGTGAGCGACGGAATCCCGCCGATCGCTTGCGCGACGGCCATCGCGATCGGCGTGGTCGCCGATTTCGGCGCGAGCGACGCAATCGTCTGATGCGACGCACCGAAAAGCGCGGCGATCCCGACCGCGGAGACGATCGCGGTCAGCGAGCCGGCGAACAGCCCGACGAGCAGCGGCACCGCCGCACGCCGCAGCTTCGACCACTGGCGATACAGCGGCAGCGCCAGCGCGACGGTTGCCGGACCGAGCAGGAAGTGCACGAACTGCGCGCCCTCGAAATACGTCGGATACGGCGTGCGCGTAATTGTCAGCAGCACGACGATCAGCGCGACTGCGATCAGCACGGGGTTCGCGAGCGGGTTGAAGCGCGCTCGCGCGTAGACGCCTTGTGCGATCAGGTATGCGATCAACGTGATCGTCAGGCCGAGCAGCGGCGTCGCGGCGAGATAGACCCATATCGCGCCGAGTTTCGGAAAGGCCGTCATTGCGTGCCCTCCGCCGCGCCGCCCGCACGCCGCTGCCGCCGCAGCAGCGCGCGCGTGACGAGCGCGGTGACGGCGATCGCGAGCGACGTGCTGACCGCCAGCGCGACGACGACCGCCAGCGCATCGCCACGCACGCGATCGGCCGACACCATGATGCCGACGCCCGCCGGCACGAACAGCAGCGACAGGTGACGCAGCAGCTCGAGCGCGGTCGGCTCGATCGCGTCGGCCACGTTGGGGCGCAGCATCACGAAGCCGAACAGCAGCAGCATGCCGATCACGGGGCCCGGCACCGGCAGCGCGAACAGATAGGACACACCTTCCCCGAGGCACTGAAAGGTCAGCAAGACCGCGAACGCCTGCAGCATGAAGCACTTCTCCCGAACGTGGCCGCGCCGGCGTGCAGCCGTGCGAGCGATGGGCCGGCAGCCCGCGGCGCCGGCATTGACGATACGCGGGATCGTACCAACAAACGAAACGGCGCGGCCCTGACCGCGCAAGCGCACGGTGGCGATTCGATCGTTTCGATGCAGCCGAACGGTCGCGTTTCGTCGCAACGCGCGTTCCAATGCAAAAAGCGGCGGGCCCGCGCCCGCCGCTTCATCGTTTGCATCCGAAGCTGTTCGAATACCGCGCGAGGTCTTACTTCAGACGCGTCGCGATCTCGTTTGCCATCGCCTTCATCGCGGCCTTTGTCGGCGCATCGTCGGCCAGCGCATTGAGCAAGCCGAAATCGTGGATCGTGCCGTCATAACGCGTCGTGGTCGAATCCACACCTGCCGCATCGAGCTTGCGGCCGTACGCCTCGCCTTCGTCGCGCAGCACGTCGAACTGCGCGACCTGGATCAGCGCCGGAGGCAAGCCCTTCAACTGCGCGGTGCTCGCACGCAGCGGGGATGCGTAGATGTCGTTGCGTTGCGCTTCGTTCCTGGTATACGCGTCCCAGAACCACTTCATCATCGGCCGCGTCAGGAAGTGCCCTTGCTGATACGCGTTGTACGAACCGGTTTCGAAGTTATGGTCCGTAACCGGCCACAACAGGCCCTGGAAGCGGATCGCCGGGCCGCCCTTGTCCTTCGCCATCAGCGCGACGACAGCCGCCATGTTCCCGCCGACGCTGTTGCCAACGACGGCAAGGCGGCTGCCGTCGACGCCGATCTCCGCGCCATGCGCGGCCACCCACTTCGTCGCCGCATACGCCTGGTTGATCGCAACCGGGTAGTGCGCTTCCGGCGACGGCGTGTAGTTCACGAACACCGCGACCGCACCCGACTGCACGACGAGATCGCGCACCAGGCGCTCATGCGTCGGGAAGTCGCCGAGAATCCAGCCGCCGCCGTGGAAGAACATGAATACCGGCGGCGTGCCCGTCACGCGCTGCGGACGCACGATCGTGATCGGCACCGACAGGCCATCCTGCTCGATCGTCCGGGACGACACGTCGATGCCCGACAGATCGACCTTCACGCCGCTTTGCGCATCGACCAGCACCTGCCGCGCCTTCGCGGGGCTCAGCGTTTCGAGGCCGGGCCCCTTCTGGCCGTTCAGCACGGCGAGGAATGCGCTCGTCGCCGTATCGGGACGGACGGCTTCGGCACTGCCCGCGAAAGCGGCGGGCGCCGCGGACAACGCGGCTGCAACGGCGGCGGCGATCAGCAGCGGCTTGACGATCTTCATGATGAAACTCCTTGGCTCAACCGGTAAATGCAATGAATGACGGTGGATGGGTTCGGACTGCGTGCGATCAGACGAGCGTCAGCGTGACGTCGATGTTGCCGCGCGTCGCGTTCGAATACGGGCAGACGACGTGCGCGCGGTCGATCAGCGTTTGCGCGGTGTCGCGGTCGAGGCCCGGCAGCGAAATCTTCAGCTCGACTTCGATGCCGAAGCCGTTCGGGATCGCGCCGATGCCGACGCTGCCTTCGATCGACGCGTCCGCGGGGATGGCGATCTTGTCGCGGGCCGCGACGAACTTCATTGCGCCGATGAAGCACGCGCTGTAGCCGGCCGCGAACAGCTGCTCCGGGTTGGCGCCTGCGCCGCCCGCACCGCCGAGTTCGCGCGGCGTGGTCAGCTTCAGGTCGAGACCGCTTTCCGGCACGGTCGCACGGCCGTCGCGGCCGCCGGTGGCCTTTGCATGAGCGCGGTACAGCACTTTTTCGATCGACATGATCAGACTCCTTTTCAACGATGAGTGAGTGAAACAGCCTTCCAACCCGGGATCGCGCGCCGACGGCCGCGCCGTTGGCATCACGTTGTTTATCTACTCATAGATAGATAAACATCCCTAAAAAATGCGGAGGTTCGAATCCCTCCGCGCCATTCGTCGATCTACCTACTAAAAGATAGACGATTAATCCCACTAAAAGGCGGCGAACCGCCTCACTGCTTGCCGATCGGTCAGGACCGGGTTTTCCAGACGGCCTCGACATCCTCGAGACGCGCCCGCGCATGAAACAGCCGACTGGCCAGCACACTGCCCTGGAACGCCGCGTACAACGTGCGCGCCGCCGTTTCCGGCTTGCCGCTGAACTGCAGCGTGCCTTCGTTCGCGCCCTGTGCCAGCAATTCGGCGAGCCAGTTCTCGTTGGCCTTGAAGAATGCCTGCACCGCCTGCCGCACGTTCTCCGGCAACGATTCGATGTCGGCCGCCAGCATTCCGCACAGGCAGATCTGGTTGCCGTCGCCCAGCGTTCGCCCGAACAGCTTCGTATACAGGCTCAGCTTCACGTCGGCCGGCAACGCCGGATCGATCGACCGCATGGCCGCGAGGACGTCGTCGCTGTATGCCGACACTGCTTCCAGCACGAGATCGTCCTTCGACGGGAAGTAGTAGTGGATGCTCGACGTCTTCACGCCCACCAGATCGGACAGGTCTCGATAGCTGAAGCCGTTGTAACCGCGCAGCATCATCAGCGTGATTGCGTGGTCGAGAATCTGTTCGCGGACGGTCGATTTCGTTTCCATGGATCGAACTGTATCTACTCATAGGTAGATAGTCAAGCGATTTTTTCGAGATCAGGTGAAAAAAGCCTGCGCCGTTCGGCACCGGCGTGGAGCCCGCGCTTACAAGCAGCCTGCAGCGCACTCGAATCGGTGCGACACTCCCAGCCGGACGCCACGCCCGCGCCGCCATTCGGGCAACGCAGCCGCATGCGCGCGAGCTGATCGCGACTGCGACGCGCTCGCCGGGCAACGCCGGGCCGGTAGCGTCGCCGGTTCGTTCAAGGAGAAAGGTTCAATGTTTTCGTGGTTTGAACGGCGTTTGCCGACATTCCCGCTCGAAGACCCCGTCACGCCGCCGAAGGGGTTCTTCTCGTTCGTCTGGGCGTGCACGAAAGGCGCGCGCGGTTGGATCCTGCTGATCGCGCTGACGTCGGCCGCGCTCGCCGCGTACGAAGCCGCGCTGTTTGCGATGATGGGCCGCGTGGTCGACTGGCTCTCGTCGGCGACGCCGGCCGACTTCGGCGTCCGCCATTTCGGCACGCTCGCCGGCTTCGCGGTGATTCTCGCCGGCAGTGCGCTGCTGATCGCGCTGCATACGATGGTCAAGCACCAGGTGCTGGCGATCAACTTCCCGATGCGGCTGCGCTGGCTGTTTCACCGGCTCATGCTGGACCAAAGCCTGTCGTTCTATGCGAATGAATTCGCGGGCCGCGTGACGACCAAGATCATGCAGACCGCGCTCGCGGTGCGCGACGCGCTGTTCATGTCGGTCGACGTCGTGATCGGCGTCGCCGCGTATCTGATCGGCATTCTCGCGCTCGCCGCGAGCTTCGACTGGCGGCTGATGCTTCCGCTCGTGCTGTGGGCGCTCGGTTACGGCGCGGCCTGCGCGTATTTCGTGCCGCGCCTCGGACGCGTCGGCAGCCAGCAGGCGGATGCGCGCGCGCTGATGACCGGCCGCATCACCGATGCGTATTCGAACATCACCACGGTGAAGCTGTTCTCGCACACGCGCCGCGAAGCCGACCACGCGCGCCGCGCGATGGAAGCGTTCAAGGTCACCGGCGATGCGCAGATGCGGCTCGTCAGCGCGTTCGAGATCGTCAACCACCTGCTGTCGACGCTGCTGCTGGTCGGCTCGACCGGCGTCGCGCTGTACCTGTGGCTGCACGGCGACGCGAGCGCGGGCGTGGTCGCGGCCGTGATCGCGATGGCGCTGCGGCTGTCGAGCTATTCACACTGGATCATGTGGGAAATGACCGAGCTGTTCGAGAACGTCGGCACGATCCAGGACGGCATCAACACGCTGACGAAGAAGCGCAGCGTGGTCGACGCGCGCGACGCGACGACGCTCGCTGTGCCGCGCGGCGAAATCGTGTTCGACAACGTGCGCTTCGCGCACGACGACAACGACACGCCGGTGTTCGACGGGCTGAATTTGACGATCCGGCCCGGCGAGCGGATCGGCCTGATCGGCCGCTCCGGCGCCGGCAAGTCGACGCTCGTGAACCTGCTGCTGCGTTTCTACGACGTGGACGGCGGCGCAATCCGCATCGACGGGCAGGACATCGCGCACGTGACGCAGGACAGCCTGCGCGCGGCGATCGGGATGGTCACGCAGGACACGTCGCTGCTGCACCGGACGATGCGCGAGAACATCCTGTACGGCCGCCCCGACGCGACCGAGCACGAAATGCGCGACGCGGCCGTGCGCGCGGAGGCGTCCGACTTCATCGAGCGCCTGCGCGACCGGCACGGGCGCAGCGGCTACGACGTCGAGGTCGGCGAGCGCGGCGTGAAGCTGTCGGGCGGCCAGCGGCAGCGAGTCGCGATTGCGCGCGTGATGCTCAAGGACGCGCCGATCCTCGTGCTCGACGAAGCGACGAGCGCGCTGGATTCGGAAGTCGAAGTCGCGATCCAGCGCAGCCTCGACAGCCTGATGAGCGGCAAGACGGTCATCGCGATCGCGCACCGGTTGTCGACGATCGCGGCGATGGACCGGCTGATCGTGCTCGACGAAGGCCGTATCGTCGAGGAAGGCACGCACCTGCAGTTGCTGCAGGCCGGCGGCATTTATGCGGCGCTGTGGGCGCACCAGAGCGGCGGCTTCCTCGGCGAGACGGCGGAAGCGGAAGGGGCGGAACAGTGACGCGCGCCGAGGCTTCGGGTGGGCCGTGCGCCGCATGGCCCCCGAAGCCGCACGATGCCGGCCCGGTTGCGCGCGCAACGATACCGCGGCCGATCCTGGCCTGATAACGATTCGACAATTTGTTGGTTCCCTCAACGATGCGCGATCCGTATCGTTCACCGATTCGTCAGACTTGTCGAACAACGGGGGAATCCAGCAATGAAACGAATCCGGTCACTCGCGCTCGTCGTCGCGCCTGCCGCGCTCTGCGCCACCGGCGCGCACGCGCAAAGCAGCGTCACACTGTACGGCATCGCCGATGCGGGCATCGCGTACGTGCACAACGCGCAAAACGCCAATGGCAGCAACGCGTCGAATCTCGTCAGGTTCAGCAGCGGCAACCTGTCGGGCAGCCGCTGGGGGCTGCGCGGTATCGAGGATCTCGGCAGCGGGCTATCCGCGCTGTTCCAACTCGAGAACGGCTTCAACCTCGGCACCGGCGCGCTCGGCCAGGGCCAGCGAGAATTCGGCCGCAAGGCCGTCGTCGGCCTCGCGAGCAGCTCGTACGGCACCGTAACGCTCGGCCGCCAGTACGATCCGGTCGTCGATCTCGTGCACGGCCTCACCGCGGACAACTATTTCGGCGGCGTGTTCGCAACGCCGGGAGACCTCGACAATTACGACAACAGCCTGCGCGTCAGCAATTCGGTGAAGTACACGAGCCCGCTGATCTCGGGGTTCCAGTTCGCCGCGCTGTACGGCTTCGGCGGCGTCGCGGGTGCGACCGGCAGTGGCCGCACGTACAGCTTCGGGCTGAGCTACGCGAACGGCCCGCTGTCGCTGGGTGCCGGCTACTTCTTCGCGAACGGTGGCTCGACGGTCGCGAACGGCGTGCGTACGTGGTCGAGCAGTTCGGACACGCTGTTCAACACCGTGATCAACCAGGGCTTCTCGAGTGCGAAGTCGATCCAGATCGTGCGCGCGGCCGGCCAGTACGTAGCCGGACCGGCAACCGTCGGGATCGCGTATTCGAACACGCAGTACGGCGCGGACGCCCTGTCGGCCTTCACGCAGAATGCGAAGTTCAACACCGGCTCGGCGTTCTTCAACTGGCAGTTCTCGCCGGCGTTGCGCGCGGGGGTCGGCTACAACTACACGTCGCTGACAGGCGCGGCTTCCGCGCACTACAACCAGGTGAACGTCGGTGCGGACTATGCGCTGTCGAAGCGCACGGACCTGTATGCGCTGTTCGGCTACCAGAAGGCAAGCGGCAACACGCTGAACGCGAGCGGCGCGATCGTGAAGGCTGCGGCATCGGTCGGTTCATATGGCGTGAACTCGGGCACGGATACGCAGGAGCTCGCGGTCGTCGGCATCCGCCACAAGTTCTGACGAACCCCGGGCATCGCGCTGAACCGGCGGGCGCGCACTGCGTGTGCGTTCGCCGTCCGCTTCGCCCCGCTTCAATGCCGTCGCATGCCGCCGAACCCGTGAGCGCCGGTGAAGGCCGGTTCACGATGAAAGCCCGCGCCCATCGGCACGCCGATACGGCCGCGCACACCGCCTTCGAAATGACCGGGATGATGACCGAAGTGGTCGAAGTGATGCCGGCGATGAAAGCGGTCGATGAAGACGAAACGCCCGCCCGTGCCGACGAAAACCGCGGGCCCCCAGTACCACGGATCGGTATACGGATACGCGGTGTCCGGGTACCACACGATGCTGCCGTCCGCGGCCTGCACCATTCGCCACGTGCCATCGCTTTGCCGGCACGCTCGCCCGACGACCTGCTGCTCGGCGCCGTCGATTTCCGCCTGCATGACGACCGCCCGGCAGGTCGCGCCATCATCCGTCGAGTCGTCATACGTTTGCGCCAGGACGCTCATCGAACAACCGACGCAAACCAAACCCATCCCGAACCGAAACAAGCCGCACATGATCGGCTCCTGCTTTGATGCCCCGGACCGCTCGACCCTTCGCGTGATTGTCCGCATACGCTTCGTGCAGAGTCACCCGGCCAGTAAACGATAGAACACGCCGGGTTATTCCGGGGGTCGGGTGGTGCAAGCGCGGCGCGCAAGCCGCCGGCGATCATCCGGGCGTTACGCACCGCACGCCGCAGTACACGCCGGCCGCGGTCGCGCCGAAGACGACGTGTGCAACGAGCGTGATCGCGCCGCGCGCGTCAACGAACCACGGAAAGATCGCCGTGAATGCATGCAGGTTGACGCCATACAGCACGAGACCGAATACGCCGCCCGCGAGCAGCGCGGCGCCGGAGGACAGATTGCGGACCAGCCTCGCGAGCACGGCAGCGTAGGCAAGCGACAGCGCGGCATGCACGAGCGTCGCGACGCTCATGATCGCCGGATCGAAGCCGGCGGGAGCGCCAAGCACCCGTCGTCCGATCACGAGCGCGGCGGTCATGCGTGCATCGCGAAACAGATTGTGAATCGGGTCTTCGCCGGCGAGCGGCCAGAGCAGCAGTTCGATGACGGTCGATCCGACGGCCGCGCCGAACGCCGCCAACAAAACCGGGATCGCACCATTGCGCTTCACGTGCCGCCTCCGCGATCACAGGCCGCCCTGCGCGGCTTACAACGGACGTTCGCAGTCCGTCCAGTATGCGAACGGATCGCGATGTTTCGGGTAGTGCTCGTCGAGCCATTTCAGCAGCGTCGCGCGTGCGTTGTCGAGGTCGGCCTTCGACGACGACGTCGTCAGCTCGTGCACTTCGACGGACTTTTCCCGATCCATCACGTAGCAGTTCCAGTCGGGGCCGTCGAGATCCGGATCGTCGGACGCCTTCGACGACTTGCGCCAGCCGGCCCCCTTGCGCGCATCGATGTAGTAGCGCGGATGCACTTTCAGATACGACATCTCGCCGCCCTGCAGGCTGCTTTCCGCGCGCAACACGTCGCGTTCGTCGACGATCTGCGTGACTTCCGGCAGCCGGCGCGAACGCCACCCGGCCGGCAGCGTCGCCGATGCGCGCACCGCATCGTATGGGCCCCACGTAAGACCCCAGGCCTCGGCCATGCGCTTCATGAACGCGTCCGCGCCCGGATAGCCGCGCAGCTGGATTCGCGTCGACAGCGTGACTTCGACGCGCCCGTCGGCGCCCGCGGCGTCGCCCGCCGCTTCGAACGGATTGCCCGGACGCGACGACGCACGCTGCTGCGCGTCCGCGGGCGCCATGCCCGAAAAAAGCTGGTCGAGCGCGGCACGCGCTTTCGCCGACTTGTCTGGTCTATTCATTCCTCATTCCCTGTGCATTCGAACGGCTCGAAACCCTCGATTCTCGCTCATCTTTACGATGTTCCGGTTTTCCGCACACGCATTGTCGGCGATCCACCCTTCCCGGTCGAGCCGCAACAACGTCCAGGCAGCCGCGCTGTGCGCGCGACATCCATCGGGGAAGCCCCGTCACGATGGATTCAAGTCGCCCCGTAATCTGCAAAGCAGAATACCTGCGTCACCCGTTCGCGCCCGCGCCAATTCGCCGGCGCCGCGGGATATGACCGTTAGTTGCATCAAAAGCGTGACGGCTGCGTCTCGGCGTTGCGATCGACGCGGCCGCGCGCGCCGGTCCGCAAGTGTGCAGACGAATCGACCGAACACTTCGCGATTGATTGCATCGCACTGTCCATGGTCAGCGGCATCCGCGCCGCCGAATAATCGGTGCGATCGGCGATGCGAACGCCGCGCGACGGCACGGTCGAACGCAGAACCGCCGCACGAGCGCGTCAAATTTGCGCAAGGCTACGTAATTCGCGGCAGCGGCGGCAAGCGCGTTCGGATATATTCATACGATTGCGTGTCGTCAGACGAAATCGCCCGCGCCCGGGCGCCGCGCGACGGCACGCGAGCCGAACCCGTCACGGGTCACGGGGGCTCGTTCGGCAGCCTGGGCGCGTCACGAGGGCGCGGCAGCCCGGACGGTACGAGAACTATCAATCAACGGAGATGGCAGATGGAACGAAGCACAGTCGGCATGCGCTGCAAACCCCTGGTCACCGTCGCACTGGCAGCCGCCGCATTCGCGGCCGCGTCGGGCGCGATGGCCGACCAGGTCGTGAAGATCGGCAGCGTCGAACCGACGACGGGCGGCATTTCGCACCTCGGCAAGGACAACGAGAACGGTGCGCGCCTCGCGGTCGAGGAAATCAACGCGAAAGGGCTGACGATCGGCGGCAAGAAGATCACGCTGCAGCTCGACGCGCAGGATGACGCGGCCGACCCGCGCCAGGCGACGCAGGTTGCGCAGAAGCTGGTCGACGACAAGGTCGTCGCCGTGATCGGTCACCTGAACTCGGGCACGTCGATCCCGGCGTCGAAGATCTACAGCGATGCGGGCATCGTGCAGATCTCGCCGTCGGCCACGAATCCGACGTACACGCAGCAGGGCTTCAAGACGACCTATCGCGTGGTCGCGACCGACGCGCAGCAGGGCCCGGCGCTCGCAAGCTACGCGCAGTCGAAAGGCGTGAAGAGCGTCGCGGTGATCGACGATTCGACCGCGTACGGCCAGGGTCTCGCGAACGAGTTCGAGAAGAAGGCGAAGGCGCTGGGCCTGAAAGTGCTGTCGCACGATGCGACGAATGACAAGGCCGTCGACTTCCGCGCAATCCTGACGAAGATCAAGGGCGAGAACCCCGACGCGATCATGTACGGCGGCATGGACGCCACCGGCGGCCCGCTTGCGAAGCAGGCGAAGCAGCTCGGCCTGCGCGCGAAGATCCTGTCGGGCGACGGCGTGTGCACCGACTCGCTGGCCGAACTCGCGGGCCCCGCGGCGGACAACGTGCTGTGCTCGCAGGCGGGCGCGGCGCTCGAGAAGATGCCGGGCGGCGCTGCGTTCCTCGCGAAGTACCAGAAGCGCTTCAACCAGGGCATCAAGTTCGATGCGCCGTTCGCGTACGACGCGGTCTACATCGCGGTCGACGCGATGAAGCGCGCGAATTCGACGGACCCGGCGAAGATCCTCGCGGCGATGCCGTCGACGAAGTACGACGGCGTGATCGGCACGACGACGTTCGACGCGAAAGGCGATCTGACGCACGGGGTCATCTCGATCTACGGCTACAAGACCGGCAAGAAGACCTTCCTCGACCAGGTGAAGATGTAATTCCCGGCGATACCGGCCCGACGGGAACGCCACCCGTCGGCGGCGGTGCCGCGCGGGGCCGATTCAAGCTTTTCGGAGACGAAGCGACATGTGTGCGATGGCGTATGCGGAATTTCAACAGGAGTTGAAGAAAGCGCAACTGACGGCGCGCGAATTCGCCCGGCTGATCCGGATGAACGAAAGCTCCATCACCAACTATTCGAGCAAGGGCACCGTCCCTTCGCACCTCGCGGTCATCGCGACGCTGATCGGCGCGCTCGCCGCCCACGAAATCGATTTCCGGCACGTGATCGGCAAGACCGGCATCGAGCCGAAGCGCCCGCGCGGCGTCGGCGCGTTTCCCGCGGCAGCCAAGCCACGTTCCGCGAAGCGCCGCAACGGCGATTCGTGAACTTCGCGGCCGACGGGTCCTGCCGTCGCTCTGGCGCGCAACCCTTTGTACGCCGCGCGGCATCACGCGGCTTGCGTCGGGAATAACGGCAAGCCGGGCCTGAACTGCGCGACGCACGCAGTCGATACGGGCCATGCGATCGCCACCGATCGTATCGGCATCCGGTACGCGTCGGGCAAACGCCCCCCCTCTTTTCCATCGGCGCCAGGTTGCACGCCTTCAAGCGATCGATGCCGCGAATGCCGTCGGCCAGGTTTGCGAGTTCGCCGCGCGCGCGGAAGACATGCCGCATTCAGCGTCGCATACCGCGCGTCGACCAGCGCGCGCACGCCGCGATCAGGCTGCGCTCGTCGCGCTGCCCGGCCGCGCGCCCGTCGCACGCGCGTGATCGAGCAGCGCCTGCAGCGGATGCCGCAGTTGCCGCGCGGACATGCGCTTTACCTGGCTGCGACACGAATAACCGGTCGCCAGCGCTTCTCCGTGCTCGACCGGCGCGTCGACGTGCGCGGCCCACGACTGCGCGTAAATCGTGCGCGACGTCTGCAGGTTGCGCGCCTCGTGCCCGTAGGTGCCCGACATTCCGCAGCACCCGGTCTCCTGAAGCGTCAGCCGCAGCCCGCGGCGCGCGAATACCTGCGCCCATTGCTTGCCGCTGTCCGGCGCGTTGGTCCTTTCGGTGCAGTGCGGCAGCAATCGGTACGTTGCGGACGGCGCACCGACACCCGCGCCCGCGCCGGTTTCCGGCAACGCATCGACCAGCCACTCCTGCGGCAGCGCGACCTTCGGCACGTCGGCGAGGCCCGTCACCTTCAGATATTCCTGCCGATATGTGAGCGTCATCGCCGGATCGAGGCCAACGAGCGCGACACCGGGGCGCGCGAGCGCGGCCAACTGCGTTGCGTTGCGGATCGCGACCTGCGCGAACGCTCGCAGAAATCCCTGCACATGCAGCGCCTTGCCGTTCGGCGCGAGCGGGGCAAGCCACACCTGGAAGCCGATGCGTGCGGCGAGTTCGATCAACGTCGCAAGCTGCTCGGTGTCGAAGTAGCGCGTGAACGTGTCCTGCACGATAACGACGCTGCGCGCGCGCTGTGCGTCGGTCAACGCGGCGAGCGCGTGCGGATCGGCCGGCCGCACGTTCCATTGCCGGATCACGGCCGCGAGATCGAAGCGGCTCAACAGCGGGCTATCGACCATCCCGACGTACCGCTCGAGCAGCGTGCGCACCCACCCGGCGCGCATCAGCGCGTTGTACAGCGCGGGCGCGCGGGCCATCAACGGCATCGTGAATTCGAGCGAGCCGATCAGATAGTCGCGCAGCGGCCGCTGGTAGCGCTGGTGATACAGCTCGAGAAAGCGGGAACGAAACTCCGGCACGTTGACCTTGACCGGGCACTGCCCCGCGCACGACTTGCACGCGAGGCAGCCGGCCATCGCGTCGTACACCTCGTGCGAGAAGTCGGCAGCGCCGTTGCGCGCCGCGCGGCTGTTGCGCCAGCGTGCGGCGAAGCCGCGCACGAACGGTTGCCGCGCACGCGCCGCCGCGACGACGTCAACACCCGCCTGTCCTTGCAGACGCAACCATTCGCGCATCAGCGACGCGCGCCCCTTCGGCGACTGCACGCGCTCGCGCGTCGCCTTCCACGACGGGCACATCGCGTCGTCCGGATCGAAGTTGTAGCATGCCCCGTTGCCGTTGCAGTGCATCGCCGTGCCGTAGCTCTGCCACACGCGCTCGTCGATCTGCCGGTCATGGTCGCCGCGCGTCGGCACTTCGTCGATCTTCAGCAGCCGCAGCGCGGGCGCTGGCGGCGTCGCGATCTTGCCGGGGTTCAGCTGGTTGTGCGGATCGAACGCAGCCTTCAGCTGCTGCAGCGACGGATACAGCTCGCCGAAGAATGCCGGCGCATATTCGGAACGTACGCCCTTGCCGTGCTCGCCCCACAACAGGCCGCCATGACGCTGCGTGAGCTCGGCCACCGCGTCCGACACCGGCCGCACCAGCGCGGCCTGCTTTGGATCCTTCATGTCGAGCGCGGGACGCACGTGCAGCACGCCGGCGTCGACGTGGCCGAACATCCCGTATTGCAACCCGTGGCCGTCGAGCAGCGCGCGGAATTCGGCGATGTACGCCGCGAGGTTCTCGGGCGGCACCGCAGTGTCCTCGACGAACGGCTGCGGGCGCGCCTCGCCCTGTACGTTGCCGAGCAGGCCGACCGCGCGCTTGCGCATCGCGTACACGCGCTTCACCGCGTCGTCGCCGGTCGCGATCGTATGGCCGAGCCGCTCGACGCTCGTATCGGTGCGCAGGTGCGCGACGAACGCGCGCACGCGTGCATCGACGTCGGCAGCATCGTCGCCGCAGAATTCGATCAGATTGATGCCGAGCGTCGGGCGCGCATCGTCCTGCGGGAAATACTCGGCCACGCTGCTCCACACGAAATCCTTCATCGCGAGCATCAGCACCTTCGAGTCGACCGTCTCGATCGACAGCGGCTTGAGTTCGAGCAGCGCGCGCGCATCGCGCAGCGCGTCCATGAAGCCCGCGTAGCGCACGTTCACCAGCACCGAATATTTCGGAATCGGCAGCACGTTCAGCTTCGCCTCGACGACAAAGCCGAGCGAGCCTTCCGCACCGCACAGCACGCTGTTCAGGTTGAAGCGGCCGTCCGGTTCCCGCAGGTGCGCGAGATCGTAGCCGGTCAGGCAGCGGTTGAGCTTCGGAAACTTCGCGTCGATCAGTGCAGCCTGCTCGTCGCTGATCCGGCGCGCGGTGCGATAGACCTTGCCGATGCGGTCCTGCCGCGCGCAGCGGCGCGCCAGTTCGTCGTCGTCGAGCGCGTCGCTGTGCAGTTGCTCGCCGCCCAACAGCACGAAGTCGAGCGCGAGCACATGGTCGCGCGTCTTGCCATACGTGCAGCTACCCTGCCCGCTCGCATCGGTGTTGATCATCCCGCCGACGGTGGCACGGTTCGACGTCGACAGTTCCGGCGCGAAGAAGAGCCCGTGCGCCTTCAGCGCCGCATTGAGCTGATCCTTGACGACACCCGGCTGCACGCGCACCCAGCGCTCTTGCGCGTTGATTTCGAGGATCCGGTTCATGTTGCGCGACAGGTCCACGACCACGCCGTCGGTCAGCGACTGTCCGTTGGTGCCGGTGCCGCCGCCGCGCGCGGCCACCGCGACGTCGCGGTGCGCGGGTTCGGCGAGCAGGCGCGCGAGCAGCCGCACGTCGTCCGCGTGCGCCGGGCAAACCACCGCTTGCGGCAAGCGCTGGTAGATCGAGTTGTCGGTCGCCTGGACGGTCCGGTTCGCATGGTCGACCCGAATCTCGCCGGCGAACCCGGCGGCGTGGAGCGCCGCGAGAAAATCACGGTAACGGCCGTCGGGCGGGCTGGCGGGACGGGGCAACGAAGCAATCGACATGGTTGAAAGCGCAAGGTGGAGAAGCCGGCGTGCGGAGCCCGTCAGAACCATGAGTTTTGAGCAAGATTCCGCTGAGCCCGGAAATCCAGTATCTTGCGAATCCGGGCGCCAAACAAACGAATTCTGCTCCGGCAAAACTTGCATAAAACTCATGAATTACCGTCACCTGACCCCGTCGATGTCGCTGCTGCTGGTGTTCGAGGCCGCCGCGCGGCATGAGAGCTACACCCGCGCGGCCGACGAGCTGGCGCTGAGCCAGAGCGCGATCAGCCGGCAGGTGCAGACGCTCGAAGATCAGCTCGGCGTGCCGCTGTTTCGCCGCGAAGGCCGGTCGGTGAAGCTGACCGAAGTCGGGCGGCGCTACTTCGTCGAGCTGAGCGGCGCGCTTGGCCGCATTCGTGGTGCGACACTGCAGGCGATGTCGCACCAGGCCGGCGCGGGCACGCTGCGGCTCGCGACGTTGCCAACCTTCGGCTCGAAATGGCTGCTGCCGCACCTGCACGGCTTCTACGCCGCGCATCCGGGCGTGACCGTGCACCTGCATTCGCGGATCGGCGGCATCGATTTCCATACCGACGATCTCGACGCGGCGATCACCGTCGGCACGGGCGATTGGCCCGGGCTGCACGCGCACCGGCTGTACAACGAATTCCTGATCGCGATCGCGAGCCCGGATGCTGCCGGGCGGCGCAAGGCCGACTCGCACGCGCCGTCATGGGCTGCCGGGCAGACGCTGCTGGGCGTGACGAGCAACCAGCACGCGTGGGCCGAATGGTTCACGCATTTCGGTCTCGACCATCGCGACATGCGGATCGGCCCGAGCTTCGAGCTGACGTCGCATCTGATCCAGGCCGTGCGGGCCGGAATCGGGATCGGCCTCGTGCCGAAGGTGCTGGTGGAAGACGAGCTGAGCCGCCGCGAGCTCGTCGCGATCGGCGACGCGATCACCAGCCAGCGCAGCTACTACCTGGTGTATCCGCCCGAAAACGCTACGCTGCCGTCGTTGGCGGCGTTCCGGGAATGGCTGCTGAAATCGTGCTGATGCGCCGGTGCATGCAGCGCGCTCATGCGCGCCATTCGCCGAGAATCTGCTCGGCAAGGTAGTCACACGGCGGGCGCGCGGACTGCGCGCTGCGCGCGAGCACCACCTCGAGCTCGCCAAGCGACGGCAGCCCGTGACTCTCCGACAACTGCAACAGGTGATCGGGCACGCAACAGCGCGCGAGCGGCGCGACCGCGAGGCCGGCCTCGACCATGCTGAGCAGCCCGAGAAAGCTCGGGCTTTCGTATGACATCCGGTATGGAATCTTCCGCCGGTTCAGCGCCTTGACCGCGTGATCGCGCGCCATGCTGCCGCCGTGCGTGAAAAACGCCACCGGCAGCGGCCGTTCCTGCCACACGTCGCGTTTCGGCGAGCCAGCCCACACGAGCGGTTCCATCCGGATCAGTTCGCCCGTCACCCCCTTGATCCGCGTGAGGCATGCGAGGTCGACCGTGTTGTCCTTCAGCATCGGCACCAGCGCACTGCTCGGTTGGCCGATCACGCGCACTTCGACGCGCGGATGCATCGCGGCGAACTTGCCGAGCACCTGCGGCAGCAGCGACGATATGTAATCGTCCGGCACGCCGATCGTCACGCGGCCGCGGATCTCCGGCCGCACGACCGATGCCCACGCCTCGTCGCGCATCGCCAGCATCCGGCGGCCGTATTCGGCGAGCGTGCGGCCGTCGTCGGTGGCGGTCACGTTGCGCGTGTCGCGGATGAACAGCGGCTTGCCGAGCGAATCCTCCAGCGCCTTGATCTGCATGCTCACCGCCGACGGCGACCGATGCACCGCCTGCGCACCCTGCGCGAACGAACCGGACTCCGTCACGGCCACCACCATCGCCAGCACGTCGAGATCGAGCTTCTTCATCGCATTCAGAAAATCTGATCAATCGATTCAGTTTATCCCGTTTTACTGTTCGCCTCCATGGCCGGACAATGAATGCCATCGACGTTCACTACAGGAAGCGACAATCATGCCGACCTCCGGCTCGCTCTATGGATTTCTGATCATTGGCGGCATGCTCGCGGTCACGCCCGGGCCGAACATGGTCTACGTGATGTCGCGCTCGATCGCGCAGGGGCGCACCGCCGGGCTGATTTCGTTGGCGGGCGTGATGGTCGGTTACCTGTTCTACATGTTCGGCGCCGCGTTCGGAATCACGACGCTGTTCCTGAGCGTGCCGCATGCACGCACTGCGCTCGGCGTCGTGGGCGCCGCGTATCTGCTCTATCTCGCATGGCAGGCCGTGCGGCCCGGCGGCCGTTCGCCGTTCGACGTGAAGGCGCTGCCGAGCGAGCACCCGCTGCGGCTGCTCGCAATGGGCGCGACGACGAGCGTGCTCAATCCGAAGCTCGCGATGCTGTTCGTGTCGCTGTTGCCGCAGTTCATCGATTACAGGCACGGCAGCGTGTTCGGCCAGTCGCTGCTTCTCGGTTCGCTGTTGATCGCCGCGTTCGCTGCGGCGAACGGGTTCGTCGCGATCTGCTCGAGCGGCATCGCGACGTTCCTGCGGGCGCGGCCGGCGCTGCTGCTCGCGCAGCGATGGGCGATGGGCGCGGTGCTCGGCGGCCTCGGCATGGAAATGCTCGTCGATGCGGCGAAAATGGCGACGATTGCGTAACGCGGAAGGCGCGCCGACGCGCGGGCGACCAGCGCTCTGCACGCGCCGCGTGTACGTCATGCGGTGAGGTTGCGAACGTAGCCGGGTAGCGATGCGCGCCGCCGGCCGTGACGTTCGCATGATCGAGCGGACCGTGGCGCGCGGCGACCGGCGGCAGCGCCCAGCCGAGTGGCCTTATGCGGCCACCGTCTGCTGTTGCGCTTCGAGCTCGCGCACGAGCGGCAGCACGCGCTTGCCGAAGTACTCGACTTCCTCGATGAAATGCAGAAACCCGGCGAGCACGAGGTCGACGCCGATCGCCTTCAGCGCGACGATCCGTTCGGCGATCTGCTGCGGCGTCCCGATCAGGTTCGTGCGGAAACCGTCGTTGTACTGCACCAGATCCTCGAACGTGGACTTCGCCCAGTTGCCCTCGCCTTCCGGCGAAGCCTTGCCGGCCTCCTTCACGGCATCGCCGAATGCATGCACGGCCTCGACGTGCGCGTGCCGGATGATGTCGTCGAGCACGGCCCGCGCTTCGTCCTCGGTGTCGCGCGCGATCACGAACGCATTGACGCCGATCCGCACGCGATGGTTGTTCGCGGCAGCCTTCGCGCGAATGTCGTCGATCTGCGCCTTCAGGTTCTCCGGCGTATTGCCGTTCGTGAAATACCAGTCGGACACGCTGGCCGCGTTGTCGCGCGCCGCACGCGAACTGCCGCCCTGGAAGATCTCCGGATGCGGCTTCTGCACCGGCTTCGGGCTGAGGGTGTAATCGTTGAACCGGTAGAAGTCGCCCTTGAACGTGAAGTTGTCCTGCGTCCAGATCCCTTTCAGCGCCTGGATGAATTCCTTCGAGCGCCGATAGCGTTCGTCGTGCTCGAGCCACGGCTCGCCGATCGCGGTGAACTCGCCCTTGAACCAGCCGCTGACCACATTGATCGCGATGCGTCCGTTGGAAATGTGGTCGATCGTCGCGAGCTGCTTCGCGACCACGGCCGGATGCCACGGCCCCGGCAGGATTGCGGCGAGCACCTTGAGTTTGGTGGTCGCGTGCAGCAGCGCCTGGCTGAACGACACCGATTCGTGCTGGTATTCGGCGCCGTAGCCGGCCGTGAACCGGATCTGGCTCAGCGCGTAATCGAAGCCGGCCGCCTCGGCGGTGCGCGCGAGCTTCTGGTTGTATTCGAGACTCCAGTCGGTACGCTGTTCGATCGTGCTGACGACGAGGCCGCCGCTGACGTTCGGCACCCAGTACGCGAATTTGACGCCGTCGGCTGATGGTTCGTGAATGCTCATGAGGGCTCCTGATCGAATGGAGAAACGAAACGGCGCTACGCGGCCACGGCGGCGGGCGTGCGCGGCTGCAGTTGCGGCACCGCGCGCTCGACGGCGAGCGCGATGCGCGCACGCAACGCGGGATTGACGATTTCGTACCGGTCGAAATCGCTCTCCGACGCATACACGCCGATCGGCAGCGTGCGCGCCTGGAAGAAGCTGAACAGCGGACGCAGCTGATGGTCGATCACGAGCGCGTGGCGCTCGCTGCCGCCGGTAGCCGCGAGCAGCACCGGCACGTCGACCAGAGACTCGTGATGCACGAGGTCGAACAGATGCTTGAAGAGCCCGGTGTAAGACGCGCGATACACGGGACTCGCGACGACGAGCACATCGGCCGTCTCGATCGCGCGGATCAGCGCGTCGAGATCGGGAGGCACCTGCGCACGCTTCAGCGCGCCGGCCAGCCGGCCGCCGATCTCGCCGAGTTCGATCAGCCGGGTGTGGACCGGAAGCGCGTCGCCGAGCGCGGCGACAATCGCGTTCGTCAGCGCCAGCGTGCGCGACGGCCGCTGCAGGCCGCCCGAGATGGCGACGACGTTGAGGGTGTGGCTCATCCAATGTTCCCGTTGACGAGTGGCGCGGTATCGCGCCGGTGGCGTGTCGGGTTCGCGACGACGGGCGCCGCGTTCCGGCAGCTGCGTGCTCGACAAAGTGTTCAGTGTTTTGCGCCGAACGGGAAACATCGATTTCTGATAACGAAAGTACGATTGCTGCGCAGGCGTGCCGGCGTGGCGAGAACGGACCGTCGACATCCTGCCGCTTGCCCGGCACTTCTTCGACGAATACCGAAGCCGCGCCGGCGACGTGCCGCGCAGCATCGACACGGCCGCGGCGCGCCGGCTCGAAGCGCATGCGCGGCCCGGTAATGTCGGCGAACCGCAAAACGTGATTCGGCACGCACTGCTGGTGTGCCACGACGACGCGTTGCGGGACACCGACCTGACCTTGTCGGCGTCATGCGCGCCGGTCGCGGCTGAAGGGGTGTGCGCAAGCCGCTCTGGTAGCGCTCGAGCAGATGCTGTGCGCACTGTGCGGCGGCGCGCACGAGAGCCTGCCGAACGGATCGAGGACACGGTGACGCGCGTCGCATTCGAGCTCTGTCACCGCAACGAGGTCCACGCCGTACGGTTGCCCGGGATCAGCCGCAACGTGCTGCGTGCGCGCCTGATTCGTTCGAAGGTGATCGCGGCGGTCAACCAGGGGCAGCGCGCGTCCGGGATGCGATCGCGAGCAGCGGCGCCGGTTCACGGCGATTCTTCTGCGCGCGTCGGCCACCAGCACGAATGCGCTCCGCATCCGCGCCGTGCTGCTCGTCGCGGCGGCCTTGTCGGATCCAGCACGATAGTGGCGACGGGAAAACTCGAGCGGTCGGGATGCCAGTGGCCGCCGCTCGGTGCAGCGAACCGCGAACGTCAACGGCGAGCGATGAACGGCGCGCAGCACACCGCACGCCGCCCTACCGCTTGCCGTTCCGTGCGCCGTTACTTCGCGGCACCGCCGGTCACGCCGCCGAGCAGCGAGGTGAGCGGCGCGAGGGGAATCGCCGCCGGGCCCGCGCTCGATGCGCCCCCGGCCGCCGCACTGCCGAGCGTGCCTGTTACCGCCGACACGAGGGTCGTCACAGGCGCCAGCGGACTCGCCGCGCCCGCACCGGCAGCACCGCCAAGCGAGCCCGTGACGGTCGACACGAGATTGGCCACCGGCGCGAGCGGGCTCGCCGCGCCCGCGCCGGCCGTGCCGCCGATTGCGCCGGTCAGCGATCCAAGCGGTGTCGATCCGAGTCCCGACAGCGCGCCGCCGAGCGGCCCCGACGCAGCCGAACCGCCTGCCGGCGGACCATTTTTCACGGTCGTGACCGTCGCGCCCGCAACGCTCACGATCAGACCGGGAATCGGTGCCACGCCGTTCGGACCGTAGTAGTTGACCAGTCCGCCCGCGTTCGTCACGGTATCGCCGATCGCACCGACGAGCGCGCCTGCCGCCGCGGCAAGCTGGCTCGCAGGGCCGACCGCCGGCTGCGTCGGAACCCCCAGTCGCCAGCCCACCGTCGACAGCGCGCCGCCGACCTGTCCGAGAAGATTGCCCACCGGTTGCCCGAGGCCCGTCGTCGCGCCGATCTGCTGCGTCGCCTGGCCGGCCGTGATGACGAGCGGCGTGACGGCCGAGCTGACCGGTTGCGTGACTTGCTGCACCGGCCCCGACGATAGCGCCGAGCCCAGCGTGCCGCCCGCGGCGCCGAGGCCGCCGGCCACGGTGTCGAGCACCGCGCCGACCGGTGTCGTGACGGGCGCGAGCGGCGCCAACGGTCCGGCACCGAGCGCGCGGACGGTCTGCGCGAGGCCCGTCACGGGATTCGCGGTCACGCTGACGACGTCGCCGAGGCCGGCCACCGTCGTGCCGACCGGATTGGCGGTCGAGCCGATCTGCCCGAGCCCGTCGCTGAGCGCGTTTGTCGCGGCGCGCGTGATCGTGCTGACGCTGGCAATCGTGTCGCCGGCGCTGCGCGTCACGCCGTTGCCGAGGCCCGGCAGCGTCACGTCGCCGACGATCGAGCCGGTCGTGACGGCAAGCGCGCCCGCCGTATTGACGACGCCTCGCGTGCCCGGCGTGCCGGACGTGCCGCTCGTGCTCCAGCCACCGTCGCTCACGCCACCCGATCCGGGATTGTTGGCGGTAACGGTCGTGCCGCCGGTATTGGCGGACGTGCTCGACGGCGCGGTGACGTCGCTGCCGCCGCAAGCGGTCAGCACGCCGACAGCGGCCAGCACCGCGGCGGACGTGAGAATGCGGGTTCGATACATGATGGTCTCCTCGCGGTCCGGGCGATGGAATGTTCGATTGAGGACCGGGAAACGATCAGCACTATTCATGCCATGGATGTGCACGGCCCGGCAACCCACACCGTCGGCCCAAGCTGCACGTGCTCACGCGCCGACCGTCCGCGACCGGGGCCGACTCGTTTCGCGCCCATGAGCGGCGCCGTTTTCGTTACATTCGTGCTACGAATGCTTCGATGTTACGTAACGTCGGTGGGCGCAGCGTCGTATCGTTGCCGCACCGCATGCCATCCAATGGCCGTTTGCACAGTGCGACCGCCATTGGGGCGATCGTGCAATGCATCGGCGAACGTCCGTTGCGAGTCGGCAGCCGCTTTTCGCCGTCGCGAACGACTCGCCGTTCGCGGCCAATACGCCGGATCGGCCGATGCTCAATGCCTTTACTCAAACCATATCGCGGTCACGCCCCGGCCGTCGAAGTTATCAGCATATCGATCAAGTTCCGGGAGGCGGCCGACAGGCGTCGATGCGGCGCATAAATGACCGAGAACGGCCGTGTGCGGCCCCGCAGATGGGGCAGCACTTCGACGAGATGCCCGGCCCGGATCCGATCGTGAACGATGAAGTCATAGGTTTGACAGATTCCGGCGCCACTCTGCGCCATCGAAACGACACCAAGTACATCGTCGGACACCGCGACATTCGAAGACGGCAGCCAATCGATGTCTTGGTCGCCGTCACGAAACACCCACGGCGCGATGCGGCCGCTGCTGGGCAGCATGAACGGTAGACACAGATGGTGCTCCAAGTCGGCCACGGTTGCCGGCATGCCGGCGTGAGCGACGTACTCGGGCGATGCGACCAGGCACAATGCCGCGTCCTCAAGCTTGCGCCCGACCAGGCCGCTGTCCGGCAATTCGCCCAGACGGATCGCCAGGTCAAAGCCCTCGGCCACGAGATCGACGTTCCGGTTCGCGATGTTCAACTCCACGCGAACGTGCGGGTGTTCCCGCGTGAACCGTCGAAGTAGCGGCGGCAGTCGATAGTGCCCGTACGTCGTTGGCACGCTCATCCGGACATGGCCGGTCAATGTGCCTCCCCGCCCCTGAATGGTCCGCTCGGCATCATCTATCAGCAGAAACGCCGCGCGTGATTGCTCAAGATAGAGCCTGCCGTGCTCCGTCAGGCTCAAGCGCCGCGTCGAACGACGCAGCAATTGCGTACCCAGCCGGGCCTCGAGGCGGGTGATGGCGCGGCTCAACACGGAAGGCGTGCTGCCCAATGCCACCGCGCCGGCAGTCATCGAGCCTTTTTCGACCACCGTTACAAATGCTTCCACGTCGCCGAGATGGTCGAATTTACGCGCCATCTTGTCCCCCTGAGAACAAAAGCTTTACTTTCGCGCCAGTTTATCTCCACGTAAGAGCCAAATAAAGTGCGTGCGTCGTGACTGCATCGTCGAGTCACCCATTGAAATCCAGGAGCACAGCATGAATGGCGAACATCGCGACCGGCAGGGTTTGCCGGTTCTATTCGTACTCACGAGCCACGCAAAGAAAGGCTCGACCGGCGAGCCGACGGGCTTCTACCTCGGCGAAGTGACGCATCCGCTGGCCGAACTCGACGCGGCCGGCATTCCCGTGGAATTCGCATCGATTCAGGGCGGTGAACCGCCCGTGGACGGGCTTGATCTCAACGACGAAATCAATGCGCGCTATTGGAGCGATGCGGCGTTCCGCGACGCACTACGCGACACGCGGCGGGCGGGCGACGTCGACGCGTCGAAATATGCGGCGGTCTTCTTTGCCGGCGGTCATGGCGCAATGTGGGACTTTCCCGGCAATGCCGACGTGGAGCGGGTGACGCGCACGATCCATGAAGCGGGTGGCGTGGTCGGCGCCGTATGTCACGGTCCGGCCGCACTCGTCGACGTGAGGCTTGCCGACGGTACATATCTCGTCGCCAGCAAGAATCTGAGCGCATTCACCGACGAAGAAGAACGCGCGGTCCAGCTCGATCACGTCGTCCCCTTTCTGCTCGCGAGCACGTTGAAGCAACGCGGCGCCGTTCACCAACCCGCACCGAACTGGACGGCGAAGGTCGTCGTCGACGGGCAGCTCGTGACGGGCCAGAACCCGCAGTCGGCTGCCGGCGTGGGCGCCGCGATGCGTCATCTGTTGCTCACCCGTTCCCGACAAGCCTGAAACTTCCCGATGGAGAAAGCGATGCATTCGATTCGCAAGCTCGCCGTTGCGGCAATGCTCGGCATTGCAGCGTACGGCGCCCACGCGGCCAACGTGCTCGTGGTGTTGTCGGATTCCGATCACCTCGACCTGAAGGATGGCAAGGTCTTCGCGACGGGCTTCTACCTGAACGAGCTGATGCAGCCCGTGAAAGCGCTACTCGATGCCGGCCATCGGGTGACCTTCGCTACGCCGGAGGGCAAGGCGCCGACGATGGACGTCACGTCGGCCGACAAGATGTACTTCAACGGCGACGACAACGCAATGCGCGACTACCGGGCCTTGCTCGATCAGCTACATATCGCGTCGAGCGAGCATTCGCCGGTAATCAGCCTGTCGCGGGTGGAACAGATTGGATACGCGCACTTCGATGCCGTCTATGTTCCCGGTGGTCATGCGCCGATGCAGGATCTGTTGACCAGCCCCGCCGTGGGCAGATTGCTGGCCGACTTTCACGCCCGCGGCAAGACCACGGCGCTCGTTTGCCACGGCCCGATCGCGTTGCTGTCCACCCTGCCCGATGCACCGGGCTTTACGCGACAACTCGCGACGGGCAACACGGGCGACGGCGACACGAAATGGATCTACGCCGGCTACCGGATGACTGTGATCAGCAATGCGGAAGAAGAGCAAGCCAAAGGACTGCTCGGCGGCGGCGCGATGAAGTTCTATCCGCAAACTGCACTGCAACGCGCGGGCGGCATTTATAGCAGTAACACGGTGCAGTTTACCGCGCACGTGGTGACCGACCGTGAATTGATCACCGGACAGAACCCGGCCTCAGCGTTGGAAGTCGCCGGCGAAATGCTGAAGCGGCTCAAGTAATGCCGTGCAACGGGCCGGCCATGCCGGTTTCTCGATGAATAAAGGAGAAGCAAACCGTGGATTTGCAACTTGAAGGAAAAACCGCGATCGTCACCGGCGCAACTGCCGGCATCGGCATGGCGATCGCGCGGACGTTGGCCGCGGAGGGCGTGGCCGTCACGATCACTGGGCGGCAACGCGACAAGCTCGACGCAACCGTCGCCGAACTCTCGACGGCAGCGCCACGCGGCAGCGTGCACGGAATCGTCGCGGACGTGAGCGACGACCGCGGCGTCGCGGAACTGATCGATGCCCAACCGGAAACGGATATTCTCGTGAACAATCTCGGCTACTACGAAGCGAAGCCGTTCGCCGAGATCACCGATGATGACTGGTTGCGAATGATCGACGTTAACGTGATGTCGGGCGTCAGGCTGTCGCGTCACTACTTTCCTCGCATGCTTGCGAAGAACTGGGGGCGTGTAATTTTCATGTCGAGCGAGGTCGGCGCGTTCACGCCGCCAGACATGGTGCACTACGGCGTCAGCAAATCGGCTCAACTCGCGGTCTCGCGCGGATTGGCAGAACTGACGAAGGGGACCGGCGTGACCGTCAACAGCGTACTGCCCTCCGCCACGCGATCCGACGGCATCGTCACCTGTCTTCGGCAAACCGCGCCTCGGCCCGGTATGACCGATGCAGAAATCGAAGCGCACTTCTTCGACACGTATCGTCCAAGCTCGCTGATCGCCCGCATGATCGAAGCCGACGAGATTGCCGCGATGGTCGCGTTGCTTGCGAGTCCTTTAGGCGCCGCATCCAATGGCGCCGCAGTGCGCGTCGAGGGCGGGACCTATAGGTCAATCCTCTGAATAGCAGCGGCAATTCAAACTAGCGGCCCGTTCGTTGATCGGATATGGCCGCTCAACGCCCGGGCATCCACCCCTCGTCTTGCACGACGTCATAGCTCCGGACCGAATAGGAGCGCGCCGCTCCAGGCAAGGGCTTGTCGTTACCGCTACGACGTCACCCAGGACCGCTACGCGCGATGATGGACTCTCGTCCTTAGCCAAACTTCGAAGGGAGGCGAAGTGGCGTCGGCCGAGTGCCAGATGTGATATGAAAGCCAAGGCTGGTCCGCCGAACAGGGCTGCAACACTAAGCTCAGATAACTACGTGGCGCCAGCTTGGAAAGCGAGCCGGAACGGGAAACGTTCGTGGAACAGCGCCTTCAGCGCCCATCTGGCTCTCCTCCTTCACTGGGCGAACGGCGAACGTCACGCATTGGCGCGAATGCCGGTTCCCTTCAGAACTTGTGGCGGATGCCGACGCGGACTGTGGTTTGACGATCACTCGTGGACGGCGTGAGATTGTTGATTGCCGCAACGGCCGCCGCGCCGGTGGAGTCGGTACCGGATGCCTTCTGGTGGACGCCGATCACATAAACGTCAGTGCGCTTCGAGAGAAAGTAGTCGGCGCCGAGCGCGCCCTGGTAATACTTCGCGCCCGGGTTGTTGCCGGAGGCCGAATCGACGTCGCCGCCGTTCGTGTAGTCGAACGCCGCGCCGAGCACGAGCGCCGGTGTAAGTTGATACTTGATGTTCACTTCCACGTTGTTGAAGATTGCATCGCCGGCGTAGCCGCGCGGATTGGGTCCGGAGTTCACCGTATCGCCGAGGTTCTTGAACTGCACGTTGGTGTATGTCGCACCCAGCGTCGCCGCGCCGAATGCGTACGCCGCGCCAGCCGCGACGACTTGATACGTCCGCGCCGACGCGTAGCCGCTATATACCGGCGACGAAATGAAGTTCGCGCTCGCGGTGGGCGGCGTGCTCGCGCCGTTGTCACCGAAGAAGCCGACGTTCGGGTTGCGCGCATTCAGATAAGCGACGCCCAGCGTAAGCGGTCCGTTCGCATAGCCCGCTCCAAGGGACCACAGCTGGTTGCGTGAAACCGCCCCTGCCACGCCACCGAAGCTGTAGACGCCGCCGAACGTTATTCCGTCGTATGCCTTACTAACGAATTTGATCGCGTTGTTCACGCGATATGCGTTGTTGAGGTTGTCCAGATCGCCTGGATGCGCGCCGATATATCCCGCCCACTGGGTCCCGGACTCGAACGGGCCCACATAGTCGACGGCCGAATCGTATTGACGACCGAGCAACACGGTGCCCAAAGCACTGGACAAGCCCACGTACGCCTGGCGACCGACCATCAGACCCTGGGTGCTGCCGCGATTCTTTTGCGCAAGCGAGCCGTTGTTGAGATCGAAGCCGTTCTCGAGTACGAACAGTGCAGCAAGCCCGCCACCTAGCTCTTCCCTACCCCTTAGCCCCCAACGGCTTGCCTGCATGACGCCGCTCGACAGGTTGTACAGATTGTGACCGCCGGAGTTCGAGGTCCAGTTGAAGCCATCGTCGACGATGCCGTACAGCGTCACCGCGCTTTGTGCCTGCGCCGTGCCTGCAACTGTGAGCAGCGCGAGAGAAGTTGCCAGGGCGAGTCTCATACGTGCGTATTCCATGCGAGTGGTTCTGTTGAATGACGCAATGAAGGCTCATTGCGGGACTGACTGCGATGCGCCACGCAGTCTGCTGTCGCCCGTTTCACACGGCAAATAAGCCAAAAGCATGACTGGCGATAAGCGCGATCGATATGTCATTCAAAGCAAGGGTTATTACGTACGACACACGAAGCACATGCATCAGATTCATGTCGTGCATTTTTGTCTCGAATTTGACCGCGGTTATCGACGCTCATATCGTGGGCACATCGCATCGATACCATTCGCGCCGCTTCTTGAGCATCAGGGAAGCGGGAACCATCACCTCATGTCTTCCCCCACCATGAACCCTGAAGCTCTGAATTCCGATCTGGGCACGCTGGCTCAAAGCCGAGCGGCCCGTCGTCCAAGCAACGTGCGCCGTGCGGTCACGACTGCAGTACTCGGCCAGATCCTCGAGTGGTACGACTTCTTTCTGTATGGAACGGCTGCCGCGCTCGTCTTCGGCAAGCTGTTCTTTCCGGTCGGCACTGATCCGCTCACGGGCACCATCGCCGCATTCGGCGGCTTCACCGTAGGTTTCATCGCGCGACCCATCGGCGGCGTGCTATGCGGGCATATCGGCGACCGTTACGGTCGCAAGGCCGTGATGATGCTCACCCTGCTCACGATGGGCACCGCCACGGTCCTGATGGGCGTCTTGCCAACGTATCAGCAGGTCGGCATTGCGGCGCCCGTGATGCTGGTTCTGCTGCGCATTCTTCAGGGACTGGCCGCCGGCGGAGAATGGAGCGGCAGTATCTTGCTGATCCACGAGAACGCGCCGCAATCGAGGCGCGGGGCGCTCGCGGCATGGAGTCCGTGCGGCGCGGCACTCGGCTTCGTCCTTTCAACCGGTGCATTTCTTCTGGTGCAGAACCTGCCGACGGGCGACTTTCAGAGCTGGGGATGGCGCCTTCCGTTTCTCGCAAGCGCCGCACTGGTTCTTCTCGGCTTGTGGATGCGCCGCTCGGTCGGAGAAAGCGCCGCGTTCGCCGAAGTCAAGGCGACGCGCCACGAGAGCCGCATGCCTGTCATCGAAGTGCTGCGCCAATGTCCGCGCGAAGTGCTCACCGTGTTCGGCCTGCGCTTCGGCGAGGGTGCGGCGTCCTATCTCTTCTTCGCGTTCTCGATCGCATATGGGCAGTTTCTCGGCATCAAGTCGAGCTGGGTTCTGAGCGGTCTGTGCATTTCCATGCTGCTCATGATCCCGGTGTCGCTCTTCTTCGGCTGGGTGACCGACAAGGTCGGACGCAAACCCGTGTATCTCGCCGGCGCAATCGCCATCGTGCTCGTCGCATGGCCGTATTTCGCGCTGCTCGGCTCTGGCGAATACTGGAAGGTGGTTGCGGCGCTCGTTCTCGCGAACAGCATCACGCTCGGCATTCTCGAAGGGGCGCAGCCCGCGTTCATTAGCGAGATGTTGCCAGTGCATCTGCGTTTCTCCGGACTTGGTATCGGCCGGGAAGTCTCTTCCGTACTCGGCGGCGGCCTCTCGCCGATGATCGCCACCGCACTGCTCGCCCACTATCACAGCGCCGTGCCCGTCGCCATCTACCTTGGCGTACTGGGCCTCATCACCGTCGCCGCCACGTTGATCGCACGCGAGACGTATCCCAAAGCGATGCGCGCCGCTCTTCGTCGCCAGCCCGAATGACATCGACACACATCCACCGAGAGGTATCCTTTATGCAAGCCCTTCAAGGCGAATCGATCATCGATTCGCAAAACGACTACCCCGTGTACGCCGGACCGCTGCCGCTCGATGCGCTGATCGAGGAAGTCGAGCGCCGCCGCGACGAGTTCGACGCCCTGTCTCACGTGCCGCGCGATATGGTCGGCAAGATGAAGCGCGCGGGCATCTTCCGCGCGAGCACGCCCAAACGTTTCGGCGGCGACGCGCTTCCGCCTGCGCGCTTCCTCGAAATCCTGGAACGCATCGCGATCGCGGACGGTTCGACCGCATGGGTCGCGGCGTTCGGCTCCGCCAACACGTACCTCGCCTCACTGCCAATCGAGACGCAGGCGCAGATCTATGCGACCGGTCCCGATCAGGTCTTCGCGGGCGGCCTGTATCCGCTGCAGAAGGCCCAACGTGCGCCCGGCGGCTTCCTCGTATCGGGACAATGGCGCTTCGCGAGCGGCTGCAAGGGGGCGGACTGGATCGGCGTCGGAATCGGCGGCGCACCCGCCGGCGCGGACGACAAGAACGCCGGCAAGCCCTTCACTGCCGTCTTCCCCGCGAGCGAAGTCGACATCGTCGATAACTGGAACGTGGTCGGCATGCAGGGCACGGGCAGCCACGATCTGCGTCTCAAAGACAAATACGTCGAGGAGCAATGGACTTTCGTGCGCGGCGGCACGCCGCTAATCGATGAACCGTTGTATCGGTATCCCGCCGTCGCCTATCAGGCGCAGGTGCATGCCGCAGTGAACATCGGCCTGGCGCGCGCTGCGCTCGACCTGCTGGCGGGGATGTCCGGAGTAACGAAGACCACGACCGGCGCGCCGCGTCTTGCCGATCGCGCCTACTATCGTTCGGGGCTCGCGCAGGCGGAAGCACAACTGCGCAGCGCGCGGGCTTTCTTCTTCGAGTCCGCGGAAGCATCGTGGCGCACGGTGCTCGCGGGCGATCCGGTGTTGCCCGCAGAAGCCAACCTGCTGCGTCTGTCCGCGACGCACGCGGCTCACACCTGCGCCGATATTGTGATGCAAGCGTACAAGATGGCGGGCATCGGCGCGATCTATCGCGAGAACCGGATGCAACGTCTGGTACGCGATTCGATCGTCGTCACGCAACACGCGTTCCTCGGCGAAGGCAACTACGACGCATCGGGCGCGATCTTCGTCGGCATTCCGCCCGTCACGCCGTATCCCTGAACCAGCGAACCCTGAAAGGACATCAGCCATGACTCACGATGAAGCGCGCGCGCAGTTTCGCAACGCAATGGCCTCGCTCGGCGCGGCCGTCAACGTCATCACGACCGACGGCCCGCACGGACGCTGCGGTATCACGGCAAGCGCCGTATGTTCGGTGACCGACACGCCACCGACGATGGTTGTCTGCATCAATCAGTCGAGCTACGTTCACGACGTGTTGCTCAATAACGGCCGAGCCTGCATCAACGTGCTGGGCGCGCACGCGCAGCAACTGGCGCGCGTGTTCGCCGGCATGGATGGTTGCTCAATGGACGAACGCTTCGCGCGCTGCGGCTCACGGCCGGGCGCACTGCAACTTCCCGTGCTCGACGATGCGATCGCGAGTCTCGAAGGCCGTATCGTGGACAGTAAGAAGGTCGGTTCGCATTCGGTGCTCTTCGTGCAAGTCGATCACATCGGCCTATGCGAAGACGGCGATGGTCTGGTGTATTTCGGCCGGCAGTTTCATCGGCTCGCGCGCGCCGCATCCTGCGAGGCGGCGTGACGATGCAAGTCTGCCTGTTTCTCATAGGTGCGAGCGGACAAGAATCGCTGCTTGAGGTTGCGCCGTTGCAGGACATCGAAGGCTTGCGCAAACTGATCTTGCACGAGCCGATCATCCAACGGGTCGATCCGCGCATTGCGCCCGTTACCGATGCGCCTTCGTGCGTCCTGCAACTCTATTTCGATGAACTGGCCAGCCTCGAAGCGGCCGCGAGCCGCGACGGCCCTATTCACCGCGCACTGCAAGCACAGTCGTTATGTGAGCGTTTCACGCAGCAAGTCATGGCGGTGCGAGCCCTCGTGTCGACCACGCCGGGTCGCGAAACGCGCGGACAGCAGTGTACGTATCTCGTCGCGTACGAAGGCCCGGCCGAAGACTTCGACACATGGCTCGCGCATTACCTGCAACATCACGCGCCGCTGATGTCGACTTTACCTGCACTGCGCGAGCTGGAAATTTATACACGCATGGAGTGCACCGTCGGCTTACCTTGCGCGCGTGTAGATGCGATGCAGCGCAACAAGGTCGTGTTCGACGATGCGTCCGCCCTCGCCGATGCGCTGGCTTCGCCAGTGCGCGACCTGATGCGCCGCGATTTCCATGCTTTGCCACGCTACCAAGGAGGCACGTCTCATTTTGCAATGCGCAGCACATACGGTAACCTCGCCACACATTGATCGCTGCATGGCGGACCATGCGCTCGTTCGTGAGTGAATCGTATGACGAAGCTGAACGTCGGTCTCGCCGATCTGAACCTGCTGCGCGTGTTCCTTGCCATCTGGGATCTGCGCAGCCTCACTGCCGCCGGCGACCGTCTGCAGTTGACGCAGCCTGCAGTCAGTCACGCGCTGCGGCGCTTGCGCACCATCTTCGATGATCCGCTCTTCGTGCGCACGCCTACCGGCATGGTGCCGACCGATGCAGCGCACCGGTTATACCCGCCGCTCGCGCAGGCTTTGTCGATCATCAACGAGGCGGTCCAGCAGCTTGCCAAGTTCGATCCTTCGACCGCACGGCGCGTCTTTCGCATCTCGATGTCGGACATGTCGGAGTTCTTTTTTCTGCCACCGCTTCTGTCCTTGCTCGACCGCGAGGCCCGCGGCATTCGCATCGAAGTCGTCAACCTTCCGGTGGAATCCGTGAGCGCAGCCATGCGCGCCGGGGAGATCGATCTTGCTCTGGGCTACGTGCCGGGCCTCGACGCGGGGTGCATGAGCCAAACCTTATTCGTCGACGAGCATGTCTGCGTGGTGCGCGCCGATCATCCCCTAGGCACGTCGCGGCCCACGCGCGAAGACCTGGGCGCCTTGCGCTACGTCTACGCGAGCACCAACGCTACGGGCCATCGCATGGTCGAGCAATGGCTCGACGAACTCAGTCTGAAGCGCGATGTCGTAGTCCGGTTGCCGCATTTCGTCGTGGCGCCCGAGATCGTGATGAACACGGACCTCGCCGTTATCTTCCCGAAAAGCATTGCGCTGCGCTTCAATCGTGGCAAGGCGTTCCGGATTCTGCCCTTACCCTTTGCTCTGCCGCCCATCGAAATACAGATTCACTCGCACACGCAGTTTGCCAACGACCCTGGCGTCGCGTGGTTGCGGGAGACCATCTCCGCGATGTTTCGTCAGTCCGAGGAGTGACGTCCATTTGCTGCGCTGATAACACGACGTCTTTTCGGCAAATTTGACGACGGTCTGACTCGCCTCGACACTGCTTGCTATGCGAAGCCTTCAAGGCCGCAGTCCTACTCTTTCGATGCGAGCAGACATGGCAACAGTTCCTACCCCGACCGCCGCAACCAGCGCAGCAACGCCGGATCGCGCCCTCAAACGTATCGTCATTGCGTCTGTCGCGGGCAATGCGATGGAGTGGTACGACTTCTTCGTCTATGGCACAGCGGCCGCGCTCGTGTTTGGCAAGCTGTTCTTCCCCGCCAACGCCGATCCACTGATCGGCACGCTCGGCGCGTTCGCTGCGTTCGCGATGGGCTTTGTCGCGCGGCCGCTCGGCGGCATCGTGTTCGGCCATATCGGCGACCGTTACGGACGGCGCGCGTCGCTCGTCTGGACGCTGCTCATCATGGGTTTCGCGACCTTCGGCATCGGCTTGTTGCCGACTTACAATCACGTCGGTCTTTGGGCCCCGGCCGCGCTCGTCGCACTTCGCCTGCTGCAAGGCATTGCGTCCGGAGGCGAATGGGGCGGAGGCGTACTGATGATCAGCGAGAACGCGCCGCCCGAGAAGCGCGGCTATTACGCCGCGTGGAGTCAGCTCGGCGTGGGCGGCGGTTTCGTGCTGTCCTCCGCGGCGTTTCTCGCAGTGCAGGCGTTGCCGCACGAGCAGTTCATCTCCTGGGGATGGCGTCTGCCATTTCTCGCGAGCATCGTGATTTTTGCGCTCGGCGTCTATATTCGTCACAGCCTGCCGGAGAGCCGCGACTTCGAGAACGCGGAGAAATCGGGCAAGACATCGCACATCCCGGTGCTCGAAGCCATCAAGCGTCATCCGAAGGAAATTCTGGTGGCGATGGGCCTGCGTGTCGCGGAAAATGGCGGCGCCTATATCTTCCTCGCCTTTTCGCTCGTGTACGGCAAGTTCGTCGGCATCCCCAATTCGACGATGCTTACCGGCGTCATGCTTGCCATGATCGTCGAAATGATCGCGATGGTGCTGTGGGGCAAGCTCTCCGATCGCATCGGACGCAAGCCCGTGTACATGATCGGCGCCGCTTCGCTTGCGGTGATGGCCTTCCCGTTCTTCTGGCTGCTCGACACGCACGCGACCCCGCTCATCTGGCTCGCACTGGTGCTCGGCACTGCCGTCTGTCACGGCGCGATGATCGGCACCTTGCCCGCGCTCGTCGGCGAGTTGTTCAGCACGGAAGTGCGCTACTCCGGCGTCGCGCTCGGGCATGAAGTGGCCTCGATTTTCGCAGGCGGTCTGTCGCCGCTGCTCGCGACTGCGCTGCTGTCGCACTATCACGCGTCCTGGCCTGTGGCCGTGTTCCTCATCGTGCTCAGTCTTATCACGGTCGTGACACTGCGCTTCACGCGCGAAACGCGTCATCAGTCAGGTTGATGCGACACACGATTTTTAGCCTATTTTGCTTATTCGACGGCCGGGACTACCATCGACGCATGGTTTCGGAAAACATCTCGGAAGGAAGGCGATCATGCAGGCTCACACCGTGAAAGTCCGAGTCGACGCGTTGCGCGAGGAAGCGCATGGCGTGCGGTCGTTCAGCGTCTCCAGAATCGACGGCGCGCCGTTCGAACCTTACGAGCCGGGCGCGCATATCGACGTCACCAGTCCTTCGGGCGTGACACGCCAGTATTCGCTTTGCGGCGATCCCGCCTGTCTCGAGACGCAGATATTCGCGGTGAAGAAGGAAGAGCAGTCGCGCGGCGGTTCTCGTTCGCTTCACGAAGAAGTGAAGGTGGGCACCGAACTGGCCGTCAGCGCGCCGCGCAATCTCTTCCAGCTCGACCCGTCGGCAAGCGAGCACATTCTGATTGCCGCGGGCATCGGCATCACGCCATTGCTGTCGATGGCCTATCGGCTCCTTGCGACCGATGCGCGCTTCACGCTGCATTACTTCGCGCGCAGCGAGGCGCACGCGGCTTTCATGACGCTGCTGACGCGCGCACCGTTCAGTGCTCACGTGAAACTGCATTTCGGCGTCGAGCGGAATCAACAGCGTAGCAAGCTCGCCGAATGTATCAGCGATGCCAGTCCTGACGCGCATGTCTACACATGCGGCCCGAGCGCCTTCATGGATGCTGTCGTGGAGACGGCACAAGCCCGCCTGCCTGCGGATGCGATTCATCTCGAGCGATTCAAGGGCGAGCCCGCCGTGGCGGCCGAAACGTCGCTCGACAGCTTCGAGGTGCAGCTCGCAAGCAGCGGACAAACGGTTCGCGTCGACAAGAGTACGTCGATCGTCGACGCGCTCGCTGCGATCGGCATCGAAGTCGATACGTCGTGCGGCGAAGGCGTGTGCGGTACATGCATGGTCGACGTCGTGAGCGGCGAACCCGAACATCGCGATCACTGCCTCAGCAAAGCAGAACGCGAGAGCAATACCGTAATCTGTTGCTGCGTGTCGCGCTCTCGCTCACCTGTGCTCGTGCTCGACCTCTGAGCGCGTTCACATCTTCTTGAAGCTCGCGAGGGTGTCGGTCATGAGGGTGCGCATCCACGCGAGGCCTTCGTCTTCGTGGAAGTGCTCGTGCCAGTGCATGGTCACGGCCACTCTCGGCAGCGGCACCGGCATCGCATAGATGCGAAACGCGTCGCCTCGATTGAGGATATGCGCGAGCTTTTCCGGCAGCGTAGCGAACAAGTCCGTTGCAGCCAGCACGCCGGGCACCGCCACGAAATGCGGTAGCGCCAATGCGATATTGCGCCCCACGCCTTGTCCCCGCAGCGCGTCGTCCAGCGCGTCATGACTGTGCTCGATCGAGCGGACCTGGACGTGCGAAGCCGCAAGAAAATGCTCGAGTTTGAGCTTCTTGCCTTCGGGCAGATCGTCGCGCTCGCGCGTCATGCACACATACGACTCCTCGAAGAGCACGCAATGGCGCGTACGCGGCAGCAGTGACGGCAAGTTGCCGATCGCAAAATCCAGTCGACTCGAGCGCAACGCCTCTTCTATCTGTTCAATGGGCAATGGCTCCACAACCAGCTTCGCGCGCGGCGCGGCGTCGCGTAACGCGGCGCAGATGGATGGAAGATAGGCCATCTCCCCCGCATCCGACAGGGACAGGCGAAATGTTCGCGTGCTCGTCGCCGGGTCGAAGCGTTCGGCATAACGCAAGGCCTGCCGCACGGTATCAAGCGCGCGTCCGACGATTTCGGCCAACTCAAGCGCGACCGGCGTGGGCTGCATGCCCGCCCGCGTGCGGATGAACAGCGTGTCGTCGAACAAGGTGCGCAGCCGCCCGAGCGAATAGCTGACCGCCGGTTGCGAGAGCGCGAGTCGCTCGCCCGCGCGCGTCAGGCTGCGTTCCTCGACGATAGCCTGGAAAACGCGCAGAAGATTGAGATCGATGTGGTCGATGGAGGTCATGGCAGGCAGTTCCAGATATCGGCCGCACTTATTGAGCGATCCGTTTTTAATCGATTTGACGCATGATCTTCGAAAAGCGAGACTGATGTCAACGAGAGGATGCGCCGAGTGCACGGCCAGGCTCGTGTTAGTCGCTCAAACAGCCACTCAACTTCTCCCCAGGAATACGATGAGTACCCCGACCTATCAAACCATCGACACGAGCGCGCTTGCGAAGCGCGCGCAGTCCGATCGCATTGCGCCTTCGCTCTACTACGATCCGCAGCTCTTCGAGGAAGAACTCGAACGCATCTTCTACAAGACGTGGGTGTGGGTCGCTCACGACAGCGAGTTGCCGAAGCCCGGCGACTTCGTAACGACGACCATCGGCCGCCAGCCGGTCATCGTCGTGCGGGACAAAACGGGAGCCGTGAACGTACTTCAGAATCGCTGCCGTCATCGCGGCGCGACCGTGTGCGAAGAGCACAAGGGCAATGCGAAAGGCTTCACGTGCCCGTATCACAGCTGGTCATACGCGCTCGACGGCACGCTGCGCGCGCTGCCCTATGGCGACGGCTATGAAGGCGTATGCGAGAAAGGCGATTTGCCGCTGAAGAAGCTGCGCGTGGGCGTCTATCAGGGCCTGATTTTCGCGAGCTTCAACGAAGACATCGAAACGCTCGAAGACTTTCTCGGCGGTGCAAAGCCATGGATAGACCTGTTCATGAAGCAAGGCGCGGGCTATCCGATCAAGGCGAACAACGAGCATAAGTTCACGTTCAAGGGCAACTGGAAGATCCAGCTGGAAAACACGACGGACCTGTATCACTTTCCTGTCGTGCACAAGTCCTGGATGAAGTCCATCGACGATGAAACGGCCGCCGCCATCACGAGCTTCATGACGAGCGACCAGGCGTTTTGCCGCTCGCTCGGCAACGGTCACAGCGTGGCCGTACTCATGCCTGAACTCGTCGATCTCGATCAGGACGACGGTGCGCCGCTGCCCGAACGATTCAATGAACTCGCCGCGCAGCTTGCCGAAAAACACACGGCGGAAGAAGTGCGCCGCGTCGTGCGTTCGCTGATGGGCGTCGGCTTCAACCTGAATCTGTTTCCGAACCTCGCGTTGTCGATGGCCTTCTTCCGCGTGCTTCGCCCCATTTCCGCGGTGGAAACAGAAATTCGCCACGTCGCACTAGGGATGGACGGCGGCCCCGAAGAAGCCAATCGTGCGCGCTTGCGCATGCACGAACACTTCCAGGGCCCGTTCGGTTTCGGCAGCCCCGACGATGCCGAAGCATGGGAACGCGTGCAGCGCGGCTCATACGCAGGCCCCGACGTACCTATCCTGGTGAACCGCGGGCTGAATCGCGAAACGACCGCGCCGAACGGCGAGAAAACTGCGCACGCCACCGACGAAACGGGCATGCGCGAAGCCTATAGACAATGGCGCGCAATGATGGAGCAAGCATGATGGACGACCGTAACGCACTTCTCTCTGACCAGACCTTCGCCCGCGCGATTGAATTTATCTGGCGCGAAGCCGAACTTCTGGACCGGCGCGATTACCGCGCGTGGCTCGAACTGTGGGACCCCGATGGCATCTACGTGGTACCTATCGACCCCGATACGACCGACTACGAAGCGACACTGAATTACGCATTCGACGACCAGCACATGCGCGAACTGCGTGTGCAGCGCATGGCGTCCGGCTATTCGGCGTCCGCCGCCGACGCCGCGCGTACGGTGCGCACCGTGTCGCGCTTCACGCGGTCTTCGGATAGCGCGGACCTCGTCGAAGTGAAGTCCTCGCAGATCATGATTGCGTATAAGCGCGGCGTGTCGACGATCTTCGCGGCGGATCTGACGCATAAGATCAGC
>NZ_CP013436.1 GCF_001718795.1 Burkholderia latens | reverse complement strand
CGCGCTATCCGTGCACCAACGCCCATATTTCTGGCGTTGGTGCATGGAGGCGACGCCGGGCGCAATGCGCCCCTTACCCCGTGGGCTATGCGGCGTGCACCTTACAGCGGACGGAGTTCGGGCGTGCAGCGGCCAGCATGCGGTTGAGAACCGCCACGCCGATCGCCACTTCGCTCTGTTGAGCCTCGGGGTCGCGTGCCCGCAGACGCGCGCCGATCAGCGCCTTGTAGCGGCCCATCGTGGTTTCGACCCGGGCCCGCCGACCATAACCAGTGGCCTTCTGCCAGGCGAGTCGTCCCTGTGTCGCGATCGCTTCGAGATGATGATCGCGCTGCGTGGGCGGGCCCGTCTCGCAACTGCGCACGGCCGTTGCGCGCGGCGTAATCACGATCCGCGCGCTCGCGCTGTGGCGCGTGACCGTCTGGTACGTCGGCGCGCCGTCATACGCGCCGTCGGCGATGAACCGCCCGAGCTCGCCCGGGATCTGCTCCAGCAGCGGCGCGACCTGGGACGGATCGTCGCCGTGCTGATCGGTGAGAGTGTGCGCCACGATCTGCCCGGTGTCGGCATCGACGGCCAGATGCAGCTTGCGCCAGCGACGGCGCGACTTCACGCCGTGTTTCTCCTGCAACCACTGCCCCGCGCCGTAGGCCTGCAACCCGGTACTGTCGATCAGCACATCCAGTGGCCCGTTGGGCAACGGCGCAACGCTGAGCGCGGGGCGCCGCTTGGCGCGCCGGCTCAGCGTGGTGTGATCGGGGACCGGCAGCGTCAGGCTCATCAGCCGCAGCACCGAACCGAGCAGGCCTTCGGCTTGCCGCAGCCGCATGCGCAACGCACTGCCCAACATCAGCGCCGTCTCGATCGCCCGGTCCGAATAACGCGGCTGGCCGCCCGGCGTGGTGCGCCGCGGCGCCTGCCACTGCGCGAGCGCCTCGGGCGTGATCCACAACGTCAGGCTGCCGCGACTGCGCAGACCCGCTTCGTACTCCGGCCAGTTCGTTACACGGTGCGTTATCTTCGGGATGTGATGCCGGCGAGCGGCGTTATGCTTGTGCGGCATGCGGCAGGTTCTCAAGGGGCGGGGCGTCACTCTATTACCCCAACCTTTCATCAGGCTATCCATCAACTGATTGCGGGTTTTCCGAAGTGGCCGAATTTGTCTGCGAGCCGCATCGGGACTGGCTTGCGGGGTTGGCGAGGGCGGACCGGTTAAAGTCAAGGGTTTGCGGATGCGAAAATGGCTGGAAACCATGGACGGCAGGCGATTCCGACGAAATTGAGTGAAGCGCAGTTCGAGCAATTTGTCTTGCCGCATCTGAGCCGGGGCCGGCGCGGGCCGCCGCCGACATTGCCGTTGCAGAAGATCTTCAACTACATCCTGCAGGCGCTCTATATGGGGTGCCAGTGGAAGATGCTGCCGATCGAAACGAATGCAAACGGGCTGCCTGAAATCCACCCCACACGCATCTACCGAATGATGCGACGCTGGCAGGCCGACGGCAGCATCGACCGGGTCTTTGCGGGCTCAGTTGATCAACTCCACCATGACCAGCTCCTCGACCTCTCGACCATCCACGGCGACGGCACGACGACGGCGGCAAAGAAAGGCGGCGACAACCTCGGTTACAGCGGGCACAAGCACCTCAAGGGCGACAAGGTGGTGGCCTTCTGCGATCGCAACTGCAACATCATCGCGCCGTTCGTGACGGCGCCAGGCAACCGCAACGAATCGCCCCTGTTGCGCGACGCGCTGCCCAGACTCACCGCCATGGCCCGTGCCATCGGCGCAGACCTGCAAGGCTCAACCGTCAGTCTGGATGGCGTCTACGACTGCCGCGAAAACCGCAAGGCGATCTTCAACCGCGGCATGACTCCGAACATCCCGGAGAATGCGCGCGGGCGCAAAACACCGAAGCGGGGTCGCAGGCGGCATTTCGATGCAGCCGTCTTCGCGGAGCGCTTTAGAACCATCGAACGCGTGTTTGCCTGGGAAGACACGTTCCGCCGTCTGCTGCTGCGCTTCGAACGCATCAGTGACGTGCACTATGCGCTCAAGACGCTGGCCTACACGATGATCAACCTGCGGCACTACTGCCGCCGCTGATCCGGGTTCGCGCGCCGCGGGCAGCCGTCTGGCCGGCGCAACGCGCCGTGACCTCGCTCGACCACACCAGCCCGATCACTTCGCCTGCCGCGCCATCCCTTCGCAGCACGAATCTTGCCATGTCCGGTACTTCATGAATCATCCGCTCCTTCAGCGGACAACCACTGAAATCCCCTCGAAACTAGCAACCAGTTGTGGGATAAAAACGGCTTCTGGCTCCTGCTGAAGCGGCTCGAGGCGGACCGGTTTATCTGGCCCCGCCGCGAGCAGCCGGTGATCGAGCTGAGTGTCGAGCAGCTGGAATGGCTGCTTGATGGGATCAATCTCGATGCGATGAAACGTCACCCGAAGCGAAGTTACCGCACGGCGGGATAGAACGCTGAACATGATGGCGGTCTAATGCCGCAATGTCCAACGTCACGCTCACCGCCGAACAGTATGACGCGCTCCTTGCCGGGCGCGATGCTGCCGTTCTCGAACGGGACGAAGTCGTCAGTCAGCGCAACACGCTGCTCGAGGAACGCGCGAACCTGCGCGCCGAACTGCGCGTGGTGACCACCGAGCGCGACCTCTATCACGAGCGTCTGAAGCTGTTCCAGCGGCGGCTGTTCGCCGCGAAGAGCGAGGCGCGTGATCCGCGCCAGCGCGACCTGTTCTTCGACGAGGCCGAGGCGCTTGCGGACGGCGCGGAACCCGAGCGGGAGAGCGATGGCAAGGTCGCGGTCGGTGCGCACCAGCGCACGCGGCGCGGCCGCCGTCCGCTCGATCCGGCGCTGCCGCGCGTGACGGTGCGCCATGACCTGAGCGAAGCTGAACGTACCTGCGAACACGACGGCTCGACGCTCGTGCAGATCGATGTGCGGGTGCGCGAGCAACTCGACATCGTGCCCGAGCAGATCCGCGTGATCCGCCACGAGTATCCGGTCTATGCGTGCCCCACCTGCGATCAGGGCATGCGCACCGCACCGGCATCGGCGCGCATCATCCCGCGCAGCCTCTTTACCGAAGCAGCGCTCGCGTGGTTCGTGGTGGCGAAGTTCGTCGACGGGCTGCCGCTGTATCGCGTGGCGGCGATTCTGCGGCGCATTGGTGGCGACATCTCGCGCGGCACGCTGGCGGCCACCGTGATCCGGCTAGGCGTCGCGGTGCAGCCGCTGATCAACCTGATGCGCGACATCCTGCTCGACAGTGAAATCCAGTACGGTGATGAAACCACCGTGCAGGTGCTCAAGGAACCCGGCCGGGCCGCGCAGGCGAAGAGCTTCGTGTGGGTGCAGATGAACGGCACCGGGCCGCCGGTTCGCCTGTTCGGCTATAGTCCGACGCGCAGCACCGCACAGGCGGCGGATCTGTATGCGGGCGTGCGCCCGGGCGCGGTGCTGATGACCGACGGCTACGCACCATACGACGAGGTCGCACGCGTGAACGGACTCGTGCATCTGGGCTGCTGGGCGCACGCACGGCGCTACTTTGTCGAGGCCGAGGCGGTGCTGCCCAAAGAGAAGCGCGCCGGTTCACTGCCTGGCCAGTTCGTCGCGCTGATCGGCGAGCTGTTCGCGATCGAGGCACGAGCGAAGGACGCAACCGATGCCGCGCGGTACGACCTGCGGCAGCGTGAGAGCCGCCCCGTGCTCGCACGCCTCGAAGCACTGCTGCTCGCGAACGTGCACGCAGTGCTGCCGCAGGGCAAACTCGGCCAGGCGCTGCATTACCTGCAAGGGCAATGTCCGAAACTGATCCGCTACGTGGAAAACGGCGCGTGGCCGATCTCGAACAACGCCTGCGAGAACGCGATAAGGCCGTTTGTCGTCGGCCGCAAGGCATGGCTGTTCGCCGACACCGTGCGCGGCGCGAAGGCCTCGATGAACCTGTATTCGCTCATCGAGACGTGCAGGGCCAGTGGCATCGAGCCGTATGCGTACCTGAAGGATCTGTTCATCAGGCTACCTCATGCGCAAACGGCCGATGACTACGAGGCGCTACTGCCGTGGAATTTTCCAGTGACACAGCCCAGTGAATCCTCGCAGAAAAACCTTCCATTAATGCGCAATCCCCAGTGACCTCCAATTAGGCTTACCTCGTTTAAATGGACATCAATCGCACGTCATCAACATCCGGCAGTTCGTATGCACCTGTTGCCGACCCAAATGCACTCTCCGGAAATACCTCTTCATCCCGTGCCCAGCCCACACGTCAGGCGCCAAAAGATACTGTATTGGCGCATCTGCAGCCCAGGCCGCCATCATCATCTGCTGCTGCTAGATCTCACAGATTGGGCAATCGCAGATCAGAGGGGGTTTCCAGTGCTCGAAGTCATGCCGATCCATTGTTGATGGAAATGTCTTCGGTATGGCATGGCATGCTGCCGAACGAGGCCGTGCAGGATATTAGTCACGACCTCATGCATAATGGCCTCGGTCACTTGGTCTGGGGATCCAAACCAGCATTCTATCTAGAGGAGAAAGCAGAAGAAGGTATCTGGAAAGATATGACAACCTGCGCGCGTCTTGGAGGAGTAAAGCCGGGATTTACTCTTGTTCCATCATCGAAGAATGTAGAATTGCCAGAGGATGAACAATATGGATACCTCGTCAACCTGAGAAATACCGCCAGCGTTATTACCGCCAACAAATCCTTCTTTGTTTCTCGCTTCAATCTGACTGGAGGAGAGAGTAGCGAGCAGATTCTGCACCAGCATGTCTTACCTCGCCTCAAAACAAAGAACTATTCCGAGGACGGTGAACTCACAGCGATCTTGCTCGGCTACGGACGGGAAAATGCCGTCGCGCATACGCTCTCCATCAACGGGGATCCCGTGCAGAAATCAGCCATCGCAGAGCAGAATAATCGACTAGATGGGTGGGTCAAGGCACGCATGCGGCAATTAGGCCACGCTAAGGATTTTGGATATTCGATGCCAGCCGTTCCAACGTTCATGAAATTTGACACGCCGGAAACGCGGATGCTACTGGAAAATTATATCCAGCAAAGTAACCGTATCCAAGATGGCCACGCGGCTCTCTTGCATCGCCACGAGGATGTGACCGACGGTAGCGGGCTTCAGGATTCACGGTTATTTGTCTCGGCCTTCCTTCAGGAGCTTTTTTACGATCCCGGGCAAAATCCGCGCGCATGAACTACTACCGCTGTCCCGAACTCACATGTCGCATAGCCGGCTTGATTGTTCGCGAGTAAAGGACGCCTTTGGGTTCGCGCTTACGCCTCAACCTGCGAGATCAATCTCGCTCCCTCGATTGCATCACTATCAACTGGTTGCTAGTTTCGAGGGGATTTCAGTGGTTGTCCGCTGAAGGAGCGGATGATTCATGAAGTACCGGACATGGGCGTTGGTGCACGGATAGCGCGATGAAAGGTTGGGGTAATAGAGTGACGCCCCGCCCCTTGAGAACCTGCCGCATGCCGCACAAGCATAACGCCGCTCGCCGGCATCACATCCCGAAGATGGCGCACCGCGTGACGAACTGGCCTGAGTACGAAGCGGGCCTGCGCAGCCGGGGCAGCCTGACGGTGTGGATCACGCCCGAGGCGCTCGCGCAGTGGCGGGCGCCGCGGCGCACCACGCCGGGCGGCCAGCCGCGTTATTCGGACCGGGCGATCGAGACCGCGCTGATGTTGGGCAGTGCGCTGCGCATGCGGCTGCGGCAAGCCGAAGGCCTGCTCGGTTCGGTGCTGCGGCTGATGAGCCTGACGCTGCCGGTGCCCGATCACACCACGCTGAGCCGGCGCGCGAAGCGGCGCCCCGCGCTCAGCGTTGCACCATTGCCCGACGGTCCACTGGACCTGCTGGTCGACAGCACCGGGCTGCAGGTCTACGGTGCGGGGCAGTGGCTGCAGGAGAAACACGGTGTGAAGTCGCGCCGCAGCTGGCGCAAGCTGCATCTGGCCGTCGATGCCGACACCGGGCAGATCGTGGCGCACACGCTCACCGATCAGGACGGCGACGATCCGTCCCAGGTCGCGCCGCTGCTGGATCAGATCCCGGGCGAGCTCGGGCGGTTCATCGCCGACGGCGCGCATGACGGTGCCCCGACGTACCAGACGGTCACGCGCCACAGCGCGAGCGCGCAGATCGTGATTCCACCGCGCTCGAGCGCCGTGCGCAGCTGCGAGACCGGGCCGCCCACGCAGCGTGACCGCCATCTCGAATCGATCGCGGCACAGGGGCGGCTGGCCTGGCAGAAGGCGAGCGGTTATGGCCGGCGGGCCCTGGTCGAAACCACGATGGGCCGCTACAAGGCGCTGATCGGCGCGCGTCTGCGGGCACGCGATCCCGAGGCTCAGCAGACCGAAGTGGCGATCGGCGTGGCGGTGCTCAACCGCATGCTGGCCGCGGCACGCCCGAAGTCCGTTCGCTGTAAGGTGCACGCCGCATAGCCCACGGGGTAAGGGGCGCATTGCGCCCGGCGGCGCCTCCATGCACCAACGCCGTTATTGACACCAATCGGAACCCGGTCCCGACAATACCGTCACGCATCGCGATCAACAAAGCCACGAATGAATTTTTTAAATTCTGCATTTGGCATATGATCAACACTTCCAAGTGCGAATTCGGCAAATTTTACGTGATGGGTAGTTTCCGGATTTTTCTTGAAGTCTTCAATGAGAGATAGCATAACTTGTCTATGCGTTTCCCCCTTCTCGAGTAAAGATATGGCTTTATGTTCTGCAGATTTTTTGGGATCGTCAATATCAACGTGCGCCAGTGCGGAATATATAATTCCCTCATATCTACTCTCCTCTATACCGACGCTGTTCATTGCTGAGGCAGCGATCAAGATCGCTGGATCCTCATCCATCGACAAAAGCGATAGCGATCGCCCTCTGGGAGTTTGCCTAATCCAAAACAATGTTGCGGGAGAACGACATATGAAATCTTCGTCATTCAATTTACTCGCTGACATCATATATTCGTGATTGCTCAATATTTCAAAACTCCCATCAGCGTCGATGTTCCGATCTCCGCTTATATGTCCGAGCAAAGCCATGGCGCGACTTTTATCGTACTGGCTAAATTCTTGCGTATAGCAACCGAAGCACTGGTTGAGCCCATATTCTCGTGCAAGACTGTTTGCAGCGCGCCAAGAGATTTCGAAATCTTTATTGGTTAAAGAAAAAAATCTATCGCGTAGAACCTCCCAGTTATCCGCCAGATAATCTTTGCCGCGGATCTGAACCGATGAAGGAACGGAGCCGAGTAAGTTATCTAGCATTTTTGTTATCTCGACTCCTTCCGGACTGGTCTCCAGATCGTACGTGCGGTTTATTTCCGACGCATCCCGTAAGACTCGTGGCAGAGCGAGCGCGGCAACGTTTGCCGAAATTGCCGCAAATTTCATTGGGTATGCAATCCGCTCAGGATTAAGCATAACCACGCCGGCAGTCACCGGAATAGCCAGCTTTCCGATCCGAGTTATGTCTGCATTTGTCTTCAAATTCGGAATTAGTGCACGGGGAACAATGCTTGGACGCCTGGCTGGGAGGCCAAGAAGCTCAGATGGCTGTCTTGCTGGCTTGGCGACTTCGGATACGGATTCTTCTCTCGAAGAAGACGAGTCACTGTCACTCGACGGCGTACTATATATATTGTTGATTAATTTCACTCGAATACTTAGTTGGGGAATGAATTCACCACGGGTTTGTGGGTTCGAATGGATATCAGTGGCTTAATTGGTTGCTAGTTTCGATGCTGACCATGCAAAGGGAAGTCGATCAAACGGGAATCGTGAATCTATATCAGGCGGGGCGCACTGACGAGCCCGAAAATATGTTTCGTCATGGCGTTGGTGCACGAAGACTACGCTGTGCGCAATGCGCCCCTTGCCCCGGACTATGTCGCGCCCAGAATCGGGGCCTGCTTTAGTCGCGACATTCACCACGTTCGTTGAGAAAGTAGTTTCCGTTGAGGAGATCGTATAGGCCGACGAACGCGGAACAAGCGGATCAATCATGCGCGGCGAGTAACGATATAGATACGGTATAATCTATCTCCCATTGATGCTGCGGAATTTGCAATGAGCGAAAAGGCGTAACAGTATACGAAATGCAGATATCGCCTTCTTATCCCCACCCGAACCAGCGTGGGCGATGGGAATACGTCTGACTCATAGAATTGCAATGCAACTGGTTCCCAGTTCCGGTTGATGAATATATTGGCAGTGTGCACAATCAACGGATGCGAAATATGTCAGACATGCCAAATTGCGTAATGCGAAGTGGTGAGCTGACGGGCGAAGTAATCGAGTTGGTGCGGTCGAGCGAGCTCACGACCCATTGCGCCGACCCGACTGCTCATTCCATTACACACAAGTCTGCAGCTCAAGCTCGCGCGCGTATCTGATGCCGGCAGCAAAATCCACCACTCGCTGCATGCCTAGCCAGATGGTTTTGACGCCAGGCTCGCCGTCGCCTTTGCGGGCGAGGAAGCCGCCGAGCCTGGCGACGAGCCGTACCACTTCGTTTAGCCGCGGCGGTTTGTCGGGTGGGGGGCGTTGGTGCATGGATAGCCTGATGAAAGGTTGGGGTAATAGAGTGACGCCCCGCCCCTTCAAAACCTGCCGCATGCCGCACAAGCATAACGCCGCTCGCCGGCATCACATCCCGAAGATGGCGCACCGTGTAACGAACTGGCCGGAGTACGAAGCGGGTCTGCGCAGTCGCGGCAGCCTGACGTTGTGGATCACGCCCGAGGCGCTCGCGCAGTGGCAGGCGCCGCGGCGCACCACGCCGGGCGGCCAGCCGCGTTATTCGGACCGGGCGATCGAGACGGCGCTGATGTTGGGCAGTGCGCTGCGCATGCGGCTGCGGCAAGCCGAAGGCCTGCTCGGTTCGGTGCTGCGGTTGATGAGCCTGACGCTGCCGGTGCCCGATCACACCACGCTGAGCCGGCGCGCCAAGCGGCGCCCCGCGCTCAGCGTTGCGCCGTTGCCCAACGGGCCACTGGATGTGCTGATCGACAGTACCGGGTTGCAGGCCTACGGCGCGGGGCAGTGGTTGCAGGAGAAACACGGCGTGAAGTCGCGCCGTCGCTGGCGCAAGCTGCATCTGGCCGTCGATGCCGACACCGGGCAGATCGTGGCGCACACTCTCACCGATCAGCACGGCGACGATCCGTCCCAGGTCGCGCCGCTGCTGGAGCAGATCCCGGGCGAGCTCGGGCGGTTCATCGCCGACGGCGCGTATGACGGCGCGCCGACGTACCAGACGGTCACGCGCCACAGCGCGAGCGCGCGGATCGTGATTACGCCGCGCGCAACGGCCGTGCGCAGTTGCGAGACGGGCCCGCCCACGCAGCGCGATCATCATCTCGAAGCGATCGCGACACAGGGACGACTCGCCTGGCAGAAGGCCACTGGTTATGGTCGGCGGGCCCGGGTCGAAACCACGATGGGCCGCTACAAGGCGCTGATCGGCGCGCGTCTGCGGGCACGCGACCCCGAGGCTCAACAGACCGAAGTGGCGATCGGCGTGGCGGTTCTCAACCGCATGCTGGCCGCTGCACGCCCGAACTCCGTCCGCTGTAAGGTGCACGCCGCATAGCCCACGGGGTAAGGGGCGCATTGCGCCCGGCGTCGCCTCCATGCACCAACGCCTCGGACAGCTGGATTAAACTCAAATGCAGCAAACGCCAGGAGTTCGTCATTGGCGGATTTTCGCGCCGTAAGGGCGCCACCGTGGGCGTGCGAGCGGTTCTGCTCGGCGTGTACGAGGAGGGCGGACAGCTGCGTTACGTCGGGCACGTCGCGCCGCGCTTCGCGCCTCGCCAGGCACGGGAATTCGAAGACCGCCTTGCAGCCTTGGGCCGCAAGCGCTCGCCGTTCGTCCGCGCGCCGGAACCCGAAGCCGATCGCGAGTTCCACTGGCTGAAGCCGGTGCTTGTTGCCGAAGTAGCGTTTCTCGAGTGGACGCCGACCGGACAGTTGTGTCACCCGTCGTTTCGCGGGCTGCGCGCCGACAAGCCTGCACGGAGCGTAAGCCGCGAAGACCCACTTGAACCGAAACGGGCCCGCAACAGCAAGTGATTTACTCCGAGCAGAAAGACCGATCGATCGATGCGCCGACATGGACATGAGTGCATTGCGAATTCGCGTCGGCTTGTATATGCTGTGGCATATGCCATCCCGATTGAATTGGAGGTACCCCATGCCAACCCATGACACCCGCCACGCGCGCCTGTTTCGCAACGGGCGAAGCCAAGCCGTGCGGATTCCGCGCGAATTCGAATTGCCGGTCTCGGAGGTCACCATCCACCGGGAAGGCCGGCGCCTGATCATCGAGCCCGTAGAGGCCGCGCCCTTGCGCGAGCTGTTCGCCCAATGGACCCCGCTGGACGAGACCTTTCCGGACATCGAGGACCTTCCGCCTGAACCGGTCGACATCGAATGACGCTGTACCTCCTCGATACCAACATTTTGTCGAACGTGATCCGCGACCCGCGCGGCGCATGCGCCACCCGGATCGGAGAAACCCCGCCGGAGCAAGTGTGCACCTCGATCGTCGTCGCGGCGGAACTGCGGTTCGGCGTCTGGAAGCGCGGCTCGTCAACGCTCGCACAGCGCGTCGAGCAGCTGCTCGCGAGCCTGACCGTGTTGCCGCTGCAGCCCGACGCGGACCGGTGCTACGGGCGGTTGCGGGCCGAGCTCGAGAAGCAAGGGCAGCTGATCGGCGCCAACGACATGCTGATCGCCGCGCATGCGCTGGCCGTCGACGCGGTCCTGGTCACAGACAACACGGCTGAGTTCACCCGCGTTGCCGGGCTGCCGGTCGAAAACTGGCTGCGATCGGCGACGTAACGCGGCGTGGCGGCCGCCGGCGGCACGATGGCAGCACCGACGCACGACAGTGCGCCTGAGAACAGAATAGGAGCGGGGATGAACGGATTCGCCGGTGCTGCGATTTTTGCCTTCGCGTTGACTGTTGGGTGCCTCGCACTCGGCTGGAGCCAACCTGCGGTGGCCACGTTCGCCGCGTGCATCGTGTGCACGGTCAACGCGTCCCGGGGCGAGTAATAAGCGCCGGCCGACCGCCCGGCACATCAGGTATGCCGATGGCCGTCCTGCGAGACGTGTGCGTGGCGAAGGAGATGGCGAAGTGACAACTCCGATGACGGCTGTCCAGCAGATGTTCCTCGAGTGGTGCATCGGCTACATGAAATTCCGGATCGCCGACGCGATGTCGGTCGGTCTGATGTCCCTCGAGGCCGAGCGCTACGATGCGCTGTGGACCATGCTGCAAAAGGGACGGTACGGCTTCCTCGATGACGACATGATCGAGATTGGCCGGCGCCTGTTTCCAGACGCCCCCAATGCACCGGAGGGTTCCGGGCTCGACGCCGCGTACGAGCATGTGTGTACGGCGCTCGACGACTGGTTGCCGAGCTTCGTCATCCCGCCCGGACAGGTGTCGTTCCTGCCGGACCCCGAACTGCCGGACGATGAGCCCGGTGCGTGAGCGGCCGCCACGATAGCATCCACCGCGTGAACCGAGAGGATCTCGACAATGAATCTGACAGCAGGGCAGTTCAAGGAAAGCGGGTGGGGCAGGGGCGTCGCGGCCGGCGTGGCGCTGATCGCGCTGGCGTGCGTTGACCGCGGGCTCTCCGCCGCGTGGCCGGCGAGTTACGGGCTGGTTCACCCGCTGGCGGCGATCGCCGCGGCGAACCTGCCGTTCGTGGCCGCGTACCTGATCATGCGGTCTTGAGCGACGGGCGAACCCGGCTGCGGCCGGGTTTTTGTGGCGCGCCGTCAATGCCGATAACTCTGCTTGGCAGACGGCACGTTGTCCGCGACGAAGGGCGCGGGACTGCCTTGTGGCGCCGGCGAACCCGCGCGGTCGACGAGATCGACCATCGTCGCACGCCGACCGGGAGCGGGTGACCGTGCTGCGCCGTCAAGTCCGCTAATTTGTATTAGCAGACTTGCAGTTAATGGATCAAAACCCGTACCCTACGGTTTATGGCTCAGCTTTTTAGGGGCAAACCCTTAGTCTGGACGCCGGGCACCGCCCGCACCGGCGCAGCCGCGGCCGACCCGGCGTGGCTCGCGGTAAACACCGAGCACGTCACGCTTGTCGCGCCGGTGCGCCGTGCTACAGTAGAAAAAACCCAACAAGATAGGTTTACCATGCTGCTGTGGACCACCGGCAACATCGAAATGCGCATCTGGCCACACGATCATTGTCCGCCGCACGTGACGGCGGTTTGCCGCCCGGAGGGCTGGACGGCGCGCTTCGTGTTTTCGATGCTCACGGATGACGTCTCGTTATGGGACATCAAGCCCAAACGGAACGCACCGGCCTTTGGCGTCGTCCAGCAGCTGGCCCAGGAGGTGCTCACGCAGCGCGTCCAGTGCCGGCTAGGATGGTGGAAATACCAGCAGCATCAGTACGGCGTGTGCCTGGACAACGCGCCGGTGTGCGGCGCGCCAGGCGGGACCATCGTGCTGTGGGAGCCGCACGCGGGCCAGGCGACGCCCGACGGCGTCATCGTCGCCGGCACCGGCGTGTATGTAGCGGGAATGGGCGTATCGGCTCAGATCGATTGGGGCCATCGCGTGACCGCTGAGCTGCTTAAGGAGGTGTGATCATGCCAGTGAAGATTAGCCTACACGACTACGACCGCGCGCTCGAGCGCGGGCGGCAGGCACTCGCGCGTCCTCATGTCATCGGCGCCCGGTATCTCCCCTCGGATCGGGTGATGGAGCTGCAATACAGCAGCGGGTGGGTGCTGCGCTTCAATCCCCGCGAGACCGAGTGGCTGCGTGACGTGCCGGAGAAGGCGTTGGCGTTTCCGTATGTCACGCCCGGTGGGGACGGCCTGATTTTTGATGATGCCGAGGTGTCGGTCAGCATTCCGGGACTGGTTGCCCAACTGGTGCCGCTCGACATCGCGCGTTCGGTAGTCGCGTCGGCGCGCGGCCGCGTCACGTCGGCCGCGAAAGCCGAGGCGGCCCGACTCAACGGGCTGAAGGGCGGCAGGCCGCCCAAAGCCACGCTCTAAGTCCCGCTACCGATGGTTCGATCGATTGCCCGCGGCCGCCGGCCGCTGTCCAAGGCACAGCTTCTGCCGCTGCCGACCGCCGACGTGCAGCGTCTGTCGATGAAGCACCATCTGGCGCTCGCCGCGCTGCGCACCGGCCATGCCGACGTCGAACCGATCGCGACGCTGATGAACGTCGTGTACCTGGCGTTTTTCCTGCGGGATCGCGGCGATCGGGACCTCGCGAGGTACCGGGACGCCGAGACGGTGCTCGCCAACCTGATCGCGCGCGTCGATGCGGGTGACGGGGCGCCTGGCGCCGGCGCGCTGACCGACGCCGAGCGCGCCGCGCTCGCGCGCCTCGTCGTGCAGCTCGACGCGCAACTGGCGGCGGCCTCGATGCAGCGATTGGCCAACGCATGGACGCGGGTCGAGCGGGTCGCGTGCAGCGGCGGCCGCTCGCCGATTCCGGCCGCCGAGTAGCCGATGGCGAACCGCCCTCAGCAGCTCGAACTGCCGCCGCCGCGCACGTACTCGCGCACCGAATTCACCGCGCTGCGCGCGCGCGTGAAAGGCCTGCCGATCGCGACGATCGCGCGGCTCTACTTCGATATGGACGAGCGCGAGCCGCTCGAGGTCGAGCGCCTGCTGCGCACCATGCGCGACGACCTGGTGTCGATCGCGCTGCGCGAGGGTTCGACCGTGCTCGTGGAGCACTTGCAGGCGTCAATCCGCAAATACGGTGAGCCGCGGCGTTGGTGCATGGAGGCGACGCCGGGCGCAATGCGCCCCTTACCCCGTGGGCTATGCGACGTACACCTTACAGCGGACGGAGTTCGGGCGTGCAGCGGCCAGCATGCGGTTGAGGACCGCCACGCCGATCGCCACTTCGCTCTGTTGAGCCTCGGGGTCGCGTGCCCGCAGACGCGCGCCGATCAGCGCCTTGTAGCGGCCCATCGTGGTTTCGACCAGGGCCCGCCGACCATAACCAGTGGCCTTCTGCCAGGCGAGCCGTCCCTGTGTCGCGATCGCTTCGAGATGATGATCGCGCTGCGTGGGCGGGCCCGTCTCGCAACTGCGCACGGCCGTGGCGCGCGGCGGAATCACGATCCGCGCGCTCGCGCTGTGGCGCGTGACCGTCTGGTACGTCGGCGCGCCGTCATACGCGCCGTCGGCGATGAACCGCCCGAGCTCGCCCGGGATCTGCTCCAGCAGCGGCGCGACCTGGGACGGATCGTCGCCGTGCTGATCGGTGAGAGTGTGCGCCACGATCTGCCCGGTGTCGGCATCGACGGCCAGATGCAGCTCGCGCCAGCGACGGCGCGACTTCACGCCGTGTTTCTCCTGCAACCACTGCCCCGCGCCGTAGACCTGCAACCCGGTGCTGTCGACCAGCACGTCCAGTGGCCCGTCGGGCAACGGCGCAACGCTGAGCGCGGGGCGCCGCTTGGCGCGCCGGCTCAGCGTGGTGTGATCGGGCACCGGCAGCGTCAGCTTCATCAACCGCAGCACCGAACCGAGCAGGCCTTCGGCTTGCCGCAGCCGCATGAGCAGCGCACTGCCCAACATCAGGGCCGTCTCGATCGCCCGGTCCGAATAACGCGGCTGGCCGCCCGGCGTGGTGCGCCGCGGCGCCCGCCACTGCGCGAGCGCCTCGGGCGTGATCCACAACGTCAGGCTCCCGCGGCTGCGCAGGCCCGCTTCGTCCTCCGGCCAGTTCGTTACACGGTGCGCCATCTTCGGGATGTGATGCCGGCGAGCGGCGTTATGCTTGTGCGGCATGCGGCAGGTTTTGAAGGGGCGGGACGTCACTCTATTACCCCAACCTTTCATCAGGCTATCCATGCACCAACGCCCGACTTCTTCATACAACCTGACAGTACCGAACCGCGGCCTTACCTGTACAACCTAGTCCGGCGTAACGAGGGGAAGCGAAGAAACCTCGCTCTAAACGCTCGAGATTTGACAATTACCGTACAGAAGTCCGTGAATAAGGCCTGGGTCGGCGGGATTTACGTAACCACACACGGTTGTTTCCGGTTTGCCATTTTCACCATCAGCTCTATAAAAGGCGACTACACGCTCCCTGTTTTGATCCGGGGGTGTCACGAGGTATTTTTCTTGCGACGACCATTTCAACAGTTTTCCCCTTAGGAGAGCAGGGTACTCTCGGACGTGACAACAAATCCCGGCCCAGACATCAACAATACGTCCATTGAAAGACTCGTCAATTTGTTCCCATTGTGAGGCGTTAGTGGTCCTCGGGAGGTCGCCGACGATAACTAAGCCATGGTTGAAATCCTCGTCCCCTAGCACAGCAAGCCCAAGCTTTACCGCGGGAAATCGCGACCTTATTATTTTGGCGGCCACCGCCGCCATCTCTCCACAATTTCCGGATCGAATATCATTAGTTAAAAGATGGTTGCCATAGTTGATGGTGCCGTATATGCTATAGTTTTTTCTAGCCTCTTCTTTTAGATAATATGCCGCGCCATTCCCCAGCAAGGCGGAGCCATCTCTGGAGTATTCAGGAGGCACCCCAACTACCTTTTGCGCCGAGTTAATATAAATCTTATTCGACGCTTTCAGTTGCCCTTTGTAGTATTTGCGCGCCTCAACAAAACATGCAAAGACATCATCGCTGGACGGCTGCGAGGCTTCGATCCCTTGCGATGCCTTAATGGTGGAAGCTGCCGAAGTGTCGCTTCGGGTCCCGCGAGACGCTCGCGTCGGCATATTGTCGAATAACGCATTTCGCCCCGCAGGTTGTGAACGACAGGGAGTTGGTGCCTGCGGTGCAGTGCCGGACGCTGCGTGCTCGGAATAGATGGTGGCCTGATTTCCGCAAACGGGAGAGATGCCGACTCGCATAAAGTGCCCGATTCTAAAGAGAGATTTTGATTTATACCCCGATTGACGGTTGCCGCCCCACTGAAAAGCGAACCTGGCGTAAGGCAAACGAAGGGCGTTGGTGCATGGATAGCCTGATGAAAGGTTGGGGTAATAGAGTGACGTCCCGCCCCTTCAAAACCTGCCGCATGCCGCACAAGCATAACGCCGCTCGCCGGCATCACATCCCGAAGATGGCGCACCGTGTAACGAACTGGCCGGAGTACGAAGCGGGCCTGCGCAGCCGCGGGAGCCTGACGTTGTGGATCACGCCCGAGGCGCTCGCGCAGTGGCGGGCGCCGCGGCGCACCACGCCGGGCGGCCAGCCGCGTTATTCGGACCGGGCGATCGAGACGGCCCTGATGTTGGGCAGTGCGCTGCGCATGCGGCTGCGGCAAGCCGAAGGCCTGCTCGGTTCGGTGCTGCGGTTGATGAAGCTGACGCTGCCGGTGCCCGATCACACCACGCTGAGCCGGCGCGCCAAGCGGCGCCCCGCGCTCAGCGTTGCGCCGTTGCCCAACGGGCCACTGGATGTGCTGGTCGACAGTACCGGGTTGCAGGTCTACGGCGCGGGGCAGTGGTTGCAGGAGAAACACGGCGTGAAGTCGCGCCGTCGCTGGCGCAAGCTGCACCTGGCCGTCGATGCCGACACCGGGCAGATCGTGGCGCACACGCTCACCGATCAGCACGGCGACGATCCGTCCCAGGTCGCGCCGCTGCTGGAGCAGATCCCGGGCGAGCTCGGGCGGTTCATCGCCTGTTGATTTCCACCGAATCTTGACCCACCGTTTTCATCTAAATCTGACCCACCCCGAGACAGCGTAGTACATCTATTCCGGTGTGGATAACTCCTCACTGCCTGCTGCTTTTGCTGCTCTCTTTCTGGTTGTCTTCGCCTTGGCAGAACTGGACTTGAAGCGCCAGGATTCATTGCCCGTTTCGACGATGTGGCAGTGATGGGTGACGCGGTCCAGCAGCGCCGTCGTCATCTTTGCGTCCCCGAACACGGTCGCCCACTCGCCGAAGCTGAGGTTGGTGGTGATCACGACACTCGTGTGTTCATACAGCTTCGAGAGCAAGTGGAACAGCAATGCGCCACCGGTCTGGCTGAACGGCAGGTAGCCCAGTTCGTCGAGGATCACCAGGTCGACGTACATCAGCTTATGGGCGATCTGGCCTTGTTTTCCGATGGACTTCTCCTGCTCCAGTGCGTTGGTCAGCTCGACGGTCGAGAAGTAACGCACGCGCTTGCCGTGGCGCTGCACGGCCTCAATTCCGATCGCTGAGGCGAGGTGCGTTTTGCCGGTGCCGGGGCCACCGATGAACACGACGTTGTGTGCGCCTGCGAGGAACGACAGGTCACTGAGTTCTCGAACCAGCGCTTCGTCGACGTGTGCCTGCGCGAAGTCGAAGCCCTTCAGGTCGCGGTGAGCCGGGAAGCGAGCGGCGGTCATCTGGTAGGCGATCGAGCGCACCTGTCGCTCCGCCGTCTCAGCCATCAGCAGTTGCTTCATGAAGCGCTCCGGGGCGAACTCCGTGTGACGCGACTGCGCCAGCAGCTCTGGCCAGGTGCTCGCCATACCATGCAGTTTGAGCCCCTTGAGTTGGGCGGCGATGTCGTTAGACATGACGGTCCTCCGGTGGGTTGGCGCGCAGGGTTTCGTAGCGGCTCACGTCGGCGGCCGGCTCTTCGGTAAGCTGGAGTTTCGTCGTCGCGAGGTTGGTGCTCGTGGTGGGTGCCTTCAACCGGCTCAGCACGTTCAGAACGTGCTCCCCACTGGGGCGTCCCGAGTCCAGCGCTGCCTGCACGGCAAGCAGCACGGCATCGAGTCCGTGTTCGCGCACCGCGGCGAGCACCTGCGTCATGATGCGATCGCCTCCCGGGTGCTTCAGTAGGTGCCGCTGCAACTGCTGCAGCGGCTGTGGCATCGTGACGAACGGAGCGCCGTTGCGCAACGCGCCGGGTTTGCGCTCAACCAGCGTGATGTAATGGCGCCAGTCGTAGAAGGTCATGTGCCGCTCGAAGCTGCGTTCGTGGCGTGCGATCTCCTGGGCGTCGGCGACGACGCTGAGATATGCCGGATAGCAGCGCACGCTCACCAGCTGGTTCGTGTACTCGGTGGGCACGCTGTAGCGGTTGCGCTGGAAGTGGATGAGGCTGGTCGACGACACCCGCAGCGTCTGCTCGACATAGCCGTCGAACGGGCGTGGATTGGGCATCAGCCTGGTGCGCTCGTCCTGCAGCACGTCCTCGACCGTCAGCTCGGGCCACTGCGGGTGCCGCATCTGCCAGGCCTGACGACACTGGCCCGCGACCCATTCGTTCAGAAGCTCCAGCGTTTCCCAGCGTCGTAGCGCAGCCTCGTGCCAGATCTGGCGGCGCCGGTCCTGCACGTTCTTCTCAACGATGCCCTTCTCCCAGCCGGCGGCACGGTTGCAGAATTCCGGCTCGAACAGGTAATGGCCGCACATTGCCTCGAAGCGGGCGTTGACCGCGCGCTCCTTGCCGCGGCCGACCTTGTCCACGGCGGTCTTCATGTTGTCGTAGATGCCGCGGCGCGGCACGCCGCCGAACGCGGCGAATGCGCGGGCGTGCGCATCGAACAGCATCTCGTGACTCTGGGTCGGATAGGCGACCAGCCAGAACGCCCGGCTGGCATTGAGCTTGACGTGGGCGACCTCCAGGCGTCGCCGCAACCCGCCGATGAAGGCGTATTCGCAGCTCCAGTCAAACTGGAAGGCTTCGCCGGGTTCGAAGGCCAGCGGTACATAGGCCTTCCTGCGCGGTGCTGCAGCCTGCTCCTCGTGCCAGCGTCTCACGAAGGCGCTGACGCGGCCGTAGCTGCCGGCATAGCCCTCGCCGCGGATGGCCTCGAACATGAACCGGGCCGTGCGCCGGTCACGCTTCGGGCGATGACTGTCTGCCCGCAGCCAGCCCGTCAGTTGCGCGGCCCACTCGTCGACGACGCTCGGGCTGACGCGCTTCGGGTACTTCGGCTCAACGGCATCCGTCTGCCGAAGCCAGCTGCGCACCGTGTTCCGGGACAGGCCCGTGCGCCTCGCAATCTCGCGCAGCGGGACCTTCTCGCGGAAATACATCCGCCTGATCTTGGCCAATATGCCCACCGTGATCACCTCTGTATCCCCTGCTCAAAGATTGAGCAGGGCATTCAATCACGTGGGTCAAAATTCGATGAAAACTACAGCCTCAGGTGGGTCAGTTCTGCGTGGACATCAACACCGCAAGGCAAGCATAGTGGCGGGGCCGGCACGGACGATCGAAGCCGAACCTTCGACGTTTGTTCCGGTGGTGGCGATCGCGAGCGCGTCGCCACCGGCGGCATCACCTACGGAGTCGTTGCCGGTGCGTCGGGAGTCACCCTCAATGTCGGCGCCGCCGCAAGCGCGCCTGTCGGTACGCTTGCCCAATGGCGTCGCGATTGATCTGGAATGCTCGGTGCAGGACGCGCCCCTGGTCAAGGCGATGATCGTCGCGTTGGGAGCGGGTTGATGTTCCGCTTCGACCACGACCTGCGGATCTACCTGCATCGTGAGCCGATCGACTTCCGGGCCGGACTGAATACGCTGGTGACGATGGTTGAACAGTCGATGCAGCTCGATCCGCTCGCACGAGCCGTCTTCGGATTCCACAACAGGAAACGGGATCGTGTAAAGCTGCTGCTCTACGATCGGGCCGGCTTCTGGCTGATGTTGAAACGGCTCGAGGTGGATCGTTTCGCCTGGCCCCGTCGTCAACAGGCCGTGATCGAACTCACGGTCGACCAGCTCCATCTGCTGCTCGATGGCATCGATCTCGACGCGCTGCGTCCGCATCCCGCCCGACAGTACTGCTTCGCGAGTTGAGGCGCGGTATCGCGAACGTTGTTGATCAACAACGGCCGCCCCGACTGTTACACATCTGCGTAAACCTGTGCGGCGCCGCGCTTCGCTATCGTGAAGCGCATGAAAGCCAATCTCTCCCGATTGCCGCGGGCCGCCAAGGCCTACATCCACGAACTCGAAACCGGTCTCGCCGAACGCGACGCCAGGATCGACGAACTGACCAGGCGCCTGGATGCGCTGGAAGAGCAATATCGTCTCGCGCTGGCCCGGCAGTACGCGCCGAAGAGCGAGAAGCGCAAGAATCGCGTGTTCAACGAGGCCGAGCAGGCGGCCGATACCGAGCCGGTCGACGGGGACGACAGTGACGTGCCTTCGCTGCCGGACACCGGGTTGCCGGAACTCGACAAGCCCGCACCCGGCAAGCGAGGCCGCAAGCCGCTGCCTGCGGATCTGCCGCGCGAGCGCATCGAGTACGATCTGCCCGAAGACCGGAAGAGCTGCCCGTGCTGCGGCAAGGCCCTGCATCGCATGGGCGAGGACGTCAGCGAGCAACTGCACATGGAGGTCAAGGTGTCGGTGCTGCAGCACGCGCGTGCCAAATATGCGTGCAGGCACTGCGAACGTCACGGTGTGCGTACGCCAATCGTGGTCGCGCCGATGCCGGCGCAACCCCTGCCGGGCAGTCATGCCAGTGCGTCGATGGTCGCAGCCGTCACGGCAGGCAAGTACGTCGACGGCACGCCCCTGTACCGGATGGAGGATGTGCTCGCGCGCTCGAACATTGCGGTCAGCCGCGGCACGCTGGCGAACTGGATCATCCGCCCCGCCGAACTGCATTACAAGCGGATCTATGATGCCCTCAAGCAGATTCTGCGCAGCCAGTGGTTGATCCACGGCGACGAGACCACGGTCCAGGTGCTCAAGGAAAAGGATCGAAAGGCGCAGGACACGTCGTACATGTGGGTCTACAGGAGCGCCGCAGATAGCGAACAACCGGTCGTGCTGTTCGAGTGTATGCGGTCCACGAACGACGCCCTTCCAATGAAGGGCAGAAGGTCAGAAGCTAAGTGTCCGCGTGGACACATGCACTCAGACCGTGATGACCGAGAAACAAGACCTTCGAAGCAGACTGGTAATTGGCCGCAGACGGGATGGCCGACGTGAATTTGATGAGGCGGCCGTACAAGAGCTGGTCGAGCTTTGCCTGAAGCCTGGCGTATCGATTGCCCGAGCGGCCATGGATCACGACGTCAATCCGAACCAGTTGCGTCGCTGGATCTCGCGCTATCAGCAGCAGATGCTGCAGGCGTCAAGAGATCCGGACCTGATGGTAATCGATGGCGTCTCGATCGACGCCCCCGGGCCGAGAGTCAGAAGTCCAGTGGATATGAGTCCCCCACCGGCGTTCTTGCCGGTCGTTTCCTCTGCCGCACCCGTGCCCCTGTCACCGCCGGCATCGACTTCGCCACGGTTGTCGATGACGCTCGCGCTCCAGGTGCGTTTGTCGAACGGTGTCGAACTCGAGCTGGGCAAGGCCATCGCGACCATCGACGAACTGACGACCCTGGTTCAGATCCTGGGGAGGATGCCGTGTTCCGGTTCGACGACAAACTGAAGGTGTATCTGCATCGCGATCCTGTCGACTTCCGCTACGGCATGAACAGCCTGTCGATTCTCGTCGAACAGTCGATGCGCCTGAATCCGATGGACTCGTCGCTTTACATCTTCGGAAACCGGCGTCGTGACCGGATCAAGATCCTTGGCTGGGATGGTAGTGGTTTCTGGCTTCTGATGAAACGATTGGAGACGAGCCGCTTCATCTGGCCCGACAACAAGGCCGAGGTCGTGACGATGACGACCGACGTATTACACGCGTTGCTCGACGGCGATGACATCACTGCGATTCGACGGCATCCGAAGCAGGAATATCTGCGCGTGAGCTGAACACGCCATCGGCATGCTAGTCTAACCGGCATGCCGATCCAGGTCACCCTCTCCGCCGACGAACTGAAGGAACTGCTCGCAATACGCGAGCAGCACGCAGCACTTCGGCAAGAGCGAGATGAACTACGCGGCGTGCTGCGTCTCGTGACGGCGGAACGCGATCTCGCCGAGGAACGACTCCGAGCCTACCGTCGCGAGCTGTTCGGCGCAAAGAGCGAAGCGCGAGACTCGGAACAGTTCGGCCTGTTCAACGAAGCCGAGGCGCTCGGTACGAACGCGACGCCCGCGCAGGAAGAGACTCCGGAAACGACGGTTGCCGCTCACGCGCGCAAGAAGCGCGGCCATCGCAAGCCGCTCGATCCGAATCTGCCGCGCGACGTTGTGCGACACGAACTGCCCGAAGCCGAACGCTTCTGCGCGCACGACGGGCACGCACTCGTCGAGTTTGGCGTGGAGATCAGCGAGCAGCTCGACGTGATTCCGGAACAGCTTCGTGTGATCCAGCACCAGCGCGTCAAATATGCGTGTCCGTGCTGCGATCTCGGCATCAAGGTCACGCCAGCGCCGCCGCGCATCATCCCGCGCGGACTGTTGAGCGAATCGGCGCTCGCGTGGATTGCCACCGGCAAGTATCAGTTCGGTATGCCGCTGTATCGCCAGGCAGGTCTGCTGCGGCGCTTCGGCGGCGACATCTCCTCGAACACGATCGCCGCCAGCATGGTGCGCGTCGGCCTCGCAACGCAGCCCGTGATCAACCTGATGCGCGATGCGTTGCTCGATGCCGCGCTGATCTACTGCGACGAGACGACGCTCCAGGTGCTGAAGGAGGAAGGCCGACGACCTCAAACGAAGAGTTACCTCTGGGCGCAAATGACCGGTTCGGGCGTCCCCATCCGCTGCTTCACCTATACGCCGGGGCGCGGTACCAAGCTGGCCGACAAGCTGTTCACCGGGATCCGCGAAGGCGCGGTCATGATGACCGACGGCTACGAGCCCTACAACGACATCGCACAACGTCACCAACTCGTGCACCTTGGATGCTGGGTTCACGTGAGACGGTACTTCGTCAAGGCGGAAGAGAACGTGCCGAAGGCTGCACGCTCGCCCGAGCTGCTCGCGACGCGCTTCATCAAATTGATCGGCAAGCTGTTCGCGGCGGAATCCCGGAGTGAGGCGTGGACGGCGGAACGACGGCAGCGGTTGCGACGACGATACAGCGCACGCGTACTCGACATCATCCACGCGCTGATGCTCGAACAGTCTCCCGGCGTCGTACCGAAAAGCTTGCTTGGCAAGGGGTTGACCTATCTGCGCGAGCAGTGGCCGAAGCTGATCCGCTACGTCGAGAACGGCAGCCTGCCGATCAGCAACAATCCCTGCGAAAACGCGATTCGCCCGTTCTGCGTCGGGCGCCGCGGCTGGTTGTTCTCCGACACCGTCGACGGTGCGAACGCGAGCGCCAATCTCTATACGCTCGTCGAGACCTGCAAGGCCAATGGCATCGATCCGTACCGATACCTCACCTGGCTGTTCCAGCGTCTGCCCCTGGCGAAGACCGCCGATGATTACGACGCGCTGCTTCCCTGGAAGATGCCCACCCACCTCCGCTGATCGGCAGCGCTACCACACATCACGCGCTTCGCCACCTCACTCTGTGGGGCGTCGTTCGTGGACCGCATACGTTCGAGTATCAACCTGGACGCGGTGGGGAACATCCGCGTGCGTTCCTCGGAGACTACGCCGGCACGCTGATGACGGACGGCTGGCCTGCCTGGCGCACGATCAAGACGGCGACGCACCTCGGATGCCTCGCGCACGCGAGGAGGCTGTTTACGGACGCGCTCAAGGGCCAGAAGAACAAGCCGAGTCCCCGCATCACGAAGGCGCTCGAGTTCTTCCAGGCGCTGTATCAGGTCGAGGCGCTCGCGAAGCAAACGCTGCCTGAAGGCGAAACGCTGACCGATTACCGGTATCGCCTGCGGCAGCAGCACAGCATGCCGCTGTTGAGCGCCTTCAAGACCTGGCTTGACGAGCTGGCACCGAAAGTTCTGCCGCAGAGCTTGCTCGGCGAAGCGATCGGTTACTGCCGTCGGCAATGGCAGTATCTGATCCGCTACGTTGATGACGGCCGTCTGCCGCTTGATAACAACGTCATCGAGCGCGACATCAGGCCGTTTGCAACTGCGAGAAAATCGTGGCTGTTCAGCGACACGGAGGCTGGCGCGAAGGCGAGCGCGATGGTCTACAGCATGATGCTCACGTGCCGCGCCTGCGGCGTCGAACCGCACGCTTGGCTGCTGCATGTGCTGACCGAATTGCCGCAACGTGCCCCTGACGCGGACATCAGCGATCTGCTGCCGTTTAACTACGCGAAGCGGCAAACCGATACCGAGGCGAGCGTGAGCTGACACAGCGAGCGCGGCCCGGCCATCGCGCCGGCGTACTCTACCGAACCTCAGTTGCGGACATCGCCGGTCAACCTCGGCCGTCGCGATGCGGCTATGCTCGCCCATCAGTTGAAAATGATTCTCCATTCGGTGTGCTGAATTTAGCGCTTACGACTCGGCAGCGAGTTGGTTTCATCAATGTAGGACGTATGGCACGCCTCCATGCGCTCCTTTAGGTCCTTGGCCATGCCTGGCGTGCCCCGGCCCGCATCGAACTTGACCGCGGGCTCGGGCTTATCGGCGTATCGCGCTCGCCCTTCCCATAGCGCGTAGAACCGCGTGATGAGCCGATGATTCAAGCTCAGCCACCGCGTGTCGCCCGCTATCAGCCGCTCTGCGAGGGATTGAAAATCGCGCTCAATGTTTGCGCCGAATCCCCCTTCGGCCCGCTGATCCCAAACATGGTTGGCGCAAAAGAGCTTGTCGCTTGCGTCGACGTTGGCGATGCGACGATTCAAAGCGACATGGATCGCGGTGATCCCTGCGTTCCGGTTGCGGAACCGCTCAATGCTCGCCCGCGGGAAAATGTGCTGCTTTCGCGTCAGCTGGTGCGGGTTTCCTTGTTGAACGGGCTCGGGCTTGTGCTTGGTGTGTTCCATGACTCAACGACGAGGTGGTTCGCGGTCAGGTCTGACGCGTCAGTCGGGCATGATACTTGGCTGCACCCGGGACAGTCGGCGTCATCTCAATCATCACGCCTCGATTGGGTTTCCGATGACTCAGCTTCCCACCATCCCGAGTCGGTGGCGCAGTTTTTGATTCGACGTGACCAGCGCGGCGATTTGTGCATCCGTGACACCGACCATCGACAGCAGCTGCAGTTGAAACAGTGCCTCGAGCTTCGTCGTCAGATAATAGATCTCCACGCCCTGCGCCGCGCGCTCGGCCAGCCGGGGATCGTAATGGGTGAGGTAGTTTCGCGTATCGACCGCCCTGTCGATGAACTTCTTTCGGGCCTCCGCGTTGCCGAAATGTCCCGCGAAAGGTTTCAGCATGGCTTTCAACCGGTTGCGCAGCGTCGGTTTGTTGGCGTAGGCGAGTTCCTCGGCGAGCCATTCCTGATACTCTTGCGGGCAACCGGCCATGATCCGCTCGACCCGCTTCGCAAATTCCTCCGGCGACTCGAGCGTCGCGTCGGTTGTTCGATCGTGCAGCGTCTCCAGCGCCTGCGCGATCGACAGGAATGCGCTCTCCAGATACGAATGCCGCCCTGAGCGAACCCCGAAATACAGATTGAACGCCGGCGCCAGCACCTCATGACGTTCGAGCCAGACCGCCATCATCTGCGCCAACTGGCCGGCCACGTCCGGATAAGCAAACAGCATGGTGTGGCGATGGAGATCGACTGTCGTCGTCTCTGTACTGGTCTCGAAAAACACCTTGAGCGGGAGAGGCTTGGTCCCCGAGTCCAAATCGATGGTGGCGTTCGGCGAAAGGGCCTCGATTGCCTCGATCGACAGCACTTCGTCTGCCGCGAATGACAGAAAGTTGACAAGGCGCCCGGCTTGCTCGAGCAGCGCCTCAAACGGCAACGGTACGTCGGGCGCGATCGTCATGCGCGCTTGTTGCGTGATGGCCGCGCCACTCGACTGACCGCCAAAGGGCGCGGTGCATCGGAATTCGAATCCGATGCGCAGGCCAGGCACGACCACGTGAATCACCGGTGGTGGAATATAGCTGACGCTCACCGACTTCAACGTATTGCTGGCAGCGTCGAATTCGAGCCGCGATGTGATCCCGCGAATTTGAAGCCAGTCGCCCAAACCCGAAATCGCCAGATCGAGTTCACTGAAACGGACGTCGGCTTTCGCCGGGAGGTGTGCCCCACGAAATACCGGGCCCACCCGTAACTTCGAACGCGATACCGTGCCAATACCCAAGCTTCGCTTGATATAGAAGCAATCGTAAAGCGTCACCTCCCCGCCTTCGATCAACCCATGAATCATGGCGACGTTGGCGGACTCCGGGGTGAACGCGCCCAACGACCCGTCAAAAGCGCCCAGCAATTCCAGCTCCCCCTTCCCCACCTCGGAAATACGCAGGCGGCCGCTCAGCGTTTCGGTATCACCCGGCCGCCAGAAATACCCTTCCAGCACCTCCAGAGCATCCAGTTTCATTGGTTTCTCCTCGTTATTTTGAATTCACGCGGCGCGAACCCACTGCGGTCGCGTACTGGCTCAGCAGCCTGCGCCAAGAGCATACGGGAACGGGCAGACGTTACCCTGAGTTACCCCGCTCGCTTGGCCGCGCCAGCCGCCAGCCGCGCGTGATACTTCGCCGCCTCCCGGCGCATCCGCGCCTCTTCCGGCGACACGTAGATCGACGTCGTGCCGAGCGACGCGTGACCGAGCGTGCGCTGTACGACCTCGAGCGCGACGCCCGCAGCCAACATCTGGGTGCCGACCGTGTGGCGAAATGCGTGAGGCGATGTGCTGGCCAGCTTACGGCGCTCCGGTTCGGAAAGATCCTCCATCACCTCGAGCAGTTGCGCGATCGCCCATTGCGTGAGTCCGCGCGCGCCGCGTACAGAGTAGCCCGCTCCGGTTGCGGTGCCAGCCCCCTCTTCGGTTGTGTCGACGGGCTCACCGAATTTCTCAAGGGCCCGCGGCGTCGGCGGGATCACCAGCGGCGCCACCAGCGGCAAGCCGGGCGGCTTGGTCGCGGTGGCCTCGTCGAGATCCTGGCCGCGATCGCGCCAGTGCGCGCGCAGCGCGTCGACACACTCGTCGCTGATCGGCACGTAACGCTGCTTGTTGCCCTTGCCGATCACCTCGAGCAACCAACTGGCCGGCGTGTCGTCCTCCGCCGGCATCCAGACCAGCGCCGCACGCGTCACCGCGGCCGCCTCGGCGATCCGCAGGCCGCCGTCTCCCATCAGCAGCAACAGCGCACGCGCGGCGCGCCAGCGCGGTCCGCTCGGGCCCTGCAGCTCGCCGCGTTCGGCCAGCGTCGCGCGGACGCGCGTCCAAAGGCTGAGCGGGAGCGCCCGCTCGACCTGCAGCTTACGCACGCGCTTGACGACGCTAGGATCGGAGACGGCCGCCCACGGGTTGCCGGCCAGATACCGCACGGCGACCAGCCACGTGAACGCCGCACGAATCGCACGCACCGCGTAGCGCTGGCTTTCCGGTGCGAGGCCGCCCGGCGCGAATGGCCGCCACTGGCGACTCGTGCGCGCGACTGGCGGCCCCGTAAAGCGCTCGCCCGGCGCCGCGAGAAACGCCTTGTACGCCTCGCAATCCTCGACGCGCATTGACGACAACGCGACGCTGCGCTCCGCCACGCACCACAACACGAGCCGCTCGAGCTCCTTCTTGTAGACTCGCTGCGTCGCGGGTCGGTCGTCGTATCGATGCAAGTACGCGCGCACCGCATCCAGATCGTGCGCGGCACCCAGATACGCGAATACGGGCGCCCGGTTCGCACCGTGCGCCCCGGACAGCGCGTCGGGCAGCGCGAGGCGCTCGAGCGGCGCCAGCTGTCCAGCGCCGGCGGTGACGCCTGCGGACGTCGGCGCAAGCGCGTCGCCGGCGTCGACGTCGACCTCGACAGCGGCGCCGATCGGCGCCGCGTGACGCCGCAGCCAGGCAACCAGCACACGCGCCCGGCCGACACCGATGCGTGGTACCGATCGCCACCACTGCCCGCCGCGGCGGTTCACGAACGCGACGAGCTCGCCGAGCGTGTGGATGCCCTCGCCCTCCAGGCGCGCGGCGACGATCGAGCGGAACCAACGGCCGACGGGATGCTCGGCCTGCGGCAGCGCGATCGCCCACTGCGCGGCGACCTGCTCGATCAGCTGCAGCGACACGGGCGTCAGGCGCGGCTCGCCGTATTTCTCGATCGCCGCCTGCAGGTGAGATTTCAATACCGGCGAACCGTCGCGCAGCGCAGCCGCCACCAGGTCATCGCGCATGGTGCGCAGCAACTGCGCGACGTCAACCGGTTCGGCAGCATCGCGATCGAAGTACAGCCGCTCGATCGTCTCGATCGGCAAGCCTTTCACGCGCGCTCGCAGCGCCGTGAATTCGGTTCGGCTGTAGCTGCGCAACGGCACCTGGGCCAGCTGCTGGGGACGATTGGCCATGGTTCAGCCTGCAGGGATGGGTGACGCGATCGCCTCGGCCGTGGTCGCGCGCTGCAGCTGCTCGAATGCCGCGACGTAGCGGTGCATCGGCACCGCGGCCAGTTGCGCGTCCAGGCGCGCAAGCGCGTGCTCGACCGCAGCGCGCTCGAGGTCGCTCAGCACACTCGGACCGCCGCGCTCGGCGCGGTCGATGCAGTCGTGGATCGCCGCCTCGGCGCGCCGGAATGGTTCCGGATCCACCGGATCGAGGAAGTACGCGAGGTAGATCGCATTCAGCAGCGTCGCCAGCTGGGCGACGTCGGCGTGCGCATCGCGCAGCGCGGCGAGCGCCAGGTGATGTTTCAGCTGGATCCGGCGCAGTTCCGCAGCCGGGATCGGCAGCAGCTTTGCCTTGGTCAACGGCCGGCGGTTTCGGAAGGTCGCTTTTCTCATCGGCTCGGAAAATTCGACGAGCGCACCTTGTCACACCGTTCGCACTGGTACGCGTGTAGCCCGCTGTCATTCAGAATATAGTGGTAATGGGTATGCTGGACCCAGCGATGCACTCCCATCAGGCACGATAACCTCGCCATCCAATTGCGAAACATCATGTCCTCCAGATCGGTTGCATATTCCTCGATCGGCGCTGCGGCGCAGTTCGGGTAGCGCATCATCGGACTCGCTGGCCTTCCTGCAGGATCGCGACGATTGCGGGGGTGCGCAGCGCGGCGCCGAGCGCGACATAGTCCGGATGGTCGCCCCGAGTCTCCGAAAACACGCACTCACTGCCGAACCCCATCGCGAACGCCATCGCCTGTGCCGGCGTGCTCTGGTCGAGCACCGTGCTGGCCACAACGTCAGCGATCACCGCCTGCTCGTGCGGCGCCGGCGCACGGCCGAGCATCGGCTTGACGGCGTCGCCTACACCGACTGCGACCAGGCTGATCAGATCGATGCGCGGCAAATAGGCCGCCAGCTGCTCGGCCATGCCGTCCTCGAGCGCCAGCGTGAAGCCCTCGCGGAACCCCGGTGCACGCTCGTACGCGATGCGCAGGCAGCGCATTTCATGCGGGTCGACCGCGATGTCGACCAACCGGAACTCATGCCGAACGTCGTACGCCTCCAGACGCACATTGCGATCATCCCCGGTCAGCGCGGGGCGCGCCAGCACACTGACACTCACGGTTGGCGAACCGAGCGAGTCGGCCGAGCTGACCGGGGTCAGCTGGATCATGTAATGCGGGCCTGCGAGTAGGACGCCGGCCTGCAGGCGCTGGACTTCGATCATGGATGGTTTCCTCGTTATGTATGTAAATCAAGCGATTGCCGTAGTGGTCTGGATCGATCCTACGCGGCAGCGGCGAAATCACGCGGGTCCGGTCGGTGCCGAGGCGGCTCGTTCGTCGTCTGCCGCACCAAGTCCAATCGGCGCGCGACCCGGCACACGTCGCGCGTTTCGTGCCGCGATCCAATCCGGGTCGTCGTTGGTCGCGACGAACAGGCTGCGTGCCGTCTGGCCTCGTTGGCGATACGTGCCGAGCTCGACTCCGCCAAAGAACCTCATCTGCCATAAGGTGATGCGCGGATTGGTGCGCAGATACACGCCGCGGTACTCGAATACGCCGTTACCGATCGTGTGCTCGACTCGGCCGCCGGCCTCGCATCGCGCCAACAGGTCTTCGAAAGTCGCCTGCCCCGTTCCCGTAAACATGTTCGCGGACGCTACCGCGAGCGGCGCAATCTGGAGATGCCAGTGGTGCCAGGCGAGCCCGAGCGCGATGTAGCAGCACAAGATGGCCAACTTCTCGCCGTCGAATGGCACCGACATCCCGGTGGACCAGTTGCCGTCAGGTTGCCTGATAAAGCGATCGCGCTGCCCGATAAGCAGCGCGCGGCTCAACGCGTCATTTTTGGCAAGTCGCGGACCGAGCTGCGTGGCGAGCGCCTCGATCGCATCATCGTGTACGCTCCCCATGAGCAAAACGGACAGCACGTAGTGTTCGAGGCGCGACTTCACTGTGTTGCATTCTTGACAGGCCGGCACCTTCGGGAGGTTGTCGCGACCGGCCATGAGAAAAAACTCGCGCGCGATCACATGGTCGGCCGTATTCGCGCCTCCCTCCAACCCGCAATACACGCACGTCTTGTTCCGAAATCGCTTGCTGCCCAAGTCGTCTCTCCTTGTCCGTGCGGAGGCGCTCTCGCCCTTCGTGGCGCGCTGCGCACCTCGTACGCGTCGTCGACCGTGAATCAAAGTCGAAGACTATATGCCGACCACGTGTTCGACGAACCAGTCGTTGAATGCGTCGTAACCGGCGACCGTGCGGCCGAGCCGCTGCGCGTTGTCGAACGCACGCACCAGCATCCAGCAGGCGGCCGCCTCGAGATCGGCGACGAGTTCGATCGTCGGCGCGCGATCCCAATGGCGCAACGCATCGAACACACGGTTCTGTTCGATCCGAAGGTCCGCCTTCTTCTGGGGCGCGTAGGGTGCGAGCCAACGCGCGAGCGGCTCCATTTGTTCCCACTGCCGGTCCAGGTTGTGCGGCTGCTTTCCGGCGGCCAGCGCGTCGCCGAACACGCGCTCGGCGGCGCCGGCTAGCGTGATGGCGGCTGCGTAACTGCGTCGCTCGAGAAACAACGTGACCGCGAGTTCGAGCTGCTCCTGCGCAAGGTCCAGCCGGTTCCAGGTTTGCTCGCCGTTCATGCCGCTCCATTGGGTACGAAAGTGCCCGCCCCACGCGGGGCGGGCGGAACTTTAGTGGGGCAGATGGTCGATCAGGACGATCACCTGGTACGCCCACCATCCTGCTCTCATCACTGCGACGATGAAGTTCAGCCAACCAGTTACCGTTTCGCGGTTCATATGAGCACCTTGCTCGTAGGGAATGGACCCCCTACAGGTGTTCAAACGACGCACAAAAGTGGCTATCCAGGTCGACGCGGATCCAGATGTCGCTGCAATTCACTGTCGAGCTATGCGGACGACTCGCCCATGTCCGGCGGGATGCTGTCGCGATACTCGACGAGGCCCAGCAGGGCATCGTGAACCGCGCTCGGGTTGCAGTGGTCGCGCACGATCAGCCCGATCGCCCCGGACAGCACATGCGTTTGCCGTTGCGCCACGCTCATGTCACGAACTTCCGCGTAGCAGGCCAGCGCGGACCGCTCATAGGGGCGCGACAAGCCCTCAGGATCGGGCCACGGCACCAGCGCTACCTCGCCGGAATCCGGATTCCAGCACAGCATCGTATTGGTTGCGTCTTGCATCTTTTTCTCCGTTTGCATCGTGCGTCGTGCCCGCCGTGCGCCTTTCGCCTATCCCTTGTCGGTCGGCAGGCACTGATAGGACCAGCTTCGCGCCCGATACGACTGCACCGTGCTACCGGGCGAGACCTTGGTGTTGGCCTTTTCCACTTCCGCCTCGTGGCGATCCAGGCGCGCCACGGCTTCGGTGCCCGTGCGCTGACACAGCGCCTCGGACTTGTACCCGCCATCACCGATCGCCATCGATCCGCTCACCATCAAAACCAACAACCAGCTTGTTGCCATCCCGTTCTCCTATTTCGACACCTGGCACGCTCACTCGCCCCGCCGTCGACTGCATCGACGGGCACGCCCGCTTGTCAAGCCGTCACCTTGCAGGCGTACGCCAAACAGGATGAACACGGTGACGAGCGCGACACCTGCCACCACCAGTCTCCATACCGAGTCCGCGAACGCGCCCACGCCTTGGATGAATGCTGACCCTGCGACGACGATTAACAGCACCCACTGATTAGTCGTCATGCTGCTGCCCTCCGTCACGAGGTTGCGTGCGCGGCACGCGCTGCTCGAGGTGGATCACGTTGTCCCGCGCGAAGCTCACGCGCTCGCCCAGGGTAAAGCGTTCGAGAGGCGCACCGGCGGGATACGCGGCGCCCAGCCCCGTCACGATCGCGCCATACGCGTGCTCGTCGACCAGGCCGTCGTGGACGCGATCGGCACACACGGTCGCCACGACCAGCGGCCCGGCGATCGCCTGCAGGTGCACGACGTCGCCGCGCTCGATGGTGTCGCGTGCAGTGTCGCGCAGCGTGTCCCAGCCGCGCGTCATCGGGCCCGACGCCGGCGCGAAGTCCTCCCGGAAGCGCGTGCCCCACTCGCGGCACAGCAGCTGCCAGGACGCGACCGGCATCGTGCCGACGCCGGCCTCCCAGCGCTGCACCTGCCGGGTGGTCACGCCCAGCCGCTCGGCGACGCCGGCCTGGGTGCGTCCATGCCGCGTACGCATGCCGACCAGCTCGGCCGCGGTCGGCGGGTGGCCCGCCGGCACGCGGGGGGCGATCTCGAACGTCACGCCCCCGTCCCACTCGAGCGTGACCGGGCCGTAGCATTTCTCGCAGGTGGCCGCCGCGCCGTCGTAGCTGTCGTCCGGGTGATGGACCTCGCCGCGTTTGCCGCAGGCCGGGCAGCGGTACACGTACAGCACGCCGTCTTCGATCTTCTCCATGGTGGCCCTCCGGACCAAACCCGACAAAATGTCGTGTGCTTGCATCGTAGCACGACATTTTGTCGGGTCAAGCACTATTACAAATCGCCCTTCCGGGTTTTCTGCCATTAAACGCAATGCCGATAAGGAGAGTTATCGGCATTGACAACGCACCACAAAAACCCGGCCGCAGCCGGGTTCGCCCGTCGCTCAGGACCGCAGGATCAGGTACGCGGCCACGAACGGCAGGTTCGCCGCGGCGATCGCCGCCAGCGGGTGAACCAGCCCGTAGCTCGCTGGCCACACCACCGAGAGCCCGCGGTCGACGCACGCCAGCGCGATCAGCGCCGCTCCGGCCGCCACGCCCCTGCCCCACCCGCCTTTCTTGTACTGCCAGGCTGTCAGATTCATTGTCGAGATCCTCTGGATTCACACGGTGGATTCTATCCTGCGGCCGCTCACGCAGCGGGCTCGCCGTCCGGCAGTTCGGGGTCCGGCAGGAACGACACCTGGCCTGGCGGGATGACGAAGCTCGGCAACCAGTCGTCAAGCGCCGTACACACGTGCTCGTAGGCCGCGTCGAGCCCGGAACCCTCCGGGGCGTTCGGCGCGTCCGGAAACAGGCGCCGGCCAATCTCGATCATGTCGTCATCGAGGAAGCCGTACCGCCCCCTTTGCAGCATGGTCCACAGCGCATCGTAGCGCTCGGCCTCGAGGGACATCAGACCGACCGACATCGCGTCGGCAATTCGGAACTTCATGTAGCCGATGCACCACTCGAGGTACATCTGCTGGACAGCCGTCATCGGCGTTGTCACTTCGCCATCTCCTTCGCCACACCCACATATCGCGGCACGGCGATCGACATTCCTGATGCGTGCGGCGGTCGGCCGGCGCTTATTGCTCGCCCCGGGACGCGTTGACCGTGCACACGATGCACGCGGCGAACGTTACTCCCGCCGGTACGGCCCAGCCGAGCGCGAGGCACCCGACAGTCAATGAAAAGGCCAAAATCGCCGCACCGCCGAATCCGTTCATCCCCGCTCCTATTCTGTTCTCAGGCGCACTGGCGTGCGTCGGTGGCGCCCACCGTGCCGCCGGCGGCCGCCACGCCGCGTTATGTCGCCGATCGCAGCCAGTTTTCGACCGGCAGCCCGGCAACGCGGGTGAATTCAGCCGTGTTGTCCGTGACCAGCACGGCGTCGACGGCCAGCGCGTGCGCGGCGATCAGCATGTCGTTGGCGCCGATCAGCTGGCCTTGCTTCTCGAGCTCGGCCCGCAACCGCCCGTAGCAGCGGTCCGCGTCGGGCTGCAGCGGCAACACGGTCAGGCTCGCGAGCAGTTGCTCGACGCGCTGCGCGAGCGTCGACGAGCCGCGCTTCCAGACGCCGAACCGCAGTTCCGCGGCGACGACGATCGAGGTGCACACTTGCTCCGGCGGGGTCTCTCCGATCCGGGTGGCGCATGCGCCGCGCGGGTCGCGGATCACGTTCGACAAAATGTTGGTATCGAGCAGGTACAGCGTCATTCGATGTCGACCGGTTCAGGCGGAAGGTCCTCGATGTCCGGAAACGTCTCGTCCAGCGGGGTCCATTGGGCGAACAGCTCGCGCAAGGGCGCGGCCTCTACGGGCTCGATGATCAAGCGGCGGCCTTCCCGGTGGATGGTGACCTCCGAGACCGGTAATTCGAATTCGCGCGGGATCCGCACGGCCTGGCTGCGCCCGTTGCGAAACAGGCGCGCGTGGCGGGTGTCATGGGTTGGCATGGGGGACCTCCAATTCAAACGGGACGGCATATGCCACAGCATATACAAGCCGACACCTATTCGCAACTTTTGTCCTGCCGCCGTCGTCACTCTTGTAATGTCATGCCACTATAACGTCACGCCATTGCGGATCACATACGCTATAGCATCACGCCACTACACCACTACACCACTACACCACTACACCACTACACCACTACACCACTACACCACTACACCACTACAAGTCTATAACGTCATAACATCGCAGCACCATGGCGTTATAGTGGTCCATCTTCAGGCGCCCTCGATACCCGCACCCCTATACCTCTACAGCGTTACGCCATCACACCGCTACAGCACTACAGCACTACAGCACTACAGCACTACAGCACTACAGCACTACAGCACTACAGCACTACAGCATCATGCCACTGACTCTCAATTGAAGCGGCGTCTGCAGCACCATACCCCTATAGCACCACACCATCATGCCACCGCAACGGTACAGCATCATAACATCGTAACGCTACGACATCATGATGATATGAATTCATGGTTTTATAGCGGCACACCTCTGCAACATCAGGGCCGGCGATCTCGGCACCGACCGAGGACTATAGTGCTATGCCGCTATAGAGCCACGCCATCATGCCATCACGACCGCACAACCTCATAACGCTGTAATAGCATAACGCTATAACGTTACGATGGCGTGAGCCTACGACGTTATGCCGTCATAACGTTGCAGCGTCACGTCGAGGAGTGTCGGTGCGCGCCTATAGCGCTATACCTCTATAGAGCTATGCCATCATGCTATCGCGACGGTACAGATTTATAAGTTTGTGATGTTGTGACGCTATGCCGCTATGGCGTTATGACGGCACGAATCCGCGACGTTATGCCGTCATACCTCTGCAACATCGCGGCGAGAGGTCTCGATGGAGATGTTGCGCTCTAGCGCTATACCTCTATAGCACTACACCATCATGCCATTACGGCGGCACCGATTTCACGACGTCGTGACGGTGTGATGTCATACCGCCATGACGCCATAGCGTCGCGGATTTGCGACGTTACGCGGCGAAGTAGGTAACGATCGATCCGAAGCGCGGTTCGTGATGTTATGATGGCATGCCGCTACGGCGTTATGCCTTCATGACGCTTTAATGCTCTGACGGCGTAGCTCTACAACCGCATACAGCTATAGCGCTATAAGGGTAAAACCATGAAACCAGCAAAAGGCGTTGACGATCTGGCGTCTCGCTTGCGCACCGCAAGTGAAGCACCTCTTGTGCAACCCCCCGTCAACGAGCCGTCCGGCGGCCCGTCGCCTGCAGCGCCGGCTCAGAGCGTCCCGGCGTCGGTATCCACCGATCCTCGTGAACCAGTACCCGCTGCCAAGAAAGTAGCGAAGAGGGCAGGGGCAAAAGAAGTCATCGACACAATGGCGTTGACATTGCGTCCAACGCGAACGCTGCACGCGCGCTATGTCGCGGCCGCCGCGAAACGCAGTCAGGAACTCGGACGAATGGTGTCCGCGCAGGAAATCATGCTCGAAGTACTCGAAAAGGGGAAAGTATGAGCAATATCGTTTATGTCGGTGGTCAAAAGGGTGGTACGACCAAGACCACTACGTCGCATTTGATGTCTCTCGGTGCCATTCTCCGTAAGCAACCGGCGGCATATGTCCTGACGGATCCGCATCGACGCGTAAAAGAACACGGGCGACCGTACGGCGTACTCGATGGGCGGGACGCCGCTCATCTTGCCCAGATCCTGACAGCGAGCCAAATCACCAAAAATGGATGGCTCATTGTCGACGGCGGCGGCAACCGTCCTGCTTTTGACAAGGAGATGGCCGCGGCAGCTCACCTAACGCTGTTGCCGTTCCGCGCCTCGGAGGAAGATCTCGAGGCGGTCGCGCTTGATATGTCCGCTATGCCCGGTGCAATCGCGTTGCCGTCTGCATGGACAACCAATAAGCACGCACAAGCCTCGGCGCAGCGCTACATCGATGCCTTGGAAAAGGCATTTCCCGGACGGGTGCTTCACCAACCAGCCTGGTTCGTGAATTCTGCGGCGGAGCTCCTCGGCGCGACGCTTGAAAGCCCCTCAACAGCCGTTCGAAACGCTGCGCGACATTGCTTCGATATTCTGTCCGCTGCATTTGCGCAGCACGGGGTGCCCGCCGAAGTACCTGCTTGATCGGGAAGTTGCAGCGAAGCTGGGACGCCGCTCGGTGTCGTCGGGCGTTGCTCGGCGCAAAATTGCGCCCGGCGGGCCACGCCTCCGTATTACTTCGTCGGCAATCCTAGGCGTCATTCGCTAGACGTGCGCGAGTGGTCCGGACCGTTTCCGATGGCCGTCCCACACGCGCCGGGGTTGAGGCGCCGATGTTCGAGGCGATCTCTGGGGAGAGGGTGACGAAATTTCACAGAGGAACAACACCTGTGGTTGCCTTTAAAAGACAACCCCTTTAAAACCTTTAGCTTCCTGAGCTCCTTATCCGGCGAGCGTTTCACGGATGATCGGTCATCCTTTATGGGGCTAAAGGTCAGGGTCTGTGGGGCGGCTCGGTCGTAGTTTATGGGGTGGGGTCATGTTTTGTGGGGCAGCGTGATTTTAACTTAAGACCGCACCTCAACTAATTGAATACAAAGGGATATCTTCGAGACTTAGAGCGAATCGGATGGTCGCAGGTCGTAGTCTGGGGGGCAAAAAGTCATGATTTGTGGGGCGGCTCAGTTGGCCTATCGAAATGGCGCCCTTATCGCGTCTCAAAGGTCATGGTTTGTGGGGGGGATGCCGACTAGTGAGTAGGCGCACACTTCCTACTAAATCTTTGAAACTATTGAATAGTTTCTCACCCGATTGGAAAGGTCATGGTTTGTGGGACGCTCATGCGTCGGCCTTAGTCGCTTCAGGTCATGGTTTATGGGGCTTGCTCCTGCAGCAAATGTTGTCGCCCGAGAGGTCGCGGTTCATGGGGAGCGTGGGCGGCCCATTCTGTCCGGCCGCTGCTCACTATTCATGCAGAGTTCGGTGTACGGTGCATAGAAATCAGAGCCAAAGGTCATGGTTTGTGGGGGCTGTGGCCGGAGAGCTGGGCACTGCGGCCAGAAAGTCATGACAGGTCATGGTTTGTGGGGCAGGGGCCGACAAGTCATGGTTTATGGGGAAGGCGCGAAAGGTCATGGTTTGTGGGGCGAACAAGGGGCTTCGGATCGCTTCCGGCTCAAGCAAAGGTCATGACATATGGGGACGTCGTCTCTTTGCGCGATAGGTCATGGTTTATGGGGCTGGCGTCATGACCGAGCAAAAGTCATGGTTTGTGGGGCATTCGAATAGTCGTGCTTTGTGGGGAGTATTTAAAGGTAATCCGCAAGAGCTTGCGAACATGACTTTTGCGCCCTAGAATGCTCCTCAACCTATGAGGACAGCATGGCGGTGGGAAAACAAAAATCCGGTAGCTCGTTGATTGCCAGTGTGCCGTCGAGCGAACTTCGCAAGCACGTTGGTACGGTGCATGTCGGTGGCGATCTCGGGTTGCTTGGGCGGAAGTTGTCGAATGTCCTACTGCTGAACGCCTACGACAACCTGTTGAAGAAATCAGTTCATGAGATTCCCGTTGGGATCATGAGCGAGATGCTGGGGTTCGATAGTAAGAACACGAGTGCACTCAAGGAAGCGCTCAAGAAGATCTCGACCACTCCGATTGAGTTCGATATCTTGCATGCGGCTGGGGACGAGGAGTGGGGAGTCACAACCCTTCTGAGCTCGGCGAACATCCGGAACGGGATCGTCACATACGAGTACAGCAGCGCACTCGCGAACAAGCTCGCGAATCCAGAAATCTACTTGCTCATCAACATCAACGTTCAAAAGCAGTTCAGTGGGGCGTATGCGCTCGCTTTGTATGAAAACTGCTTGCGATTCAAACGCACGGGGTCGACTGGTTGGATATCGGTCGACATCTGGCGAAAGCTTCTCGGCGCCGAAGCGTCAACATATGACGAGTTCAAACACTTCAATTCGGAAGTGATCAAAAAGGCGGTGAAGGAAGTAAACACGGTATCGAATATATTGATCACTCCGGAGTACGAACGACAGAACCGTCGTGTCGCCAAGATCCGTTTCTTGGTGGAGGACAATCCGCAGCGGTCGATGTACGACGAGAGTGATAGTGAGGAGCAGGCCGCGATCCGCGATTCTGAAACCTATCGTCGGCTCGTGAAGCTTGGTATCTCGGGCCGACTTGCTGTCGATTGGATCCAGCATGATCCAGATCGGGCGACGAAGACGGCCCAGTATGTAGAGCAGCAGATTCGGAACAAGAAGATTAAAAAGAATGCTGGCGGATACGCGCGCACGGTATTCGAAGGCGGGGGAGACATCGAGACGGTTGAGGTGATTGAAGAGTCCGCGCGTCGGGCGCAGAAGGCAGTGATCGATGAAGCAGAGGCCGCGGCAGATGCGAGGTCGAAGCTGATCGCTACTGCGATTCGCGGTCTGTCGTCGGACGAGCGGAGCGAGTTCGTGCGCCAATATGCAGCGTCTGGGGGCGCCGTCGGGTCGTATGTCGAAGCAGAAGGGGTGTTCAAGAACGTTCTCGAGAAAACTGCCTTCACCGCATGGCTTGCGGGTAGGATTGGCGAAACGCTCGCGTAAATCTTCCGTTAGCTCGGCTTCAATGATGTAGTCCCTAACAAAACTCCCGCGCCGTCGTCGGCAGTGCGCCGAGCAACTCGGTCCGGTCGACGAGCTTGCTCGCGATCAGATGCCGCACCTTACCTTCGGCCTGCCATACGCCGTACACAGCCAGCAGCGCGGCGCCGAGCGCTTCCTTCCGGAACTTCTCCAACAGACCGGGCCAGAGGATCACGTTGACCTGGCCCGTCTCGTCCTCGAGCGTCATGAACAGCACGCCGTTCGCCGTGCCCGGCCGTTGGCGTACCGTGACCAGTCCGCACGCGCGCGCGAGCTGGCCGCTGCGCAACGTCGCCAGCTGCTCGGCCGACTGCAGGTGATCCAGCGCGAGGCGATCGCGCAGCAGCGCCAGCGGATGCCGGCCGAGCGTGAAGCCCATCGCGCGATAGTCGGTTACGATCTCGTGACCCTCCGATGCCCGAGGCAATGCCGGCACCGCGTCGTCGCGTTCGGTGCCGCGCAGCAGATCTCGATCGGGCACGGCGGCGGCAGCCAGCCACAGCGCGTCGCGTCGGTTATCGCCGGCGAGCGCTCGAAGTGCGTTCGCGCCTGCGAGCACCTGCAGGTCGTGCCGATCAAGCTGGGCGCGACGCGCGAGGTCCGCGACGTCGGCAAACGGCCGCGCCGCGCGTGCGAGCTCGATGCGGCCGGCGACGTCCTCGCGCATGCCGCGCAACAGCGAGAAGCCGAGGCGCACGGGCGCCGACGTCGTCGGTCCTTCGATCGCCGAATCCCATGTGCTCGCGTTGACGTCGACGGGCAGCACCTCAACCCCGCGGCGCTGCGCGTCCTGCAGCAGCTGCGACGGCGTGTAAAAGCCCATGGGCTGGCTGTTGAGCAGGGCGGTCAGGAACACGCCCGGTTCGTGTCGACGCAGCCAGGCGCTCGAGTAGACGAGTAGCGCAAAGCTGGCCGCATGGCTCTCCGGGAAGCCGTATTCGCGGCGTTGGTGCATGCAACTGGTTGCTAGTTTCGAGGGGATTTCAGTGGTTGTCCGCTGAAGGAGCGGATGATTCATGAAGTACCGGACATGGCAAGATTCGTGCTGCGAAGGGATGGCGCGGCAGGCGAAGTGATCGGGCTGGTGTGGTCGAGCGAGGTCACGGCGCGTTGCGCCGGCCAGACGGCTGCCCGCGGCGCGCGAACCCGGATCAGCGGCGGCAGTAGTGCCGCAGGTTGATCATCGTGTAGGCCAGCGTCTTGAGCGCATAGTGCACGTCACTGATGCGTTCGAAGCGCAGCAGCAGACGGCGGAACGTGTCTTCCCAGGCAAACACGCGTTCGATGGTTCTAAAGCGCTCCGCGAAGACGGCTGCATCGAAATGCCGCCTGCGACCCCGCTTCGGTGTTTTGCGCCCGCGCGCATTCTCCGGGATGTTCGGAGTCATGCCGCGGTTGAAGATCGCCTTGCGGTTTTCGCGGCAGTCGTAGACGCCATCCAGACTGACGGTTGAGCCTTGCAGGTCTGCGCCGATGGCACGGGCCATGGCGGTGAGTCTGGGCAGCGCGTCGCGCAACAGGGGCGATTCGTTGCGGTTGCCTGGCGCCGTCACGAACGGCGCGATGATGTTGCAGTTGCGATCGCAGAAGGCCACCACCTTGTCGCCCTTGAGGTGCTTGTGCCCGCTGTAACCGAGGTTGTCGCCGCCTTTCTTTGCCGCCGTCGTCGTGCCGTCGCCGTGGATGGTCGAGAGGTCGAGGAGCTGGTCATGGTGGAGTTGATCAACTGAGCCCGCAAAGACCCGGTCGATGCTGCCGTCGGCCTGCCAGCGTCGCATCATTCGGTAGATGCGTGTGGGGTGGATTTCAGGCAGCCCGTTTGCATTCGTTTCGATCGGCAGCATCTTCCACTGGCACCCCATATAGAGCGCCTGCAGGATGTAGTTGAAGATCTTCTGCAACGGCAATGTCGGCGGCGGCCCGCGCCGGCCCCGGCTCAGATGCGGCAAGACAAATTGCTCGAACTGCGCTTCACTCAATTTCGTCGGAATCGCCTGCCGTCCATGGTTTCCAGCCATTTTCGCATCCGCAAACCCTTGACTTTAACCGGTCCGCCCTCGCCAACCCCGCAAGCCAGTCCCGATGCGGCTCGCAGACAAATTCGGCCACTTCGGAAAACCCGCAATCAGTTGTGGGATAAAAACGGCTTCTGGCTCCTGCTGAAGCGGCTCGAGGCGGACCGGTTTATCTGGCCCCGCCGCGAGCAGCCGGTGATCGAGCTGAGTGTCGAGCAGCTGGAATGGCTGCTTGATGGGATCAATCTCGATGCGATGAAACGTCACCCGAAGCGAAGTTACCGCACGGCGGGATAGAACGCTGAACATGATGGCGGTCTAATGCCGCAATGTCCAACGTCACGCTCACCGCCGAACAGTATGACGCGCTCCTTGCCGGGCGCGATGCTGCCGTTCTCGAACGGGACGAAGTCGTCAGTCAGCGCAACACGCTGCTCGAGGAACGCGCGAACCTGCGCGCCGAACTGCGCGTGGTGACCACCGAGCGCGACCTCTATCACGAGCGTCTGAAGCTGTTCCAGCGGCGGCTGTTCGCCGCGAAGAGCGAGGCGCGTGATCCGCGCCAGCGCGACCTGTTCTTCGACGAGGCCGAGGCGCTTGCGGACGGCGCGGAACCCGAGCGGGAGAGCGATGGCAAGGTCGCGGTCGGTGCGCACCAGCGCACGCGGCGCGGCCGCCGTCCGCTCGATCCGGCGCTGCCGCGCGTGACGGTGCGCCATGACCTGAGCGAAGCTGAACGTACCTGCGAACACGACGGCTCGACGCTCGTGCAGATCGATGTGCGGGTGCGCGAGCAACTCGACATCGTGCCCGAGCAGATCCGCGTGATCCGCCACGAGTATCCGGTCTATGCGTGCCCCACCTGCGATCAGGGCATGCGCACCGCACCGGCACCGGCGCGCATCATCCCGCGCAGCCTCTTTACCGAAGCAGCGCTCGCGCGGTTCGTGGTGGCGAAGTTCGTCGACGGGCTGCCGCTGTATCGCGTGGCGGCGATTCTGCGGCGCATTGGTGGCGACATCTCGCGCGGCACGCTGGCGGCCACCGTGATCCGGCTAGGCGTCGCGGTGCAGCCGCTGATCAACTTAATGCGCGACATTCTGCTCGACAGCGACATCCAGTACGGAGATGAAACCACCGTGCAGGTGCTCAAGGAACCGGGCCGTGCCGCGCAGGCAAAGAGTTTCGTGTGGGTGCAGATGAACGGCACCGGGCCGCCGGTGCGCCTGTTCGGCTATAGTCCGACGCGCGGCACCGCGCAGGCGGCCGAGCTGTACGCGGGCGTGCGCCCGGGCGCGGTGCTGATGACCGACGGCTACGCGCCATACGACGAGATCGCGCGCGTGAACCAGCTCGTGCATCTGGGCTGCTGGGCGCATGCACGGCGCTACTTTGTCGAGGCCGAGGCGGTGCTGCCCAAAGAGAAGCGCGCAGGTTCACTGCCCGGCCAGTTCGTGGCGCTGATCGGCGAACTGTTCGCGATCGAGGCACGAGCGAAGGACGCAACCGATGCCGCGCGGTACGACCTGAGGCAGCGTGACAGCCGCCCCGTGCTCGTACGTATCGGAGTGCTGCTGCTTGACAACGTGCACGCGGTACTGCCGCAGGGCAAACTCGGGCAGGCGCTGCACTACCTGCAGGGGCAATGGCCGAAACTGATCCGCTACGTGGAAAGCGGCGCGTGGCCGATGTCGAATAACGCCTGTGAGAACGCGATCAGACCGTTTGTCGTCGGCCGCAAGGCATGGTTATTCGCCGACACCGTGCGCGGCGCAAAGGCCTCGATGAACCTGTATTCGCTGATCGAGACGTGCAGGGCCAATGGCGTCGAGCCGTATGCGTATCTCAAAACACTATTCACTGCGTTGCCTCACGCGCAGACCGCCGACGACTATGAGTCGCTGCTGCCGTGGCAACTTTCCACTTTGGATGTGTAACGCTTGCGACGCGTCCACCTTATAGAGACATAGAGATATGGGAATTTGCTTCAGCCGTAACAACCCTGCTGCCTACGAAGGGCAATCAGGGGCTTATGATCTCCAACACCAGACCAACAGGCCTGTACAGCCGAGTGCCTCGGCGCCTGCCGGTCAGGCACTATCTGTGGATTCTCGGCTTGCTGAATTATCTGGCATCGGAACTCGAAGGAGCGCCAGTCACACACGGGCAGGCCTTGAGGCCCGTATGTCCGGCCTCGCCGCCGAACCTGGGAATGCCGCGCGGCAACCTTCGCGAGCAACGCAGGCCAGCGGCGTCATCAAGCCTTCTGAATACCGTCCGCATGACGTTTCGGTCGCGGAACTCGCAGTCCCTCGGGAGGCGCTAACTTTCGGAAGTGATCTGCACGGGCAGTCAATTGTTTGCAGACCGCTGAAGGCCTATCAAGCCGACGTAGGATCGCCGTCGTCGCAAGCGAGGAAGACAGGGCGCTTCTACGAGGTTGATGCTCAAACGTTCGTCCGAGCCCGCGACCGAGCACTGCAAGCTCACGGAGATCGCGGGCGCGATGTGCTAGAACGGTCCGCGACTGACTTTGAACGGATGGGCGCAAAACTCTATCTCAATGGAAGCGGAAGCGGCGGGATTGCAACAACGAAGCCCACGCCGGATGGCCGCGTTGAAGCAATCAGCGGGTTCAATCTGCCGAAGACCGCCGGACGGCAAGAATCGCTTGACCTGACCCGGCGTGGCGTCATGAAAATCGATAACGTCAACGTAGCCGAATGCATGCAGGGGTTGGCTGCGGATCGTCTCAAGCTCTACGGTTACAAGACCGTCGCAACACTTCGAATTACCGAGAGATTGCCGGCTGGCTGGCCTCAAGACCGAATGGGCGAGCAGATTCACTCACTGGTCAAGATCCCGGATCACCTGGTGGGTTCCAGCGCACTGGACGCTCCCGCCGTCCAGTGCACAAGCAAAGAGGAATTCTACGAAGCTGGGCTGCAAGCGTACAAATCGATGTACGGGAAGTCTGGACAAGGCGAATAGCTTGCACGCGGGGATCAAGTGTCACGTCGTTGGGCAGCCGCGCATCGCCCTCTCCCTCCACGATTCGATGCTCGCGATCATGTCGGCGACGGCCGAAACGTGAGAGGACGCCTTTGGGTTTGCGCTTAGAGGCCAGTTCAAAAAGCCCGTGAGGGGCTGTTTACTTCCTCGGCGAGCGGCGTTGGTGCATGGAGGCGCCGCCGGGCGCAATGCGCCCCTTACCCCGTGGGCTATGCGGCGTGCACCTTACAGCGAACGGACTTCGGGCGTGCCGCGGCCAGCATGCGGTTGAGCACCGCCACGCCGATCGCCACTTCGGTCTGCTGAGCCTCGGGATCGCGTGCCCGCAGACGCGCGCCGATCAGCGCCTTGTAGCGGCCCATCGTGGTTTCGACCAGGGCCCGCCGGCCATAACCGCTCGCCTTCTGCCAGGCCAGCCGCCCCTGTGCCGCGATCGATTCGAGATGGCGGTCACGCTGCGTGGGCGGCCCGGTCTCGCAGCTGCGCACGGCGCTCGAGCGCGGTGGAATCACGATCTGCGCGCTCGCGCTGTGGCGCGTGACCGTCTGGTACGTCGGGGCACCGTCATGCGCGCCGTCGGCGATGAACCGCCCGAGCTCGCCCGGGATCTGATCCAGCAGCGGCGCGACCTGGGACGGATCGTCGCCGTCCTGATCGGTGAGCGTGTGCGCCACGATCTGCCCGGTGTCGGCATCGACGGCCAGATGCAGCTTGCGCCAGCTGCGGCGCGACTTCACACCGTGTTTCTCCTGCAGCCACTGCCCCGCACCGTAGACCTGCAGCCCGGTGCTGTCGACCAGCAGGTCCAGTGGACCGTCGGGCAATGGTGCAACGCTGAGCGCGGGGCGCCGCTTCGCGCGCCGGCTCAGCGTGGTGTGATCGGGCACCGGCAGCGTCAGGCTCATCAGCCGCAGCACCGAACCGAGCAGGCCTTCGGCTTGCCGCAGCCGCATGCGCAGCGCACTGCCCAACATCAGCGCGGTCTCGATCGCCCGGTCCGAATAACGCGGCTGGCCGCCCGGCGTGGTGCGCCGCGGCGCCCGCCACTGCGCGAGCGCCTCGGGCGTGATCCACACCGTCAGGCTGCCCCGGCTGCGCAGGCCCGCTTCGTACTCAGGCCAGTTCGTCACGCGGTGCGCCATCTTCGGGATGTGATGCCGGCGAGCGGCGTTATGCTTGTGCGGCATGCGGCAGGTTCTCAAGGGGCGGGGCGTCACTCTATTACCCCAACCTTTCAT